>JABDFS010000011.1:0-6828 GCA_013286425.1 Bacteroidota bacterium
TTCGGATCAAAATAAAAAAGCGTTTTTGTTACAGTATCTTTTACCGTTGTATCACTAACATTAATAAATTTTGATTGAATATCGTTTTGCGGTTGCTCAGCTTTATATGCATCCAACTCTGCCTGCAATTCTTTGTCAATATGTATCTCAGGGTTCTTTGAAGGAACAAAATACGGAAGCACAATAATAAAGCTGATAAGGCAAAGCAAAATGATAACAGCACGCCTGTCTTTACCGGTAAAAATGAACCAATCTTTTAAGTGGGTTTTATTCATAAAGGGAGGGTTTTATATGCAGTTTATATAGTTAGTTGCAATCCGTCGTAACCAAGATGAATGCCCGGCGGTAATTTTTTTTCAACGTCATCATGCTTTCCCAACTGGTGGCTGATATGTGTAAAATATGCATTTGGAATTTGCAACTCATGCACCAGCGCTATAGCTTCATTCAATGTAAAATGAGAAATATGCTGTTCATTGCGCAACGCATTTAATACAATCGTATCAGAACCTTTTATCTTTTCCTTTGCCTGGTCTTCAATCTTATTTGCATCGGTAATATAGGTAAATTTTCCAAACCTGAATCCAAACACAGGCATTTTATGATGCCAGACCGTAAAAGGTTGTATAGGTATATCCCCGATGGTAAAAGCAGTTTCGTCAATTGTATATAAATTAATTTCCGGCACGCCGGGATATTTTTTATCAGCAAACACATAAGCAAACTCATGCTTCAATGCTTCGGCCGTTAAAGCATTTGCATAAACATCCATTGGTTTTTGCTGAAAGAAATTATATGCACGCACATCATCAAGACCGGCAATATGGTCTTTATGCGGGTGTGTAAATAAAACAGCATCAAGTTTTATATTGTGAATGCGCAACATCTGGTAACGAAAGTCGGGCGTTGTATCAATAACAATAGTAGTAGTTGGCGATTCGATCAAAACACTCGAACGTAAACGTTTGTCTTTGGCATTGGTGGATGTACAAACTGCACAGGTGCATCCTATCATAGGAATACCGGTACTGGTTCCGGTGCCAAGAAAGGTAATTTTTAATTGAGGAAACTGCACAAAGCAAATCTACTTCATCAAAACAGTTAATTAAAATTCCATCACTGCCTGTTGTGTAGATTGAATTATTTCAGAATATAACTTCTGGCTTTCAAGTGTAAGCTTATCAAACTCGATGGTTATTTGAGGAATAAGATCAAGCAGTGTATTTATCCTTCCTTCGGTGTCAAGAAATTTATTTAATACAACAATCTTTTTTTGCTCCAGCAAACACCAGCCGCTTTGAAAAGTGCCACGTTCATAACGAATGATATAACCACTTTCTGAAAGTAATTGCTGTAGCTTATCAAGCTGCGACTGTGATATTTTCATAATTCAAAGTTAGACAGATAAAGTGCAGATAAAGGCTGTACTTTTCCACAGGTGTTCATCAACAAAAATGCAGCTGTGTTTAAGCTGCATTTGTACTGATATTTAAAAGTAAACCTGTTAGATTAATGGTGATGATGATGATGTTTGTGCTGAAACTCTTCTAACGTAATTGGCTCTTCTGTTTTTTGTGTTTTGCTTTCAAGCAGGTCAAAAAGTTTTTCTGTTTGAAGGCGCATGTAGGTTTCATCAACAAACTTTTTATCGTTCATCATACGGTTTGCATATTCATCCAGCCAGGGCATATCTCCAAAACTTTGTCCCTGCATATAACTGGCAATTTGCCTGCGTGCATACTCTTTAATTTCTTCAGGCTGCACTGTTATATTGTTTTCATTGATAAGCTTGCTGCTGATCAATGTCCACTTTAACTGGTTAAGAAAAGTTGGCAGGTCTTTTTCTGCTTCTTCAGCAGTTTTTGGTTCTTCAGCACCTTTTTCCAGCCAGCGTTTTAAGAAACTTTCAGGAAATGATATTTGATTATGGTCAACCAGTTCATGATACAATTGGTCCTGCAACTGGTTGCTGCTTTGCTTATCGTAATATTTCTGAATTTCTTCTTTTATTGCATTGCGCAATTCTTCTTCGTTGGTAACTTTTCCATCCGGGTATAAAGATTTAAACAGCTCTTCATTCAATTCAGCTTTCTCTACAAAACCAATTTTAGTTATGGCAAGATTGAAGAATTTTTCAGCATTTGCAGCGTCTGCTTTATCCAAACCAAGATCTTCCATTACGAAGTCTCTTTCTTTATCTTCAAAAGCTTTAGTCAATTGGATTAAGATGGTATCATCTTTCTTTTTGCCCATTAATTGCTGCTGAACTTCAGGTGTAAAATATTTTACCAGTAGTGAATTATCTTTTTCAATACCACCTTCAACAGCATTTCCTTCTGCATCAGCTTCCGTGAATTTTACATTTAGCACTTCTTCTTCATTACTTACCGTTTCAGGCTCTGTCATTTTACCATAGCGTGAACGGATGCGGTTAAGTTCATCTTCAATCGCCTCATCGGTAACCTGTATTTTATAAAAAGTCCCTTTAAGGTCATCAACGTTGATATTCAGATCAGGCTTCAAACCAATTTCAAAAGCAAATGCATAATCACCAGGATTATTTATATCCAAAGTGCGGCTGTCATTTTCAAAAGGTAAAGGCTGTGCAAGTATGTCAATCTTTTCCTTTGCAACATATTCATTCAATTCCTTTTCAACTGTACGCAGGATTTCCTCTGTAAAAACAGATTGCCCGTACATTTTTTTGATCAATCCTGATGGAACCATACCCTTTCTAAAACCCGGAATGTTTGCATTTTTTGCGTAGGTTTTCAGGCTTTTTTCAAAAGAAGGCATATAATCTTCCTTTGAAAGATTTACGGTTAGCTTATCGTTAAGGTTACCGATATTTTCGCGTGTTATTGTTGCCATTTACTTTAGTTTATGCTCTGTCTTCAATGAGAAAGAGGTTTTAAAAAACCCCCGTTAGGGGGGTTAAAGTGTGCGGATGATAGGAATCGAACCTACATGCCTTGCGGCGCCAGATCCTAAGTCTGGTGCGTCTGCCAGTTTCGCCACATCCGCTTAGAGGGGCGCAAAAGTAATCTATGTATGTGTTGGATGGCGGCAGAATTTCGATTGCAAGCCTTGCTTTAGGTATTGCAAAAGGAGCCTTTGAAGCGGCAGCAAAGTATAGTAAAGAACGTTACCAGTTTGATCAGCCGATTTCAAATTTCCAGGCTATCAGTTTTAAGCTGGCAGATATGGCAACCGAAATTGATGCGGCAGAATTGCTGATTCTTCGTGCTTGTGAATTAAAGAATCAACATAAAAAAGTTACACTTGAATCAGCAATGGCAAAATATTATGCAAGTGAAGTTGCCGTAAAAGTTGCGAATGATGCAGTGCAGATTTTTGGCGGCAATGGTTATACAAAAGAATTTCCTGTCGAAAAATTTTATCGCGATTCGAAATTGTGCACGATTGGCGAAGGCACATCTGAAATACAGAAAATAGTTATTGCAAGAGAAGTACTGAGTAAGTTTTGAGTAATAATAATTATACTAGTGTTGCCACGAATGCACGAATTTATATTAGTGTATTCGTGGCAAATTTTTTATAACATGCTTATTCAAGCCTGATCTTTACAAACTTTATTTTAGTGCCATTGGTTGCAGGAATGATGTATAAGATTACTACTACAAATCTCCCAACTGCGGGCGCAGTAAAATTTCTTCAACACAAGCCTGTGGTGATAGAAATGAAGCTGCATACACCATGTTTGCAACATCATCAACCTGCATAATTCTTTCAGGATTCACGCCACTGCCACTCCAGCTATCTGTGTATACAGCGCCGGGGATTATTGCTGTAACTTTTATATTGTATGATCTTAATTCTGCACGAAGATTTTTTGTTAATCCAAGCAATGCAAATTTGCTGATGCTGTAACTGCCACCATTGCTGTAAGATGCAATAGAAGCCGTTGAACACATATTGAAAATATGGCCTTGTTTTGCTTCCATCATCCCCGTTAAAACAGATCTTGTTAAGTGATAAGCGCTGTACAAATTTGTTTCAAGCATTTTTTCAAATGTGCCATCTTCCTCTTCGTAAATACTTCCCGGTAAAAAGCTGCCTGCATTGTTAATTAAAATACCAGGCGTTCCATTTTGCAAACAAAACTTTCCAAAAGCGATTGCATTTTCTTTTTTGCTGATGTCAACCGCCATCACTTTAATTGTGCTTTGCGGAAATTGCAGCAACAACTCTTGCTGGGTTGTAAGCAATGTGTCTTCATTACGCGAGCATAACAAAAGTGTATTGCCTGCTGCTGCAAATTTTTCAGCGAGTGCTTTTCCCAATCCTTTTGATGCACCCGTGATAATAACATTCATGCCCCCATCCCCTAAAGGGGTGTTCTGAAAAGCCATAATTGCATTTTTTGTTGTGTAATTTGCAGCTTAAACTATAAATAAAAAATTAATTAATTACAGTTGAAGAGAATTAAATACAAACACCTGTTTTTTGATCTTGACCATACTTTGTGGGATTTTGAAGCTAATGCCAAAGAAACTTTTTCTGAATTGTATAAAACACATTCGTTACAACAAAAAGGTATTGATGATTTCGATCTTTTCTTCAGCCGCTATTCTTATCACAACACACGCTTATGGGACCGTTATACAAAAGGTTTTATTAAACAGGATGAGTTGCGCTGGAAACGTGTTTGGCTTGCATTACTCGATTTTAAAATTGCAGATGAAGTTTTGGCAAGAGCTATGGCTGCAGATTTTTTAGATGGCTTGCCTAACCGAAAAAATCTATTTCCTTATACAATCGAAATTTTAGATTATCTCATCAGCAAAAATTATGTGCTGCATTTAATAACAAACGGGTTTGAAAATATTCAGCACAGTAAATTGAAGCATAGCAATCTCACAAATTATTTCAAAGAAGTAATTACTTCTGAACAGGCGGGCAGTTTAAAACCCAATAAAGAAATTTTTGAATTTGCATTGAAAGCTGCAAACGCAAATGTTGAAGAAAGCATAATGATCGGCGATAATATTGAAGCCGATATTAAAGGCGCAATGAGTGCCGGATTGGATACGATTTTCGTAAATCACATTAATGAAACAACATATATACAACCAACCTTCATCATTCATCATTTAAAAGAGCTGGAAGATATTTTCTGATGATAGCTTCAATATTTTAAGTTCTTTTTAAATATTGCCTTTAAACATTCATTCGTTTATTAAATCTCAAAAGGTTTAAATATTTACGAGATGAAATACAGGCTTGTTTTATTATTTGTCATTTTCATGTTTGCAGGCAAATCTTTCAGTCAAAATAATAATATCGATACAGCAGGACATCTAAGTACGGTTGATGGCATCATTCATTCTTTATACGATGCTATTTCCGGACCTGTTGGTGAAGAAAGAAACTGGAATGCATTTAAAAATTTGTTTGCTGAAAATGCGCGCATGTACTCTGCTGTTCCGGCTAAAGACAGCAGCTCTGCATTAAGATGTATTACTCCGCAGGAATATGCAGACCGTAATAAAACAAGATTAGCCGATATTGGTTTTAATGAAGAAGAACTCTATCGTATTGCAAACACTTTCGGAGCAGGCACGCAGATTTTATCAACGTATGAATTGCATTTCACAAACAAAGATGGCGAACAGGAAATAACAAAAGGTATTAACAACATTCAATTGTA
This sequence comes from Bacteroidota bacterium, assembly GCA_013286425.1. Classification (GTDB taxonomy): domain Bacteria; phylum Bacteroidota; class Bacteroidia; order Chitinophagales; family Chitinophagaceae; genus Parafilimonas. The sequence goes on from JABDFS010000011.1 coordinate 5,672, forward strand.
TTTTGATGGCCAACGGTATTATATCGTAAGTATTTTTTGGGATGCCAATGCAAAAAATATTGAAGTACCGGAACGTTATTTACCGAAGAATAAAAACACGGACTACCAGATAAATCTTCAATAAATAGCTGCGAGGTTTGAGGTTTGAGCTATGAGTTAATCACTACTCAACAATTCTTAGTTTTGCATAGTTGAGCATGATCTTTTTTTCGCCATTCAATTCAAACTTTACTGTTGCGATTGGATTGTGTGCACTGCCTTCAAGTTTCGTAACCAATCCATAACCAAATTTCTGATGCTCTACTTTTTGACCTTCCTGTAAACTGGTTGTATCACTTGGTACAAAATCTTTTGAAGGTATATGCTGAACTGTTTGTGGCGGCTTATTACCTAAGCCTGTTGGTAAAGATGTTTGCTTTGTTGTTGCCCGTTGACTGTTGCCCGTTGATTGATTTTCAAACCCGCGATGCATTCTTTGAAAAGCAGAACCCATATTGTTGAAACTGGCCTGATTTCGTGCACCCCCACCTGCAAAAGTTCTGTCCAAAAAAGCTTCCGGCAGTTCATCCAAAAAACGGCTCGGTTCATTTTGTGTTAAGCTGCCAAAACGATAGCGTGCGTTGGCATATGTGAGATACAAATGTTTTTGCGCACGTGTAACAGCAACATAAAATAATCTACGTTCTTCTTCAAGTTCTTCGCGCGTATTAATGCTCATCGCATTTGGAAATAATGTTTCTTCCAAACCGCCAACAAACACAACAGGAAATTCCAAACCTTTTGCAGAATGTATCGTCATCAATTTTGCAACATCAGCATTTTCATCTTTCTCATCAGCATCGGTTAACAATGTTATTTGTTGAAGGTAAGCGCCCAATCCTTTATCGCCCACTTCACCTTCTTCATTGCTTGGGCTTTCTATAAATTCTTTTATTGAGTTAAGCAATTCCTGCACGTTCTCATATCTTGCCAAACCTTCCGTGCTTTTATCATTGAATAATTCTTTTACAAAATTTGTATGCTTGCCAACTTGTACTGCAACATCATATGCATTTTTTTGTTGCAGCATGCTTTGAAAGTAACGGATCATCGTTACAAAATTTTGCAGTGCTTCTAAAGTTCCTGATTTAAAACCAAACTCGCCTGCACGTGTAAGC
>JABDFS010000011.1:6838-48725 GCA_013286425.1 Bacteroidota bacterium
ATTTTGTAACGATGATCCGTTACTTTCAAAGCATGCTGCAACAAAAAAATGCATATGATGTTGCAGTACAAGTTGGCAACAATTACAATTTTTTCTATTGATGTTTTGCCAATGCCGCGCACCGGGTAATTAATAATGCGGCGCAATGCTTCTTCATCTCTTGTGTTCACAATTACACGTAAATACCCAAGAAAATCTTTTATTTCTTTTCGCTGATAAAAACTGATACCGCCATAAATTCTATAATTAATTCCCATACGGCGAAGGCTTTCTTCATACGCACGGCTTTGTGCATTTGTTCTATATAAAATAGCAAAATCTTTATTGTAATAATGATTGCGCAGTTTTTGTTCCTGTATAGTATCTGCCACATACTTACCTTCTTCATTATCTGTCATCGTGCGCACGAGTTTTATTTTTTCACCATGCGCATTTTCTGTCCATAATTTTTTTGGTAACTGGGCTTTGTTGTTTTTGATCACTTCATTCGCCACATTCAAAATGCTTTGTGTGCTGCGATAATTCTGCTCAAGCTTTATCACTTTTACATCATCATAATCTTTTTGAAACTGTAAAATATTTTCAATGGTTGCGCCGCGAAAACTGTAAATGCTTTGCGCATCATCACCCACCACACAAATATTTTCATTCACAGCCGCAAGCAATTTTGTTATCTGGTATTGAACAGGATTCGTATCCTGGTATTCATCAATTAAAATGTATTTAAACTTATGCTGATACTTATGTAGTGCTTCAGGAAAATCGCGCAGCAGTTCATACATCTTAAATAAAAGATCATCAAAATCCATTGCACCATTCTTGAAGCAACGCGCATTGTATGCCTTATACACCTGCGCTATTGCAGGACGATTCGCGCGCACATCTTCCTGCTGAATGTAAGAATCGTTTGCATATTCATCAGGACCAACCAATGCATTTTTTGCGGAAGAAATCCTGTTATGAACAACATTCGGTTTGTATAATTTATCATCAAGGTTTAATTCATTCACTACCGTTTTTATAACAGAGCGGCTGTCGTCTGTGTCATAAATAGTAAAGTTGTTTGGATACCCAATGCGATGCGCTTCTGCCCTTAAAATTCTTGCAAACACGCTGTGGAAAGTTCCGATATATAAATTGCGCGCTTCATTGTTGCCGAGAATTTTTTGTATGCGTTCCTTCATCTCGGCAGCAGCTTTATTGGTAAAGGTTAACGCAAGAATATTAAATGCATCAACACCGTTCGCCATTAAATGTGCAATACGCGTGGTAAGCACTTTTGTTTTGCCGCTACCTGCGCCGGCGACTATCATTAAAGGTCCGTTGATATGTGTTGCTGCTTCACGTTGAGGTTCGTTCAATCCTTTCAAATAATCCTGCATGGACGCAAGTTAGCCTCCATCTCTAAAAGGGGAGAAAAAAATTGTTGACAAATGACATAAAATCGGAGAAGCGTAATGATATGCAGCACAAGTGTTGCGAGGTCCCGAAAAAATTCGGGGTGATGCCATGAAATACGAATGCCGGTAACCAAAAAATTTACTTCACTCTCTTACCAATTTTATTCCCGGCAACAGCATAATAAAAAATATAGAGATAACAAGGAATCATTATCCAGAACGCCTGTTGTAATCCAACATACTCACCCAATATTGCCCAGACTTTCGGCAGAATGGCGCCACCGGCAATACCAACGATCAGCAAAGCAGAACCTGTTTTAATATATTTTCCAAGGCCATCAATTGCGAGGGGCCACAATGCAGGCCAGACAGGTGCATTGGCGAAACCAAGTAAAGCAATGAACATAATAGATGTATAGCCTGAAGTGAAAATTGCACCCAGCGAAAAAATAACACCGAGTATCGCTGCAACGCGCAAAGCTTTTTCCTGGCTTACATATTTTGGAATTAATGCAATGCCCAATAAATAAGATGCAAGCATTGCGATCATAGTATAAGTAGTGAAATGTTTTGCAATGTCTAAGGGAATATTTATTTCTTTTCCATAGACCTGTATAATATCGCCGGCCATAACTTCAACGCCAACATATAAAAACAAAGCAACAAAGCCTAGCAGCAAATAGGTATATGAAAAAAAGTTTCGCTGTTTGCCTGCGGCAACATTATTGATTTCATCTTCTGTTTGAATATCCGGCAAAGAGGAAAGCCGTATCATAATTGCCAGTACCACTAACACAATAGCAAGAATACTATACGGCATAATAACCTGGGATGCCAATGCATCAAGCTTTGCAGCTTTATCTGCTGCGCTTAATGTTTTAAGACTTGCTTCAAAACCATTCATGTCCTTTAATAAAATAGCACCCATTATTAATGGTGCGATTGCACCGGCTGTTTTATTACAAACGCCCATAATGCTCATGCGCTTTGCGGCACTTTCAATCGGGCCAAGAATAGTGATGTAAGGGTTGGATGCTGTTTGCAATAATGCGAGGCCGATACCAATTACAAATAATCCTGTAAGGAATAACCCAAATGTGCGTTGATGTGCTGCAGGAATAAAAATTAATGCACCAATTGCCATTACCAATAAGCCATACATCATCCCGTTTTTAAAACCTACTTTATTGATCACCCATGATGAAGGAAAAGCCATCACAGCATAAGAAATATAAAATGCAAATGTTACCCAAACAGCCTGCGATGTATTCAGTTCACATGCAATCTGCAGGTATGGAATTAATGTGCTGTTCACCCATGTTACAAAACCGAAAATGAAAAACAATGTGCCGATAATAAAAATTGATTTTGATGTACCCGGCTTTGTTATAATAGGATTTAATTTTACTAATGACGTATTTTCTTTTGTTTCCGGCATATTGACTTTGGTTTCTTACAATTTGATTATTGCGTGTCACAAATAAAGGATAAATATTTTTGTATCACGATTATGTTTCTAAATTTAAACTGATTGTAATGCTAATAAGAAAACAAACGATTGCATTTTTTATTGTGATGATATTTTTTTGTTTCCCACAATTGTATGCGCAACAAAAAACCTATTGCAATCCCATCAACATAGATTATGGTTTTACGCCTATTCCAAATTTTTCTGAACAAGGAAGGCATCGCGCAACGGCAGATCCTGTGATTGTTTTGTATAAGGATAAATATTTTTTGTTCTCTACCAATCAATGGGGTTATTGGTGGAGCGATGATATGTTGCGCTGGAAATTTATTCCGCGCAAATTTTTAAAGCCTGGTGCCAATGTGTATGATGAATTGTGTGCGCCTGCTGTTGCAGTGCTGCATGATACAATGATCGTAATTGGTTCGACTTATACACAAGCGTTTCCGTTATGGATGAGCACCAATCCAACAGTTGATGACTGGAAATATGCAACAGATTCTTTTAAAGTGGGCGCATGGGACCCCGGGTTTTTAGCAGACGATGATGGCAAATTGTATATCTATTTTGGTTCAAGCAATACATATCCAACTATGGGACAGGAAATAGACAGAAAAACATTTCAGCCGATTGGTGTACGTGATTCTTTGTTGCATTTGAACGATACGATCCACGGCTGGGAACGCTTTGGCGAATATCACGACAATACATTTCTCAAACCATTTATTGAAGGCAGCTGGATGACGAAGTACCACAACAAATACTATTTGCAATACGGTGCACCTGGCACAGAGTTCAGCGGTTATGGTGATGGTGTTTATACAAGTGATAACCCGCTTGGACCATTCACTTATCAATCACACAATCCATTTTCATATAAGCCCGGTGGCTTTGCAACAGGCGCAGGCCACGGGGCAACATACCAGGATGTATATGGCAACTGGTGGCATGTAAGCACGATGATCATCAACATAAAAAATAATTTTGAGCGCCGCATTGGTATATGGCCTGCCGGCTTTGATAAAGATGATATTTTGTATTGCAATACTGCATTTGGTGATTATCCAACTTATCTGCCATCACATAAAGACGAAGATCATATCAAAGGAAATTTTACGCGATGGATGTTGCTGAATTATAACAAGCCCGTTATGGTTTCTTCAACATATGGCAATTATGAACCGAACAATGCAGTGGATGAAAGCATCAAAACATATTGGTGTGCAAAAACAGCAAACAAAGGTGAATGGATTCAATCTGATTTAGGAAATGTTGATACTGTAAAAGCTATCCAGATTAATTATGCCGACCAGGATGCAGATATTCTCGGTAAGTCAACAACTATTTATCATCAGTATAAATTGTATTCATCATTAGATGGAAAAACATGGAAGGTACTGGTTGATAAAAGCAGTAACAAAACAGATGTACCGCATGATTATGTTGAATTTCCTGACCCAACATTAGCACGTTATATCAAGCTTGAAAACATTCATATGGCCGATGGAAAATTTGCCATCAGCGGTTTGCGTGTATTTGGAAATAGTAATGATACAAAGCCTGACACTGTAAAACATTTTGTTGTATTGCGCGGCGATACCGAACGCAGAAATGCATGGCTGAAATGGCAACAAAGTAATGATGCGTATGCTTATGTTATTTACACAGGTATTGCACCCGATAAATTATATACAAGCATTATGGTGTATAATGTGAATGAATATTATTTCAGCGCGATGGACAGAGATCAACCTTACTACTTTCAAATAGAAGCGATTAATGAAAATGGTGAAAGCGCAAGAACAAGTGTAATTAAGGCTGAATAGATAATTGAAATTCTGCAATTACAAACATCATGATTTAAAAAGGCAATCATGCCGGGAACTTGTAAACTTCATATAAAATTTACAAGGCAAGTCTTTATGCTGTATTAAATTTGAAAAAACAATTATCTATGAAAAAGATCAATCTTACCTGCACCTTACTGGTGCTTCTTCTTGGTATTTACAGTTGCAAAAAAGAATCAATCGAAACATCATCTCTTTCATCAAAAAATACTTCAAATGCTGTTGTTGACGATACAGTTTGCAGAAGTGACTGGTATGGAATATTTAATCAAAATACACCGGACAGAACAATTTACACAACAGCGCACAAAATTATTTTTGACGGCTATGCACACGTGAAGGTGCCGGTAGGATTTGCACGCAGTGCATACGAAACAGAGATCGATCTTACTACACCTGATTGTGCAGCGGTTGATGGAGACAGTGTACAAATGAGCGTTAATGTTATGAACCCGACCGACAGTGCAAACTCGCAATATACTGCCAGTGTTTATCTATATATGTTTGGCAGCGAAGATTCTGCATATGTTCAATTCAATGGTTATTACAGCAAGAATACAAAGCTCGGTGTTGGAAGGTATAAAGAGTTAGATATTCCAGGCCTGTATCATTTATTCAGCTCATACGAAGTTGTATCGCTTGTTGCAAAAGATCATATCATTTCTGTTTACAGAGGTGAAAAGCTGATAACACAGGTTGATTATACAGGAACAAATATCGGCCAATTAAAACGTATTGCTGTTGGTTTCAGAGGTTCGGGTTATGTTGATTATGTGAAGTTGTACAACAGTACTACGGGCGCAATGATCATGAAGGAAGATTTCAATATCCCTCATAAATCTACTGATACCTGGTATTGATGCTATTGTTTGATCAAATGAAAAACCTCTGTTCAACAAAGCAGAGGTTTTTATTTATTAATAATATCAAACACTTCTTTTGGTGAAAGCGTTCCATCAATAAAAGGTATGTTTCTTTTTATTGATTCCTGTTCAAGCCAATCTCCCCAGGTGATCATTTCGCCTGCGCCAAAATCCATTAAAGAATTTTTTCTTGAGTTGAGTAGCCTTTCTTTTTGAATTTGTGTATCCTCTTTTAAAAAGAATACTTTATCAAACAAATCAAATATCTTGAATGTATTCCCTGAGCCGCCAAAAAGGTATACATCATTAAACTGTGCTAAGAAATTTTCAAGAAATTGTTTATCCCACAGAAATGAATAATGATTAGTGAGTGCTTCATGTGCTGATGTTGGCGTTGGTATTTTTTCTCCATGCTGATTATACCATGCTGATAAGCCTTCAACAACATCTGCATCATAAGCATTGATGCCTGATTGCTGCAATGCCTTTACAATATATGTTTTGCCTACACCTGACGGACCGAAAACTAAAACCTTCATGTTTGAAATTATGCTTCCTTAATTCCAGAATTAATTAACAAGTCTAAACATCGTAAATACGATCTATAACATTTTTGAATTTCTCTAATACTACCTTTCTTTTCAGGCTCATTTTGGGTGTCATTTCACCAGTATCAAGGCTCCATTCTGCAGGTAGCAATTCAAACTTTTTAATTTGTTCAACGTGGTTAAACTGCTGGTTGATCTCATCGACTACTGCAGTATATTTTTTTATCACTTCGGCATTCTTAACCGCATCTTCATTAGTAGTGAAAGGAATATTATGCAGCTGCATCCATGTTTTAAGGTAAGTAAATGAAGGGACAATCAATGCGCTTACAAATTTTTTGCCTTCGCCTATAACCATTATCTGCTCAATAAAAGGACTGCCTTTGAAAATATTTTCCAAAGCCTGCGGCGCTACGTATTTACCACCGCTGGTTTTGAATATCTCTTTTTTCCTGTCGGTGATTTTTAGAAATTTACCTTCTACAAATTCACCGATATCGCCTGTATGCAGCCATCCGTCAGTTATGGTTTCAGCAGTAAGATCGGGGCGTTTATAATAACCTTTCATTACGGTTAAGCCTTTAACACAGATCTCCCCGTCTTCTTCAAGCTTCACTTCAATGCCTTCTATTACCGGGCCAACAGTTCCTATTACCAGTCCGTCCGGTGTAAACCTGTTCACTGCAATCACCGGGCTGTTCTCTGTAGGGCCATATCCTTCATACACCGGTATTTTAGCGGCATTAAAAATGCGCAGCAACTTTACCTGGCAGGCCGCGCCGCCTGTAATAATAAATTTGATATTACCACCCAACGCTTCTCTCCACTTACTTAAAACAAGTTTGTTTGCAATTGCCAGTTTCATTTTATAGATGGAAGAATTGGCTTCAGGTGTTGCATATTTCTCAGCAAGCTTTACGCTCCAGAAAAATAAAGATTTTTTAATGCCTGTAAGCTGGCTGCCTGTGGTCATTATGCGCTCAAAGACTTTTTCCAATAAACGGGGTACCGTTGTAAAACCATCGGGTTTTATTTCTTTTAGATTAGCGCCAATGGTATCAAGACTTTCCGCATAAAATATTCCAATGCCACTGAACAGGTAAATGTATGTAACGGCTTTTTCAAAAATGTGATTGAGTGGCAAAAAGCTGAGCACTTTATATTCAGGTGCATCAACAAAAGGAAAACTGATCTTGCTATACATTACGCAGGTATAAATGTTCGTATGCGTAAGCATTACACCTTTTGGCGTGCCGGTTGTTCCTGATGTATAAATAATGGTTGCAAGATTTTCGGGAGAGATGGATCTTTTTATTTCCACCAGTTTTGCCTTTGAGGCGTCTGTTGCCAATGATAAAATGGTGTTCCATTTATCAACGCCATCAATATCATCAAAACAAAATATTTTTTTTAGTGATGGAACACTGGGTTGAATGCTGCTGATCTTATCATACAATTCTTTGTTGCTTACAAACATGTACTGAATACGCGCATCATTTAATATGAATTGTATTTCGTTGATACCTGTAGTTGGGTAAAGCGGAACCAGCACTGCGCCTGTTTGCTGAACAGCCAGATCAGTAAATATCCATTCAGGGCGATTATTGCTTATGATGCCTATTTTATCTGTGCCTTCATCGCTTCCGTCGTTTGCGCTGACACCCAATTCAATTAATCCCGCACTAAAATCTTCAACTATACTTTTTACTTCTGCCGTACCATAACTTTTCCATGCTCCTTTCTCTTTTGCATTCAACATATCCGGTTTAGGAAAATGCGCCAACTGGTGATCTATACAATCGAACAAACGTTTTATATCCATTATCAATCGTTAAAAAATAAAAATACAACTTTTGAAAATTGGTCAACTAAGTTTACGGTTTCATCAACGTTATATTGTTGTTCCTCTCATTTAATATAACCACTCTTAAAAAATTAAACACTTGTTTAATTTCATTTATTATTTTTGCCCTTCATTCCGTTTCTTCTTATGCAATATTGTATTGAAGAAGCTTAGAATCCAAGGATTTTATGAGCAAGCACCAGCTAGTTATTATCAGTTTTATTCTTTTTACCATCTCAGCAGACGCTCAACAAAAGAAGGATTCACTACCTTCCACAGCTACCCTGCAGGAATGTGTAAATTATGCTTTATCGCATCAGCCTGATGTAAGCAAATCTCTGCTGGATGAGCAGATCGTAAATGCAGAAATAAAATCAAGACTGGCAGATTGGTACCCCCAGATAAACCTTGATTACACAATACAGCATTATTTCCAGGTACAGCGGTTTACAGGTGGGGCAGTTACAGCGCTTACTGCTGAAAATTATTCTACGGCTTATTTTTCTGCAACACAAAACATTTTTAATCCGGATGTTTTGCTGGCAAGTCAAACTGCCGGAAATGTAAGAACACAGACCAAACAATTTACAGAAAACAATAAGATAAACACTGCAGTTAATGTAAGCAAAGCCTTTTATAATGTGTTGCTTTCACGCTCGCAGATAAAACTGGTTGACCAGGATATTGCGCGTTTATCAAGAAGTGTTCAGGATGCATATAATCAGTACAAGGCCGGTATTGTTGATAAAACAGATTATAAACGTGCACAGATATCTTTAAATAATTCAGTAGCAGAAAAAAAACAATACGAACACGATCTTACTGCCCAATTTTCTGTGCTGAAATTATTCATGGGTTACCCGCAGGACTCTTCTTTCAATCTTGATTATGATAGTACAGCGTTGGTAAGTGAAATTTATCTTGATACATTACAACAGGTAAATTATACTTCCCGCATCGAATATAAAATTCTGCAAACTCAGCAAAGCCTTTTGCAGGCAAACCTTAAATATTATAAGTGGAGTTTTATCCCAACCTTATCAGCTTACGGAAATTATAACCTTACTTATGCCAACAACGATTTTGGTAAGCTGTATAGCAAAAGCTTTCCATCATCCTATATTGGTCTATCATTAGGATTTCCCATATTTCAGGGGGGGAAGCGCACATCGGAGATAAAAGCAGCCAATCTTCAGTTAGACAGGTTGCAGTATGATTTTAATTCGCTGCGCGATTCTATTCAAACAGAATACACACAATCATTAGAAACTTATAAAACCGCATTAAATGATTATTATGTTCAGCATGATAATCTTGACCTTGCAAATGACGTGTACAACACTATTTATTTACAATATAAGTCGGGCGTTAAAACTTACCTTGAAGTAATAGTTGCAGAAAGCGATCTGCGCTCTACCCAGGTAAATTATTTAAATGCTTTGTTTGAAGTTTTAATCAGCAAGCTTGATGTTGAAAAAGCAGCAGGCTCTTTAACTTATTAAACACATGAGAACGTTCATACCACTTGTTTTATTTATTGCATTAATTACAACAATATTTTCCTGCGGTGATAAAGGCAATCAGCAACCAACCCGTCCTCCTGCAACCAGTGTGAATACAGATACTGTGAAAGAAGGTGCTACGGTTTATTATGATAATTATCCTGCAACAGTAACTGCATTAACACAGGTTGATATAAAACCGCAGGTATCAGGAAACATTACGGGTGTATTTTTTACTGATGGCGATCATATACACAAAGGCGAAAAATTATATACAATAGATCAGCAACAATATGCAGGTTCGTACGGACAGGCAATGGCTAATGTAGATGTTGCAAAAGCAAATCTTGTAAAAGCGCAAAAGAATGCCGACCGATATCTTGAATTGCAGAAAAACGACGCTATTGCAACACAAACAGTAGATGATGCTTTGGCAGATCTTGATGCTGCCAAACAACAGGTAGCGGCTGCGCAGGCAAATGTGCAGGCTGTTGAAACCAACTTAAAATACACAACTATTTATTCTCCGATAGATGGAACCATTGGAATTTCGCAGGTTAAAGTTGGAACATCTGTGTATCCGCAAACACTGTTAAACACTGTTTCAACAGACGATCCTATTGCGGCAGATATTGCAGTTGACCAGGTATTGATTCCTAAGTTCACCAGCCTTATTAATAGTGGGGCTACAAAAAAGGATTCAACATTCACTGTTACATTGCCAGATGGCAGTGTTTACCCGCATCCGGGTTATATAAGTTTCCTTGACCGCGCAGTTGATGCTGCTACAGGAACTATACGGGCAAGAATAGTTTTTCCCAATCCTGAAAAAATGTTGAAGGTTGGTGCTACAGCGTCTGTTCGCGTTGAGAATAAAAGCGATACCAACACTATTGTTATTCCTTATAAATGTATAGTAGAACAGTTGGGGGAATTTTTTGTTTACCAGGTTCAGGACACTATTGCTTTACAGAAAAAAGTTACGTTAGGCAACAAGATAAATGGCATGGTTATAATCAAAAATGGAATAAAAGCAGGAGATGTTATTGTTTCAGATGGTGTACAAAAACTAAGAGACAGCGCTGCGATAAGCACAGGTAAATTTAAAGCACCACAGTCTTCACAGGCTAAGTAGTAAAATGATCAGGATAGTTTATTGAAATAGAAAGATGAAAAGCTTGATCTTAATTAAGGTTAAGCTAAAACAAAAATTATGAGCGAGACTTCATCAAATGTATTTCTTAAAAGACCGGTTACAGCTATTGTAATTTCAATTGTAATAGTAATGGTTGGAACATTGGCAATTCTTAATATGCCGATCAGCCAATATCCCAATATTACACCGCCAACCGTATCTATTACCGCTAATTTTACAGGTGCGGATGCGCAAACTGTTGAACAAACGACCACTACTCCTATTGAAACATCTGTTAACGGTACGCCGGGCATTGAATACATGCAAAGTAACAGTGCCAACAACGGCCAGGCAAGCATTACTGCCACGCTTAATATTGGTGCAAATCCTGATATTGTTGCATTAGACATTCAGAACCGTGTAGGCATTGCAACCCCAACATTGCCAAGCCAGGTTCAGAAATTAGGCATAACAACATTAAAGCGCAATCCAAGCATTTTGATGCTGGTAGCTATTTACTCACCCAAAGGTTCACATAGTGTTCCTTTTATGGATAATTATGCGAACATTTATGTACGCGACCAGTTATTGCGTGTTCCGGGTGTGGGTGATGTATTCAGCCGCGCTGATAATTTCAGTATGCGTATTTGGCTCGAGCCTGATAAACTTGCCCAGCTTGGTTTAACGTATGCTGATGTTCAAAATGCAATTAATGAACAAAACTTACAGGTAGCTGCAGGATCTGTTGGCTCACCTCCGCAAAACTCAACTACTCCATTTGAATTCACTGTTTTTACAAACAGCCGCCTTACATCGGAAAAGGATTTTGAAAATATTGTTGTGCGTTCCAGCCCTCAGAATAATTCAATTGTTTATTTAAAAGATATAGCGCGTGTACAATTAGGCAAAGTAAGCTATACTGCAAATTCTTTTGTTGACGGAAAAAGGGCTTCTTATTTATTGGTTTACCAGGCACCTAACAGCAATGCCTTGCAAACGGCCGATGGTGTTTACCAGGCCATGGAGAATATGAAAAAATATTTTCCCGCAGATGTTGATTATACTGTTCCTTTTGAATCTGTAACCGTAGTAAAAGTTTCAATCAGTGATGTTGTACATACATTATTAATTGCATTATTGCTTGTAACAATAGTTGTATTTCTTTTCCTTCAAAACTGGCGCTCTACTTTAATTCCGGTGCTTGCCATTCCAGTAGCAATAGTAGGCACGTTTATATTTTTTATACCGCTTGGTTTTACCATTAACACACTTACCATGTTTGGTTTTGTACTGGCAATTGGTATAGTGGTAGATGATGCTATTGTGGTGGTAGAAGCGGTACAGCATTATATAGATACCGAAGGGCTTTCTCCAAAAGAAGCAACGGCAAAAGCTTTGAAAGATATTACCGCGCCTGTTATAGCAATTGCGTTAATACTTGCTGCCGTATTTGTGCCGGTAGGTTTTGTGCCGGGTATTGTTGGAAAATTATACCAGCAGTTTGCTATTACAATTGCCATTTCCGTTTTGCTTTCAGCTTTTATTGCACTTTCGCTTACCCCTGCATTATGTTCTTTATTATTAAAGCCGCAACACCTGGATAAAAAAGCAAAAGGTTTAAATAAATTCTTTTACAAGTTTGATGTTGGGTTTGAAAAACTTACCAAAAGCTATACTTCAGGTGTGAAAGCATGGATCAAAAGGGCCCCACTCGTTATAATATTATTGGTGTGCATTTTTGTAGCAGATGGATTATTGTTTTCGCATAAACCTACCGGTTTTATTCCAACAGAAGATGACGGGCGTTTAATAATGACTTTCGAAATTCCGGAGTCCGGTTCTACCACACGAAGCCTTACAGTTATTGACAGTATGATGAAGCTGGCACAAACAGTTCCCGGTGTGCTGCATGTTGCTGCATTAGGTGGTTTAAACTTTTTAACCGGTGGTATAAAATCCAGCAGTGGCAGCATGTTTATGCAGTTGAAACCCTGGGATCAACGTACAAAAGAGTCGGAAAAAATAGATGGCATTGTTGCAGAATTAAACAAACGGTTTGCATCAATTAAACAGGCAAGGATTGTTGTGGTAAAACCACCCGCTATTCCGGGCTTGGGTAATGCAGGTGGATTCAGCATCCAGATAGAGCAACGGCAATCCAATGACAGCATTAAAGATTTTTCAAAGGTGGTAAACAATTTTGTTGCTGAACTAAAGAAACAGCCTGAAATTGATAACAGCCCGCAGGGAGCATTTACTTTCTTTACAGCAAATACGCCGGGATACCAGGTAAATGTAGATCGCGATAAAGCGAAAAAACTTGGCCTTAATTTATCTGATGTATATAATACAATGCAGATGTATATGGGCAGCACCTACATCAACCAGTTAACGATTTATGGAAGAAATTTCTACGTGGTTGCACAGGCTGATACTAATTTCAGAAATGACATTTCCCAAATAGGAAATTATTATGTAAAAAATTCTGCCGGCAACATGCTTCCGTTAAGCACTGTGGTTAGTTATAATGTTACTGAAACAGCGCCGCTTATTTCACACTTTAATATTTACAGAAGTGCGGAAGTTGATGGCAATGCAAAACAGGGTTACAGCAGCGGGCAAGCTTTAGATGCATTAAAACGTGTAGGAGATAAATTACCGGAAGGATATGGGTATGAATTTTCCGGTTTAACTTTACAGGAGATCAAATCCGGATCGAGCGCCGTTTATATATTTGCCCTTTCCATTGTGTTTGTATTCCTGTTTCTCGCAGCATTGTATGAAAGCTGGGCTGTGCCATTTTCTGTATTGCTCGCAGTGCCAATAGGGGTGTTCGGCGCGATACTAACACTTACATTAATTCCCCGTTTAACAAACAATGTTTATGCTCAAATAGGTTTGATTACATTGATTGGTTTATCTGCAAAGAATGCAATTCTTATTGTAGAATACGCAAAAGAAAGGGTTGACAGGGGAATACCAATTGTTGAATCAACATTACAGGCAGTAAGCCTTCGTCTGCGGCCGATATTAATGACATCTATTGCGTTCCTGTTAGGAGTTTTGCCATTAGCACTTGCTTCCGGCGCAAGCTCAATTGCCAGGAATACGATTGGGTGGACCGTACTGGGAGGTATGCTTGCAGCAACTTCCCTGGCAATTTTTATTGTACCTGTTTTATTCGTGGTTATAACAAAAGCTTCTTATGGACAGAAGAAACTGGCAAAATTAAAAGAGGAAGCTGAAGATCGGGATAATCCTAAAATGCCTGATAGTGAACATTGATCAATTAATTGTTGGTCTTGTGCTCTTTTAAGTATGCATAATTTTTATAGCATTGCTCAATATAAAAACCTAATTCAAGATCATTCATTGCCAGCACTTCTTCATAACTGGGGCGATAAATATTCATAAAGTCTTCCAATTCTTTACCGTCAAGGCTTGTAAGCTTTTTTACAAGGAGCTTTGAGTAGCGGTGATCAATATATTTATCCTGTTCATCCTGTAATAATCTTTCTTGAAAAGCAAGCATTTCCCGGTTTCGCTTAAAACGAAAAGAGTTTATTATTTCATCCAAATCCAGACCGGCTGTTACACTTCCCGGAACATAATTATTGGCTGAAGGCGTGTTTTGAGAAAATCGTAACCCGGGTTTTCTAAAGTTGAATACGTTTGCGTACGTCTGCCGGTTCTCTATAGAATCTAATTTATAATCTTTCGTGTGAACAGTTACTTCAGGCAACCATCGTGCATCAATATATAATGCAATATCAAAGCTCTGCGGATGCGTTATTGTATCTACAGAGTATTTCATGGTTTTCTTATTAAGATAACTAAACCAAACTGAATCTTTTTTTTCTGTATTAATTTCATAGCGTCCAAGTGAATCGCTAATAGTATAATGGCCCGAACTGGTTTCTACGGTTACTGCATCCAAAGGCATTTTACTAAAATAATCTGAAACAGTTCCCGATAAGGCAACCTGGCTTTGAGCGGAGATGGTCATCAAACAAATGCAACAAAAAAATAAAACAGGGAGTTTCAAATAAATATGTTGAAATGTAATATTACAAACTGCAGCAAGATTATTGTGCAATCAAAAGTTAAACCTGATTACCTGCCCATGTAAACCATCAGTATCTGCACATCACTGGGATTTACTCCGGAAATTCTGCTGGCTTGGCCAAGGGTTCTTGGTTTAATCCTTTTGAATTTTTGCAAAGCTTCTGCACTAAGTGCAGCAATACGATCGTAATTAAAAGTTTCCGGAATTAAAGCATTTTCCATTGTTGACATGCGTTGTGCAAGCTCTTGCTCTTTTTCAATATAACGCTCATATTTAATCTGAATTTCTGCTTGTTCAAGAGAATCCTTTGGCAAATGTCTAAATTTATTATTCAATGCAGGAACTTCATTAATCATATCTTCCAGATTCACATCCGGGCGAAGCACAAGCTTTATTGCTTTTTGCTTTTCATCAATACACGAGGAATTTATTTTCTGAAGATATCCATTTACTTCATCCGGATGTAGCGAAACATTCTGCAAAACAGACTTTATTTCTTTTACATTCTTTTGCTTAGATAAAACTTTTTCAACTCTTTCATGGCTTGCTAATCCAAAATGAAAACTTTTTTCTGTTAATCTTAAATCTGCATTGTCTTGCCTCAATAGTGTTCTGAATTCAGCGCGGCTGGTGAACATGCGATAGGGCTCTTCTGTTCCCTTACTAATAAGATCATCAATTAAAACACCTATATAAGCTTCGTCCCTGCTAAGTATAACAGATTGATTATCAACAACTTTATGATGAGCATTTATCCCGGCCATAAGTCCCTGGCAAGCTGCTTCTTCATAGCCGGTAGTTCCGTTTATCTGACCCGCAAAGAAGAGGTTATCTATTAATTTCGTTTCAAGAGAATGTTTTAATTGTGTGGGCGGGAAGTAATCGTATTCTATGGCATACCCCGGCCGGAACATCTTTGCATTTTTAAATCCATCCATTTTTTTGATTGCTTCGTATTGGACTTCTTCAGGTAATGATGTTGAAAATCCATTTACATACACTTCAACTGTATTAAACCCTTCAGGTTCAACGAATATCTGGTGTCGGTCGCGATCGGCAAACCGGTTTATCTTGTCTTCAATACTCGGGCAATATCTTGGACCAATTCCACCTATACGTCCGGAAAACATCGGGCTTTTTTTAAAGCCTGTTTTCAGGGTTTCATGAACTTCTGTATTGGTATAAGTTATATAGCAAGGCAATTGTGCTGATGGATTAATTTTTTCTATTTCCAAATAAGAAAATCCTGTAATCTCATCATCACCCTTTTGAATTTCCATCAGTGAGTAATCCAAACTTCTGCCGTCAATACGGGGAGGGGTTCCTGTTTTAAGCCGGTTGCTTTCGAAACCAAGCTCAACCAGTTGTTCTGTGATACCGGTTGAGTTCTTTTCTGATATTCGCCCGCCGCCGAAATTTTTTTCCCCGATATGAATTATGCCATTAAGAAAAGTACCACTGGTGATAACTACAGCGCTCGAAGCAATATGGTGGCCAAGACCTGTAATTACTCCTTTCGCCTGTTTATTTTTTACAATTATTCCCTTTACTGAATCCTGATAAAAATCAATGTTTTTGGTTTGTTCAAGCATGTGCCGCCACGTACCTGCAAAAAGCATTCGATCACTCTGTGCTCTTGGGCTCCACATAGCTGGCCCCTTACTCCTGTTAAGCATTCTAAATTGAAGCAGGCTTTTATCAGTAACAATTCCGCTATATCCACCCAACGCATCAATTTCCCTAACTATCTGGCCTTTTGCTATACCGCCCATTGCAGGGTTACAGCTCATTTGGGCTATAGTTTGCATATTCATCGTTATCAACAGCACTTTGCTGCCAAGATTCGCAGCAGAAGCTGCCGCCTCACAACCCGCGTGACCGGCACCCACAACAATTACATCATATTCTGAAAACATTTTGCAAAGATACTATTGACATTTCACGTGGAACTATTGCTGACTGCAAGCAAAGTCTTCCACAAGGAAGGAATTACCATTACTATATTTTTCAATAGAAATACCGGTAATAATATAATAAGGGTTTAACAGGGTTTTTCGATGACCTAAGTCACTCACATTAATATCGAGGTAAAGCAAAACAAGCATAAACAATGGACTCGTATTTCCTGACCCATAACTTATATTTTCCCCACCGCAATTTTTTAAACCAAATTTTTTAAACCTGTCACCGAAAGTATCTCCATTGGAAGAATTATGGGATGGTGAAGCATTATTACCAGTAATATCCTTAGCGTGATAAGAAGACATTCGTGACAGCATTTCATTTAAAGAAAGCAAGGGAAGAGTATTAGCATTTTTCATATCAGTTTTAAGCGAAGCAAAATTTTCTCCCTTTAGTTGTGGGAACTCCTGAACCAACTGAACAACTACACTGTCATAAAAGGCATTTGGCTTTAACCTGCTGTAGTTTGCCCAATAATAAAAAGCTCTTTTATCGGAAGTTAGTTTCGTATAACCAGCCTGGCTCTCATTCCAACTTAATACGGCCTCATTGCTCATCGCTGGGTTAATAACCTCCGCATCTTTAAACACCAACATCTTTTGGCTTTTACATGAAATAGCAATGAATAAAAGGCAACAGGCAAACAAATGCTTCACGTGAAACTAATTTTCTTTAAATAATGATCTTCTCTTTTTCGCATTTGCTTTTGAGCTTCGTTCGTCTTATCAGTATAACCACACAAATGCAAGGCTCCATGAATCATAACTCTTAATAATTCATTTTGGTAGCTGTTATGAAATGATTTTGCATTTTCTTTAATGCGGTCAACGCTTAAATAAACTTCTCCATAAACAGGCTCCCCGGGATTGGAAAAGGTGAACGTAATTACATCGGTCAGGGTTGAATGTTTTAGAAATTTAATATTAACTGGTAACAGGTATTCATCTGAACAAAAAATGTAATTAATACATTCAAGTTTATAATCTTCCTCATGAAAAAGGGAACGTATTAGCTGCTTAACTTCCCTTCTGCTTTCAAGGTTAACAGGCCTGTCAGCACTATGCAGAAATACTTTATTCATTTCTTTCAAAATTCGTAAAGTTAAATGCAACGCATACCAATAGTTTTGTAAATATTTTTGTTACATGAAGTTATCTGATTTGGTAGTTGGCCAGCAAGCGACAATAATTGATTTTTCAAAAGACGAGATATCAATAAAACTAATGGAAATGGGTCTTATTCCCGGTGAAATAATTTACATAGAAAAGTTTGCTCCGCTTGGAGATCCCATCTCTATAGCTGTGGCGGGTTACAGCTTAAGCTTAAGGCTGAATGAGGCGGAAAATATAATGGTTGAGCTTGTATAAATTGCTGTAAATCATTACATTGATGAATATTGGTTTGTTTTTTGGTTCTTTTAATCCCATACATAACGGCCACCTGATTATTGCCAATACTGTTCTGAATACATTCCTGGCAGATAAGGTTTGGTTTGTTGTTTCTCCTCAAAATCCGCTAAAAGAAAAATCGGAATTATTAGCTCCTGAATTACGTTTTCAAATGGTTGAAAAAGCAATTGCAGGAGACAACCGCTTAATTGGCAGTGATATTGAATTTAACCTCCCTTTGCCCTCTTACACAATTGATACTTTAAACTATCTTGAAAGTACTTATCCTGATAATCAATTCTATCTTGTTTTGGGTTCTGACGCATTCAAATCTTTAGCCAAATGGAAAAATTATGAACAATTAATTAGAAAGAAAATGATAGTTTATCTGCGTCCCGGCTATTTAATATCCGAAAAAACAATCTCCGGTAATATCACACTATTAAAATCTCCTTTAATTGAAATATCATCAACAGAAATAAGACATCTTATAAAATCAAAAAAAAGTATTCGTTATTTAACTCCTCAGCCTGTAATTGAATTAATAGAAGAAAATCATTTCTACATGTGATAATAGCTTACCGCAATTCCTAACAACAAACAAAACAGGGGAATGAACTGCGGCCTGAGTTTGGTAAAGGCCAGCAAAGAAAATGTACCTGCTATCACCATAATATTTGCAAAGGGAACCAAGGAACCCACCGTTATATCAACAGAAACATCTTTCATCAGGAAGACAGTAGATCCCACCATAATCCCAACAACAGAGGCATTAATGCCCTCGAGCGACCGGTAAATTACAGCATACTTTTTCAGGTTATGCCACACCGGAAAGAAAAACAACACCAGCAAAAAACTTGGCAGGAACAAGGCTACCGATCCAATAACACATCCGAGTATCTGCTTTTGATATCCATCTTCCCTGAAAGCAATTCCGCCCATGTATGCTCCTATGGAAAAAACAGGACCAGGAATTGCCCGTACCATGCCCGAACCGGTGAGGAAATCACTTTTATCAATTTTTAATGCCCCCGGGTTTTTTTCTTCTATCCGCTCCGTAGAAGGGCGAACCACGTATTGCTGGTACATCATAGGTATTAAAACATCACCACCACCAAAAACCAGGCTTCCGAACCGATAAAAGTTTTCGAATAAATTATATGGCCCGCGGTTTGGCCAGCTTTGTTTGCGTGCCGTTTCACTCACATATCCCGCCAGCGCAAACACTGCGAAAAATATAAGTATGTTGGCCCATTTTATTTTCTTTGGTGGAATCCCTTTTTGAGGGATGCGTTTGCTGCTAAAATTAGTGGCGATGCCGGCGGCTACAATCACGGCCGGGAACGACCATGGTGTTTTAAAAAGCAGGAAACTTATTATAGCAGCTGCAATCGAGATAACAATGGTAATTGTATTGGTAATTGCAACTTTAGACATTTTGTAGGCAGAGAAAGCTATAAACCCAACAGACATCGGTTGAATAAAATTAAAGATGCCGGCAACTGCCTGCCTGTCTCCGATGTATTCAACAATAAAAGACAGTGTACCCATCAATACGCTTGCCGGCGTTATCCATATAAGCAGGGTTAAAATAGCCAACGGAATCCCGCCCCGCTTATAACCAATCAATGTAAGTGTTTGTGTGGAAGATGCACCCGGCAGCATCTGGCAAAAAGCATTGTATTCAAGCAATTCCTGTTCGGTAACATCATGCCGGCGGTGCACAAAATTCTTTATCATCATTCCAAAATGCCCCTGCGGACCACCAAACGCGCCAATACTATGCAGTAAAACAGCTTTCAGAAATGGAATATGTCGGCGGATGTTCAATGCTGGTTTTGTAACGATTATTTTTTTAATCCTATTTCTCTTAAACGTTCATCAAGGTATTCCCCTGCTGTAATATCCTTATATGCTTTCGGATGACCGGCATCAATGCATTGTTCAAGACAGGCAAGGCTCATTTCGCTGCGCGGATGCAAAAAGAAAGGCATGGAAAATCTACTCGTATGCCACAACTCTCTTAGGGGATTCACCACCCTGTGCGTTGTACTTTTCAGTTTGTTGTTTGTTAGCCTTTGCAACATATCACCAACATTCACCACTATTTGCTCCGGCAGGGAAGTAACACCTACCCATTCATTTTGCCGGGTTAGAATTTGCAGGCCGTCTGCAGAAGCACCCACCAGCAGGGTGATAAGATTAATATCTTCATGCTGCTCAGACCGTATAGCGCTTTTTGGTTCCTGTGTTATCGGTGGATAATGAATGCATCGTAAAATAGAATTACCATCTTTAATATATTCATCAAAATAACGCTCAGGTAGTTTAAGGTACAATGCAATAGCACTCAACAAGGCGGCACCTGATTTTTCAAAATGCCTGTACACATTATATAAAGTGCTTTTGAATTCAGGTATTTCCTTTACAGATACATTTTCAGGGTACGTTTCTTCATGACCGGTTTTCTTTTCTTCAACAGTTTGCCCAAACTGAAAGAACTCTTTCAGATCCGGCGCATCGCTACCTTTTGCATGCTCTTTTCCAAAACTTGTATAACCTCGTTGGCCGGCAAGTCCTTTTATCTCATAGTTTTTCTTTTTTTCAAGCGGAAGTGAAAAGAACCGTTGCACTTCACTATACAGATCGCGGATAAGTTCATCTGGAATACCATGATTTTTTACTGAAACAAAACCAACCGTTTCATAAGCGCTGCCTAATGCATTTACAAATGCATTTTTCTTATTGGTATCACTGCTTAAAAAACCGGCAAGGTCAACCACAGGGATTGTTTCCATAAAAGCAAGTTTGTTACAATGGCAAAGTACAAATTACTTGATTGTTCAATCAAATAAAATTATTTGGTATGCAATACAATGTTTTTATAAACGCCTTCTTTCTTTGAAAAGTTTTTCCACAAAAAATACAAGTGCTATTATAACTAATCAATATAAAAAAAGAACCCCGCTGAAATCAGCAAGGGTTCTGCTTAGTCCCAACCTTAACCTTCTTTATAAAGACAACCGCTCAAAAAATGAAGAAGCGATATCTGTAATATTTACCTTATTCTTTATGTTGACTGATTTGCCTAACTGTGCCTCAACCTTTTTAACTGTATCCGGTTTGGTATTGTTAGCAGGCTGATAATGATATTTTGAGCTATCAGTAGCAGGCGGCGGTGCAGGCGTAGCCGGAGCTGCCTGCTGATCTGAGTTATTATCATCGTCATCGTTGTTATTATCTTCTGTTGATGGATGAGTAGGCTTTAAACCATCTTTTGTCATTATATACTCAACATCATTGCTCCAGTCATAGCCATCATTATTTCTTCTCCAGTTCCAATCATCTACATCATGTCCAAAATCTATATGAAAATCATTTCCCCATCCAATATTATCACCCACATAAATTCTTTTTCCTACAGGAACATAAATAGTTACATATACTGACTGGTTGCGGAATTTATCATCTTTTGTAACAGGGATACCCCTGTCAAAAATTAGTGTTGTATCTGACTGATTTATGTTGAAACTAATATTCTCTGCACGCTTGTCAGCTACTTCCCTTGATGTGCCATAAGCCAGTTTTAAAGCCTTTACTTTAAAGCTGTCGTTGTCTGATTTAAGAATACGCAGGTGAATATTATTGATGGAAACCGTGTCTTCATCAACATAGGCAAATGGTTCAAAATGAAAGAAATTATTGTCGAAGTAATACCTGTCGTTGTTACTGAATTCAACTTCCAGCTTCCCCACGGCGGAATTTGACAGCGGCACATTGTATTCAATAGGATTGCTATGATAAGAGAAATCATCGCTTAAAGAAGCCAGTAATCCTATAAAGCAAACCCATCCCAGGATCCACATGGCAGCAAAACCAAAACGCATTACGTTGCTGTTAGATCTTGCACGTGTAATTTTTCTTATGATCCACGTAATAATACCAATAACAGATATCCAGATAAAGAAAATGTAAGTACCCCAAAGAAGGAGACTTTGCCAGCCATTATCTATAAGATATGGTTTGAAACGGAGTAATCCTGTAGCAGCTATGCCAAGGCCAAAAAGAACACTTACAAGTGCAAGCAACACAACTGCAAGAATAAAATAAGCAAAGATTTTAAAGATGAGTGCGATCACATCTCCAAATGTTCTACCAGACCTGCGTGCAACATGTCCGGCTTCAGAACTGAATTGCTTACCACGCTGGCCAATTTCAGTGCCTAATTTAGAAGCACGGTCGCCTACTTCTTTACCAAATTCCTTTGCTCTTTCGCCAAAACCCTCCATATCTTTCTGGATAGTATTTTTTATACTGTTCAGGTCAACTTTTTCACCCTTCATTTCCAGTTTGTCTGAAGTACTTGTAGCTTCAGGTATAACAAGCCATAAAATGATATATAATATCATAGCGCCCGGGCTGAAAGAGAGGTTGATAAAGTTGGGAAAATTAAATACCCCCCAATGGTTCCAGTTTGTTGCAAACGTTAAAAAAGGAATTAAGAACAACACTCTTGGGATCCAGACATTTACACCGAAGTAAGAGGAAAGTCCGCCGCACACACCACCAATCAATTTAATCTCCGGGTCGCGAAATAACCGTTTACGGTATGAACCGATCTTTTCAGATGCTGAACTTGGTATAGCCACCCATAAAATAAGGTAAGCTACAATACCAAATGCAAATGCAAAGGTGAAGATCACAAACAGTATTCTTACAACCAGCTTGTCAATGCCAAAATAATTGGCCAATCCTGCGCAAACACCACCAACAAGTTTGTTGTTTTCATCCCTGTAAAACCTTTCATGGCGCACAAATCCCTGCTGAGGCCCGGCATCTGAAGCATAAGTTCTATTTCCTGTTGTTGATGTTTTTGCTCCCTGGTATTCTGCATCGTCGGCTTCAAAATCTTCAGGCCTGCCAATGCTTGCTATTACAGTTTCAACATCTGCGTCGGTAATGCAGGAAGAGCCCTTTTTTAGTTGTTCATCAAATAGTTCGCCAATGCGACTTTCAATGTCGTTTATGATTTCTTCCTTGCCTTCTTCATTGGCAAAGAATTGCCTCAGGCTTTCAATATATCGCTTTAAAATTTCATAGGCGGTCTCCTCTATAGGAATTACCCGGCCCTGAAAATTTATATTAATTACCTTTTTCATTTTACTTTAGTTTATTGGTTATTGTTGGGAATTTCTTCGGACACTTCTAATGTGCCGCTTGTTGAGGTTAGTGCCTGAACAGCATCTGCAAGTTCTTTCCAGGTGCGCTCCAGCTCGCCATAAAATTGCCGGCCTGCGTCAGTCATTAAAAAATATTTACGCGGTGGCCCAGAATTACTTTCTACCCACCTGTAAGTAAGATAACCTGCATTTTTCAGCCTGGTTAATAAAGGATAAAGTGTACCTTCTAAAATATGAAGGTTTGCGCCTTTCATTTTATCAACAATATCACTCGGATAAACTTCACCTTGCTGTATAATTGATAAAATGCAAAACTCCAGTACACCTTTTCGCATCTGGCTTTGTGTATTCTGAATATCCATACAAGAGTTTTTTATTTTATTTATGACACAAAACTATGTAATATTTTAATACTATGCAATGCATAATACCAAGTTTTTTAAGGTAACTAACTTTGTCCATTAATAGTTATTGCATTATTAGTTAAAAATCAACGAGTTAATAATAAGAGTGTCGAAGAGGATTGGGATAAGCGGTTGTATTTCTTGATGAACCGAAGCAAATATGGCAGTTGGTTTTAAGTAAGCTTAACTATACTGTTGCCTGCGCTTTCACAGCAGGTAAGGTCTCTATATGGTCTCTATAAGGTCTCTGTAAGGTCTCTGTAAGGTCTCTGTAATGTTACATAAGGAGTAATAAAATGAAAGAAAATTTTAGCTGCGGGAGCCTGAATTGAGTAATTGCAGTGATCTAAAGATACATGAATTTAGCTTTTTTATTAGTTTTCCAGGTAGTTTTTATAACGACAGAAATTTTAATTCTTTGGATACGCTAACTTGTTATGTTGCTATTCATTTTCAATAATTTAGGTTGAGCCATTTCCTGTGGCTTCCCTGGCTAATTGCCTGAGGAAAACGCCTTTATCATCCGGAAAGTCTTTTTATTGGCTTCATTATTAAGAGAGTTGGCTATTCCTTTCTTTTCTATTGCGGTCAGATGAAAACTTAAAGAAGCCGAAGTGGCATTAGATACTGCCTCATAACTAAAAGTTGTTTTTACCAGGTTTGGCCCATACGCGCTTAGCATATAGTTTACCTGGTCTTTTTCATAATAATCCTGGAGGTTAAACCAGTTATTCTGAAGCAGGAACATTGGCTTGGTAATTAACCCCATAATAGAATTTACTTCATATGGCCTCGACCAATCTTCATTAGGCCTGTCGCGTAATTCAACAATAATAACTTTGGAAGTATTTTGTTGCAACCAGTCTTTAAAGTAAGAGATAAACCGAAGGCAGGTTTCGTGGCCGAAATTATCGCGGAAGCCACCATCCATTACATCAAATTCAGGATTTGCGGGCATTTCAACATTAGGCAGTACAAAAGGAAAGGTTGCGTTCATGCGCAATGTTGTAAGAAAGGAAAGATTTTTGGAATCCTGGTTCGCAAAAAAAGATTGAAAATCTAACCCGTCAATATCGTAATTGCTAAGATTACTTGAATTGGACTTAGCCTGCATCATGAACCTTACCGGATGAGTGGCTATAAACATCTTTCTTCCATCCCGTGTTATAGCTGTATTGAATATCATTGAAGGGATTACAGCTTTGTGCTCGGCTAAACTGTAATCTGCGAGCCTTTTATTTAAAAGCCCTTTTGTATTTGCATTCAGCTTCTGTTCAAATGAATACCCTCTGTCACGAATGTATGAATTACCGCTGTATTCAAACTGGCTTATGGGCCCAATCATATCTCTTGCAACAAGAGAAGAAAAGACCGGGTTTAAAAGGTCTTTGCAGATATTATCTATATATTGTTTTTGCTGAAGCGAACTGATTTGTCCATATTCCTTTTCCAAATACAATTCCCTGAAATATGCCGCGCCAATCATTCCTCCGGAAGCGCCTGTTATCAAACCACACTGTGAAAAGAATTTGCCTTGCGTAAGTGTATCAAGTTTGGTTAAAACATTCATTGTAAAAGCGGCACTGCGATTACCACCGCCGCTTACATCCAAAAAAAAACAACACGGGTTTTTGTTCATGCTGCCTTACTTTCCAATTATTAAGTATAGATATGAATTCCAGGCTGTCTTTTGCAACATCTGATTTATTCATAAGATCAGAAAGCGCTTCTTTATTGTATTCAGGCCTTGGTTTATTTGAAGTATAATCTAACCCGTAAGCTTTATTCCTTGGATCAATCCAATGTTGCTGATACATCCAATTCACCAAAAGATAAATTGCCAGAACAACAGGAACACTCCAGTTACCTAAAAAAAGCGAAAGCGCTCCTGCAACTGCAATCAGGATAGCAAAAAATAAAGTGATGCTGGCACCTGCCGGAATCTGGCAATAACGATTCTCTGTAAAAAGCCCGATCAGAACCAATGCTATCAATGCTATAAAAACAGCTTTAACAGCAGCTACATGGTGGCGTTTAAAAATTGAATTCAAAAATTGCTGGCTGTAATGTTTTGTATTTCTTGGTTTTCTTAATCCGAATGTTGCACTCAAAAACCAATCAATACGCATCTCTCCTTTTTCGATCTTTGAATTTTTGATCATCCGGGAAGCGCGCTCATATTTTTCTTTAGCAGTTGTAAAATCGGTCACCATCTTCCTGTAGATCTTTTTATCTGTACCGAAAAAATATCCGAAAGCAATGGCGAGTGATAAAATAAATCCTCCTAAAAAACCTCCAACCAAAGTAAGTATTTCTACTGAAGATGATAACTCTTCTACCCGTTGATAACTTATTGCGAAAAATAAATAACTCAATAAAAAAATAACCGGAATAACCGCATTATTGATGCAATATTTTAAAAAAGGCTGAGCTGTTGTAGCGAGAAATTTTATATGCCGGCTATGTAAAATGAATGTGGTAATATTCCAACTCATTATGTAAGCGCCAATAGCAAACCCAACAAATGCAGTGCTTGCAGCGCTTACATGCCCCAAATATTCCGGTGCAAGCATTAAAGAATCAGCACCATAAGGTTTTAAAAACTGGCCGCCGATTGTTGCAAAAAGAATGACCCAGAACAGCAGTAAAACCTGGTACCTGCGGAAATGCAGAAAAACCAGTTGCACGGGAAATGAATAAAAGAAACCTGCTAAATATTTCTTCATCAGTGTTTAATGACTTTTCAAGACATGATCATTTATGCAAATGCTGTTTAGTAAAAATACAGAAGGTGCTTTATGTTTAAAAGCACCTTCTCATATTTTATTCAGGATATGAAAATCTATATCTGAAGTATTATTAAAACTCGCAGTTCCTGGGCGTTCTTGCAAATGGAATTACGTCGCGGATATTGGTCATCCCGGTTACAAACAAAACCATACGCTCGAAACCTAATCCAAAACCTGAGTGCGGTACTGAACCAAAGCGGCGTGTATCTAAATACCATTGCATTTCCTCAACCGGCACGTGCATTTGTTCCATGCGTCCGGTAAGTTTTTCAAGCCTCTCTTCACGCTGTGAACCGCCAACAATTTCGCCAATACCAGGTGCGAGAATATCCATTGCAGCAACCGTATTGCCGTCCTCATTCATGCGCATATAAAATGCTTTAATGGCTGCAGGATAACCGGTAACGATAACAGGCTTTTTAAAATGCTTTTCTACGAGATAACGTTCATGTTCGCTTTGAAGGTCAATACCCCATTTTACTTCGTATTGAAATTTTTTCTTTTTGTAAGCAGCGCTGTTTAATAAAATGTCAATTGCTTCTGTATAAGTAATCCTTTCAAAAGCATTATTCAAAACGAATTCAAGCTTTTCAATCAATCCTAATTCGCTGCGCTTATCCTGAGCCAATTGTTTTTCTTCTTCGACCAAACGTTGTGCAAGAAATTCAAGGTCTTCGCGGTTATTATCCATAACATACTGAATAATGTATTTGATGAATTCTTCCGCGAGGTTCATGTTGTCTTCAATATCATAAAAGGCCATTTCAGGCTCAATCATCCAAAACTCTGCAAGATGCCTTGTAGTATTTGAATTCTCTGCCCGGAATGTTGGGCCGAAAGTATAAATATCACTGAAAGCCATTGCTGCGAGCTCGCCTTCCAATTGTCCGCTTACTGTAAGATTGGTGCTTTTTCCAAAGAAATCTTCTTTAAAGTTGATGCTTCCATCTTCATTGCGAGGCGGATTATCAAACGGCAAAGTTGTTACCCGAAACATTTCACCGGCACCTTCTGCATCGCTGGCAGTGATTATTGGTGTATGCAGATAGACAAAACCTTTATCATTATAAAACTTATGAATAGCGAAAGCCAGTGAATGACGTATGCGGAATACAGCGCCGAAAGTGCTGGTGCGAAAACGCAGGTGCGCAATCTCTCTTAAATATTCGAGGCTGTGTTTTTTGGGTTGCAGTGGATATTTCTCAGCGTCACTATCGCCCAATATTTCTACTGATTTTGCTTTTAGCTCAACTTTCTGGCCTTTACCTAAACTCGGCACCAACTCTCCCACCACTTTCAACGAAGCGCCGGTTGTAATACGTTTCAACGTTTCATCACCCAATAAACCCAAAGCAGCAACTACCTGTAAATTTTGATTGCAGCTTCCGTCATTCAAAGCAATAAACTGGTTGTTGCGAAAGGTGCGCACCCAACCCATAACCGTTACTTCCTGGTTTGCCGGTTCTGTTGCCAGCAACGCTTTAATTTTCGTTCTCTTGTTAAACATAATGCTTTGTAAAAAGGAGGGCAAAGATAAAGGTTGGCGGGAAGATAGGGAAGGATGTTTGAGGTGATGGTTGATTAAGCAAAATGAATTACTCCCCTATTTTGCCAACCCAAAACCAGGGAATACCCAGGTATCCGCTTTTAAGGTATACATTAACCATATCTCCTTCTTTTTCGGCATTATACAAGTCCGGGGAAACTTCTACATCATCGGGTTCCGTGTACTGACCCCAGGCATCAAGATTAAGGTAATAACTGGTATGCTTACCGGTACTGATATGTTTACCTTTTACGGGTACAGTAAAAACCTTTCCGGGAGTTTTGTCGTAATAACAATTTATTACAACCACCGAACCATATGCATAACAGCATAAGCATACCAGCAGGGAAATTAAGGTAGAGGATTTTTGTGCAGTTTGATTGTATAATTCGCGACATAACCACCATGCAATTGGCAGTATAATTACCAGCATTATCGTAACCGGTTTGTATACCCTGGCGTAATCATAAATATCATAATCAAGCAAAGCCCGAATCAACAGTACGAGTGTTAATAAAACAGCACTGATAACGGAAGGATAGGCAGTTTTTTTACCGTCGGTTATTCGCACGAGGCCTTTAAAATGCCAGATAACAACTAATGCAATAAAAGGAACAACAAGTAATAAAACAATTACAACATTATAAGGAACCGGGTAAATAAAGCTCCAGAAGAAAACAATATAAGCAACTATATTTACCAGCTTTGCTGTTTGTTTTGCCTGCTTCAATCGGTTTGCCCTGTCGGTTTCTGAAAATCCAAAATGCTCATCTGCGAGAATAGATTCGGTTTCCTGTTGCACAGTAATAGCATCTATATTAGGAAGATGTTTTTCCAGCCATGCCTGTATCTCCTCCTTATTTTCAAAACTGCTGCTAATGGTCATTTTTTTCTCAATACCGCCGGGAACAGGCAATATTTCAATTCCACCTTTATCCAGCAGCCGGAATCCCTGTATATCACTTAAAGGTAAAGTTCTGAATGATGAACTGTTTATGAGCGTTATGCTATCATCATTCAATGTAAGGCAGGATGATCTTACCTCCTTTAAAAGATACCAGCCAATACCAATGAGAAAGGGGCCAATAAAAATAAAATACACCTGGCTGAAAAAAGCATAGCCGAACAAAAAAATGCCGCCTGCAAAAAATAGCACACTGAAAATATAACTGGCTATTCGGGCTGAAGAAGAAAACCGGAATTCCATATAAGCGGGGGTTTTGGTTCTGCAAAAATAAGAGGTATACATTAAAAAAGCACTCACTATTGTGAGTGCTTTCTACTAATGTATAGTGGAAAACTTATTCCTTTCTCTTATCAATCTCTGCACAAAGCGCATCAAATATTTCCTCTACACTGCCTTCACCTTTTATGTGTACCACTTTATCAAAACTGTTGTAGTAATCAGCCACAGCTTTGGTTTTGTTTTCATATTCTTCAATGCGGCTGCGGATAACTGATTCATTGGTATCATCACTGCGGCCACTGCTTTGTCCGCGGATAAGTAAACGTTTCACCAACTCTTCTTCAGAAACATCCAAAGCAAGCATTACCGCAATAGAAGTTTTTTTAAGTTGTAATAATTTATCCAACGCTTCTGCCTGTGCTGCAGTGCGGGGAAATCCATCAAACAAAAAACCCGCTACATCAGGGTTTGTTTCAAGCGCTGTGCTTATCATTCCAATCACTACTTCATCGGGTACAAGCTGTCCCTTATCCATGAAGTTTTTTGCTTCAATTCCAAGCGGAGTCTGATGAGCGATCTCGCTGCGCAATAAATCGCCGGTTGAAAGATGCTTCAAACCATATTTTTCAAGTAGTTTCTGACTTTGTGTGCCTTTTCCGCTACCCGGCGGACCAAATAAAATGATATTAAACATTTGCCTGCGTTAATCGCAAATATAATTGCTGATGCTTATAAATTAACAAGCCGCCCACATAAAAAGCAATCTGCATGATAAAGAGATTCGTAATTTGATAGAGATTTATGAAGCAGCTCCGGATTCTGTGTGCAATTTTTCTATCAGTATTTATTCTATCTTGTAATAACAATTCTAAAAAAACAGCAATGGAAAACAATTCGAACAATCCCGATTATTCACACACAGATACAAATAAAGTGGTGGTTAGCAATGATGCCTGGAAGAAAAGGCTTTCGCCTGAAGTTTATCGTGTTGCCAGGGAAAAAGGAACAGAACGCCCATGGAGCAGCGCGTATGAAGAGTCAAAAGAGATCGGCACTTATTATTGCGCTGTTTGCGGCAATCCTTTATTTGAAAGCGATACAAAATTTGAAAGCGGGTGCGGCTGGCCAAGCTTTTATAAACCCATCTCAAAAAGTTCTATTATTTATGAACAGGATAGCACCCATGGAATGCGCCGTACTGAAGTTATGTGTGGCAGATGTGGTTCGCACCTCGGCCATGTTTTTGATGACGGTCCTCCGCCAACAGGCCTGCGTTATTGCATAAACGGTGTGGTGCTTGATTTTGCAAAAGCACAAGAAGCCGAAAAAAAATATAATAAGGAAAATAATGAGTAAAATAAAATGGCCTGAAAAATTTCAGGCCATTTTACTTAAAGATCATCATATGCGTAAATGGGGTTAATCTCTGAACCCGGCGGCATATCAAAAAGAGATTTTATTATTCCGTCTTTTAAACCATACACCCATCCATGCAACAGGGGTGCATTCCTTGTTTTCCATGCACGTTGAATAATAGAAGTTTTTGCAAGTTTTAAAACCTGTTCTTTTACGTTAAGTTCTACAAGCTTATCTGCTCTTGCTTCTTCATCAGGTATACTGTCAAGCTCCTGCTGGTATAATCTATATACATCTTTAATATTACGCAGCCACATATTTAAAACCTGGTTATAATCGTGCCTTCCCATGGCTGCTTTAATACCGCCGCAACCATAGTGGCCACAAACAATTACATGGTTTACTTTAAGATGATTCACTGCATAATCCAACACGCTTAAGAGGTTTACATCTGTATGTATAACAAGATTTGCAATATTGCGGTGAACGAATATTTCTCCCGGCTCAGTCCCTGTAATTTCATTGGCCGGCACGCGGCTATCGCTGCAGCCGATCCATAAAAATTCAGGCGTTTGAAGATGCGCAAGCCGGTTAAAATAATCCGGGTCTTCTTCTACCATTTCCCGTGCCCAGGCTTTATTTTCCAATAAAAGTTTCTCGTAAGGTTTCATAATGTATAATTTTTACTGATTGTTGTAAAACAGGTTCTGTAATATGTTGATGTGTGCTTTTTCCTTTGCTCTTCTTTATTTCTGTTCTGATATTTTTAAGATGTGCATGTTGCAGAAAATCATTAATAACTTCTATTACATCTTTATCAATAAAATCTGCTCTTGAAATATCAATCAGCACAGAAGAATTTTCAGGAACGCTTTCAAGTTTATTCTTTAGCAACGGCTTATTTAAAAAAGAAACATCTTTTCTTAAACGAAAAAGATATCTGGTGTCATCATGCACAACAAAAATTGATGTTTTAAAATTACTGCGCAATATGAAAAACAAACCTACGCCAATACCAATTACAATTCCAATCAAAAGGTCTGTAAATATAATGGCAACAATTGTTATAACAAAAGGAATGAATTGCTCCAGGCCTTTGCTGTACATTTCTTTAAACAAAGATGGCTTTGCCAGTTTATAACCTGTATAAATTAACACTGCAGCCAACGCTGATAAAGGAATTAAATTAATAAGGAACGGAATTAAAGCAACTGCAAGCAATAGCAACATACCATGCATAATGGCTGACGTTTTTGTTTTTGCACCTGCATTTACATTGGCTGAAGTTCTTACTACAACTGAGGTTACGGGCAACCCTCCTATTAACCCGCAAATTAAATTGCCAATACCCTGTGCTTTTAATTCCCTGTCTTTTGGTGTTACACGTTTGTATTGATCAAGTTCATCGGAAGCTTCTATGTTCAACAATGTTTCAAGGCTTGCGACAATAGCAATGGTTATTCCTGTTATCCAAACTTCAGGCATATTCAAATAACTGAAATCGGGCAGCATGAAAAATGAAAAGAATTCATTCACGTTTGCAGCTGCAGGAATATTTACCAACTGTTCTTTATGCAACAGCAACGTACTTCCGTTTGATAAAAACATATTCATGCAAACACCTGCGATAACAACAATAAGCGGTGCCGGAATTATTTTAAAGAACTTCCCTTTTTTCACTAATACCTTATCCCAAAAAATCTGGATGCCCAATGAAACAAATCCGATAACAACTGCCAGCGGAGTAATTTTTGAAATAGCAGTAAATATGCCGCTGAATGTATTATGCTCATCATGCTGGGCAAATGCATAATCTCCTTCAAAGTCTGCATCATAACCCACCAAATGCGGAATTTGTTTTAAGATGAGAATGATGCCGATTGCAGAAAGCATTCCTTTAATAACATTCGTTGGAATATAATCTCCAAAGACACCTGCTTTTATAAATCCTAATATTAACTGAACAACACCTGCAATTAATACGGAAAGCAGGAATGCTTCAAACGTTGGCACTTTTAAAATGCCTGCTGCAACAATTGCAGTTAAGCCTGCGGCTGGTCCACTTACGCTTAAGTTGGAACCACTTAAACTGCCTATAACAATGCCGCCAATTATGCCGGCAATCAAGCCTGAAAATAAAGGCGCGCCTGAGCCCAAAGCAATGCCGAGGCAAAGCGGCAATGCAACTAAAAATACTACTACTGATGCTGAAAAATCAGCACCGATAGTCTTCAAAATATTTTTCATTTGTTTTGATTTAGTGTAAACAATACCTTCTTCTGACTTAGAAGCTGTTTGAATTGATGCTGATTGTTTGAACAGCAAACTGTAGCTGCATATTGATATACAGTACAAGGGAGTGACACAAGGAACGATGCCATTGGTTCGCTTGCCGGTAAACAAAAAATAATTCAAACAGGTCCTGTCTGAGGCAACAATCGTTATATGTTACACTAAATTGGGAGGAGGTGTGGGAACGTCTGCAACGTGCTGCTTTACCAAACGTGCATGTGCGTACATGCTGTGGTTACTGATATCAGAAAGTATTTTTACCTGAACACTGAGAAAAGGGTAATTGGTGTGCAGCTCTTTTTCTTCAGAAAACTTTTTCCCGAAATCCGAGCCGTGTGCTATTTCCTCAGTCAACTGGTTGTTGAATAATATAGCGCCGATTTGCCGCAGGGGAATAACCTGTGTACTGAGTACGGTCAAACAAATAACTGCTATTATTTTTTTCAACTTCATCGGGCTGCAAATAAATAAAACAATTATAAACAGCAATGCGCTGTATAAAAACTTAACAATAAAAAGGCAATTATTAAATGCTTAGGCCGCCGCAGATACTTATAACTTCCCCGGTTATATATGCGCTTAAATCGCTTGCAAGAAATAAAGAAAGATTGGCAACTTCTTCTGCTTTGCCGAATCTTCCGAGCGGAATATCTTTTAAGAAATTTTCACCAACAGTTCCTTCTTTTAAATAATGCGTCATATCAGTTTCTATAAATCCGGGAGCAATTGCATTACAGCGAATATTGCGGCTGCCTAACTCGATAGCAATAGATTTTGTAAATCCGATGATGCCTGCTTTTGAAGCTGCATAACTTGACTGGCCTGCATTTCCACGGATACCTATAATAGAACTCATGTTTATAATGCTGCCTGATTTTGCTTTCATCATCGGGCGCACTACCTGCTTTGTCATATTGTAAACACTGTTAAGGTTTACATCTATTACCTGGCTCCATTGGTCTTCTGTTAAACGCAACAGCAGATTATCTTTTGATATGCCTGCATTGTTCACACACACATCTACTTTTCCAAATTCTTTTACTACATCATTTACCAGCGTTTCGCATTGCGCAAAATCAGAAGCATTGCTTTTATATGCTTTTACCTGCACACCCAAATTGCTTAATTCATTCTCAAGTGCAGCAGCTTTATCAGCGCTTGAATCACTTACATATGTAAAAGCAACATGCGCACCGCTCTCTGCAAATTTTTTCACAATGGCAGCGCCAATTCCACGCGCTGCTCCGGTAACAATACAAACCTTATCTTTTAGTAATGACATGAGTAATTTTTTTCTGATATGGCGGCAAAAATAATTTTATTGAAGTTATTAACGAAGCTTTTATTTATAAAGTGAACTGAAGAATCTCATCAATATATCTTCTGTCGTTGCTTAACCTGGGAACTTTATGTTGTCCGCCGAGTTTTCCTTTTTGCTTTAACCATGAATTAAAAATGCCTTGCTTTAATACATGCACAACAGGCATACGCAAAGCAATATTCTTATGGCGTTTTGCTTCGTAATCGCTGTTTAAATTTTTTAGAGATGAATCAAGTTCATATACAAACTGTTCAAGGTTTTCGGGCTGTTTTTCAAATTCTATCAGCCATTCATGAGCACCATTTGCTTGTTCGCTAAAATAAATTGGTGCTGCAGTATAATCTTTTACATTGGCGCCGGTTTTTTCACTTGCAATGGCAATAGCAGCATCTGCATTTTCAACAATCACTTCTTCGCCAAATGCATTAATAAAATGCTTCAACCTCCCGGTAACTTTTATTCTGAAAGGAAATAAAGAGGTGAATTGAATTGTATCACCAACCAAATATCTCCACAAACCACTGTTGGTTGAAATAACCAATGCATACTGTTTGTTCAACTCAACTTTATTCAGGCCGATTGTTTTTGGATTTGATTTTCCATATTCTTCAACAGGCATAAACTCATAAAAAATTCCGTGGTTTAAAAACAACAACATGCCTTCATTGTCAAGATCATCCTGTGCTGCAAAAAAACCCTCGCTTGCATTATACATTTCCATGTAACGAACATCATCGCCCAATAATTTTTTAAAGTTGTTTTTATATGGAGTGAAGGAAACGCCACCATGCATATACAGTTCAATATTTGGCCAAACTTCTTTCATGTTTTGCTTGCCCGATATTTCAAGAATGCGTTTGATTAAAACCTGCGTCCATGTTGGAACGCCCGATACAGATGTTACATTTTCTATGATGGTTGATTGTGCCAGCGATTCAATTTTCTTTTCCCATTCATCAAGCAATGCAATAGCAAGTTCGGGCGTGCGGATCCAGTGGCCCCACATCGGCATGTTCTGCATCAGCACTGCACTCAGGTCACCAAAAAATAATTCTTCATTTAATTGACTTACCTGGTGACTTCCGCCAATAACCAATCCTTTACCCGTAAGCAAATTGCTTTCAGGATTAAAATGATAATACAACGTAATCACATCTTTGCCTGCCTGGTAATGACAGTCTTCCAAACTCTCTTCTGTTACAGGAATGAATTTACTTTTATCGCTTGTTGTGCCACTGCTTTTTGCAAACCAGTTCACAGGCGAATCCCACAACTGGTTTTGCTCGCCGTTCATTAATTTTTCGATCCATGGTTTTATATCATCATACTCGTGAATGGGAACTGCTTCTTTAAAAGTTTTAATTGTAAACAGGCTTCTTAAATTATATTTTCTTCCGAATGCTGTATGTTGCCCGTGCGTTACAAGATCCTGCAAAATTTCACGCTGTGCGGTAACAGGATTGTTCATCCATTCTTCAATACGGCTGTAACGCAATCTTACCAGTTTGGATATAGTTGGAGAGAACAACTTCATATAAGCATAGCAAATTAAAGAAATGCTTTCATATAAGCGTAACAGCTTTTATTCATAAATATGTATTTCATTATCCGGTTTTAATATTTTTATCTTCAATTTAAACTTGCCTCATGCAGAAATTTTTTTTTATCGGTTACATTACTGTTCTGTTATGTATTTATTTCAGCGCAAACCATCAACAACGATATACTCACAAAATTGTGGGCAGCAAAATGGATAGATGTTCCAAATACTGATGCGCATGCTTATGGTGTATATCATTTCAGAAAAAGTTTTTTCCTGAATGATAAGCCGCAACATTTTATTATTCACGTATCTGCAGATAACCGTTATAAATTATTTGTGAATGATTCGCTCGTTTCTTTCGGGCCTGCAAAAGGAGATCTGTATCACTGGAATTTTGAAACAGTTGATATAGCACCTTATCTCAATCAGGGAAAAAATATTGTAGCTGCGTTGGTTTGGAATTTTGGTGATGATAAGCCTGTCTGGCAGATCTCTTATCAAACTGCATTTATACTGCAGGGTGATACTAAGACCGAAGAAATTTTAAACACAGATACTACATGGAAATGTATGCGTGATGCTGCATACAATCCTTTACAGCCGCAATTAATTTATACATATTATGCAGCAGGCGCAGCAGAAAAAATTGATATGAATGATTATCCCGAAAACTGGACTGCAATAAATTATGATGATGCAAGCTGGATGAATGCACATGAGTTGTTTGAAGGTATTCCTAAAAATGTGAATCACTGGAGCACAGGATGGATGCTGGTGCCGCGCTCAATCCCGATGATGGAATTAACACAACAACGATTGCAGCAAATAAGAAAACAGGAAAATATAAACGCTGATGAAAAATTTTTGCAAGGCAATCACCCTGTAAAAATTCCGGCAAACACAAGTGTGCATTTGTTATTCGATCAATCTTTTGAAACTACTACGTTTCCTGTATTAAAATTCAATAGCGGAAAAAATGCTGTTATCAATTTAACTTATGCAGAAGCATTATACGTTAATGAAGCGGACAGCATTGACTGGCGCACACAAAATCAAAAAGGTAACCGCAATGAAATTGAAGGCAAACATATTGTTGGTGTGAAGGATGAAATAATTTCTAATGGTAACTCAAATCAAACATTTACTGCTCTAAGTTTTCGTACATACCGTTATGTTGCCTTAGATATTACAACAAAAGATGAAGCGCTTACTATTGATGATCTGTATGGAATGTACACAGGTTATCCGTTCAAAATGAATTCAGGTTTTGCAAGCAGTGATACATCACTCAATAAAATTTTAGAAGTCGGCTGGCGTACTGCAAGATTGGATGCGCAGGAAACGTACACTGATTGCCCTTACTACGAGCAACTGCAATATGTTGGCGATACGCGCATACAGGCGTTGGTAAGTTTATACAATTCAGGTGATGACAGGTTGATGCGCAACGCGATTAGTGATATAGCTTATTCAACATTGGCAGAAGGTTTAACAGAAAGCCGTTACCCGCATAATATTCACCAGGAAATTCCAACATTTTCTTTGATATGGATAAGCATGTTGCATGATTATTTTATGTACAGGAGCGATACAAATTTTATAAAAGATCAGTTGAGAATATCAAGAGGTGTGCTTTCATTCTTTCAAAAATTTCAACAGGCAGATGGCAGTTTAAAGAATGCGCCATACTGGGAATTTACAGATTGGGTTGATGCGCCCGGTTGGGATGGAGGTGCTGCACCAGTTGATAAAGATGGCAATTCTGCTTTGCTTGATCTGCAGTTATTAATGGCGTATGAATCTGCGTATGATTTGGAAAAAAATACCGGTATGAATGCGTATGCAAATTTGTATTTGATGCAGATCAATCAGCTTAAAAAAATCATTCAGCAAAAATATTGGGATGATAATAAAAAACTTTTCAGTGATACAAAAGAGAAAAAATATTATTCGCAACATGCAAACGCATTGGCTATTATAACAGGCGTTGCAAATGCAACAACAGCACATGAGATCGGTAAAAAATTAATGGAAGATAATTCGCTGGTAAAAGCTTCTGTTTACTTCAGGTTTTATTTATACCAGGCTTTAACCAAAGCAGGTTATGGCGATGATTATTTAAACTGGTTGGGTATATGGAAAGATAATCTTGCAATGGGTTTAACAACATGGTCAGAGATCGATGATCTCAATCATGCACGCTCTGATTGCCATGCATGGGGAAGCAGTCCTAACATTGAAATGTATAGAATTGTTTTAGGCATTGATGCTGATGCACCAGGCTTCAGTAAAGTAAAAATAGAACCGCATTTAGGAGCCTTGACCAATGCCTCGGGAACGATACCACATCCAAATGGAAATATAAAAGCAAGTTATGTTCTGCAAAACGGCAATTGGAATGTTGATATAACATTACCACAAACAATTACCGGAAGATTTGTATGGAAAGGAAAAGAATATGCATTGAAGAGCGGAGAAACTAAGTTTGAGCTTGATAAATAAATTATACGTACAAAATATTTTATTTACACGTATGATTCTATCTTTGCTGGAAATATAAGTTATGGATGCAAAGATCACCTTAAGTTTTAATGAAGCCATTGCAATCAAAGCAAAAAAGTACGCTGAAAAAAATAATGTAAGTCTAAGCCGGCTTGTTGAATTTCTTTTAGATAAAGTAACTTCTTCCGGCTACACTTCTTTTGAAGAATTTCCTGTTGCAGATTGGGTAAGCCAGGTAGCAGAAGGCTCTGCAGTTTATCAAACAAAAGCGCGTTCAGCAAAATCATTAAAGAAAGAATATTACAGTGCCAAAAAATAAAGTCTTTGTTGATGCAAATATTCTAGTTTCAGTATTAAATAAAGAATACCCGCTCTTTACTTATAGTGCACGCATACTAAGCCTTTCAGGCAATAATAATTTTGAGATTTATACCTCGCCGACCTGTCTTGCTATTGCATTTTACTTCGCTGAAAAAAAACATAACACAAAACCTGCGAGAGAAAAAATTGCTTTATTATGCAAACATATTTTTATATCGCCGGCAACAGAAGATGTTGTTGAAAAAACTCTCGCTAATAAAAAAGTAAATGATTTTGAAGATGGTCTTGAATACTATTCTGCCATTGAAAGCAATTGCAATTTCTTTGTTACAGAAGATGTGAAAGATTTTTACTTCTCGACCATACCTGTTTTAAATGCAAGAAACTTTTTTGAGAAGCATGTGGCTATATAATATTACGCTTCTTTTTCTTTCCAGAATTTTACAATATCTTCTGCATGTTGTTTATTACGAGGCTTTAAATATACTTTTTGAATGATGCCCTTTTCATCAATCAAAAAAGTTGTACGGTGAATGCCCATAAATTTTCTTCCATACAATTGCTTTTCCCCCCAAACACTGTAAGCATTTATAATTTTATGTTGCGGATCCGCAACCAATGTAAACGGCAGGTTGAATTTTGCTTCAAACTTTTTGTGGCTTGCACTATCATCAGGACTAACGCCAACAACTTCAAAACCTTCTTTCTTCAATAAACTATAATTGTCTCTTAAATTACAAGCCTGAACTGTGCAGGTGGGCGTATCATCTTCAGGATAAAAATATAAAACAAGTTTTTTCCCTTTGTAATCGCTTAAAGAAACTGTATTACCGTTTTGATCTTTGCCTTTGAACGCAGGCGCTTTCGTACCAACTTCCGGTTTTGACATACTGCAATAATTATTTTGTGAAGGTATATGATTGTGTAACGCCGTTACCCGCAACATCAGTTGCTGTTATAACCAATCTATGATTTCCCGCAGAGCAATGTTCATCAAATGTATAAATGAAGTTATCACTCTTTTTTGCGAACATCAGCCAGTTGCCATCAAGTAATGCAGTGAATGATGCAACCGTTCCAAGATCATCCGTACATTTTATAACCATTGTTTTCTGGTTACTAAAATTTGATCCGTTCTTCCATCCAACAGGAATAATTACCGGCGCAGTTGTGTCAATCAATAAACTTGCATCACCTAACTCATCAAAACTGCTCATCATCCAATCGCCTTGCCATAACCCTTTCTTCACTATTGATGAATTGCCGCTTTTCAATTGCATTACCACTTTTTCTTTTAATGATTCATTTAAAGTTGTTGCCCTGATCATAACATTATAATCATCATGCACAGGAATTGTATAATCACTTATATGTATTGTTGGTGAAACCTGTTTTGAGGTCTCAGCATTCGTTTCAGAAACAATTATTGGCAACGCATCATAAAATGCATTTGCACTGAAATGAATGCTTGCATTTGCAGTTTTAATATTGTTAGGTTCATGCACATCACAAACAACTGTATTGGATGGAATGCTATAATTCTTTTGCAGTGCGGCGATGTATTGCATTTGAAAATTTACTGTGCTTGTATTTTCATTTTCATCACTCACAATAATCTTTATTGCATGAATGGTTCCATCACTCAAAACTATTTTTCCATCAGTCTTCAGAGAAGTAAATATGTTTAGCAGATTTCCAGGCAATAAAGAAAGATATTGTATGCCCTGCTTATTTTTTACCCATCGTGTGTAATCCATACTTGCATTTACGTAGCGGCTGCTGTCATAAGAAAAATTATTCAGCCTGAATTCAAACTGCAATACATCATCAACATACAAAGCAGCATGATACACGCCAAACTTAAATGTAGAAGCATTGTTCATGTCTTCCATTCTCAATCCCAAAGAAATATCAGGTGACCCAACTTTTACAATTGAAGATGTTGTTGAATATGCTTTGCCTTTCTTTACAATTGAAATGGCTTGTGGCTGTACACTGTAAATGCTGTAACGCCTGTCGTACCAATATAAATTGTAAATGACAGGCGCAATATGATCCGGCATATCCATTCCAAACAATAAAGGATTTAAGTTGTTGCCTGTTTTTGTATCACGTATTTCAAAATGCAAATGCGGGCCCTGCGAACCTCCCGTATTCCCACTGTTTGCAATGAACTGGCCTTTTGTTACAGGGAACATATTTGCAGGAATTTCAAGATCCTGTTCCCATCTTTTATCTGCATATTGCTTGCTCTTTACATATTGCGCAAGCTGCTGATAAAAAGAATTCAGGTGCGCGTATAAAGTTGTATATCCATTTGGATGAGTGATATAGATCGCCTGTCCATACCCATACTTTTCAATCTTTATTCGACTAACATACCCATCTGCTGCGGCAAACACAGGAAGATTTTCTCTTCCTTGTGTGCGGATGTCAAGACCCATGTGAAAATGGTCTGTCCTTAACTCACCAAAATTTGCAGCAAGCTGAATGGGAATATTCAACGGGTCTCTGAAATAATGTTGGGGATAATTGTTCTGTGCCGCTACATAAACAAAATGAAACAAAACAGCAATTATAAAAACTATGCGTGTAGTAATTTTCATGTATGCAGTCAAAAGTAATAATTGAGTTTTTTAATAGCGAATTCTTATTACTCAGTTTATTAACAAGCCAATATTTTTGCAACATATTATGAAAGAATTTTTAAGTAAAATATGGGAAGGAAATTCTTTGCAGGAGTATGCGATCGTTCTCGGGCAAATGATAATTGTATGGATACTATTCAAACTTTTCAGAAAATTTATTTTATCCATATTTAAACGCGCGGCAAGTAAAACTACTTCGGAAGCAGATGATGCAATTGTAGTGGCAGCAGAAAAATTTATTATTCCTTATATATACTTTCTGATCAATTATGGCATTCTTCAGCAGCTAAATTTTACAGAGCATGCAGACCATATTCTTAAAGTTGCAATGGCTGTAATAACAACTTATTTCTTCATTCGCTTTATCAATCATTCCATCCATTTATCGGTGTTGTTATATATGCAACGCAAGGAAGAGCCGAAAGAACGAATCAGCCATTTGAGCGGAATATTACTCGTACTTAAAGCGCTTGTCTGGATAGGCGGCATATTAATGCTGATTGACAATCTTGGTTACAATATCACCACGATCATTACAGGCCTTGGCATTGGCGGTATTGCTATTGCGCTCGCTGCACAAAATATTCTTACAGATCTCTTTAGCTACTTTGTTATATTTTTTGATAAGCCTTTTGAAATAGGCGATGTTATTTCTGTAAATAATATCACAGGAACCGTTGAACA
This sequence comes from Bacteroidota bacterium, assembly GCA_013286425.1. GTDB lineage: Bacteria > Bacteroidota > Bacteroidia > Chitinophagales > Chitinophagaceae > Parafilimonas. The sequence continues at coordinate 48,633 of JABDFS010000011.1, forward strand.
TATAGGAATAAAAACTTCGCACATAAGAAGTGTTTCGGGTGAGCAATTGATAATGCCTAATACTGAATTAGTAAAATCAACTATAAAAAATAT
>JABDFS010000012.1:0-47566 GCA_013286425.1 Bacteroidota bacterium
TTTGAAAAAATAATTTTAAAAGCTTTTGATAAAGCGCCTTTACTTGAATTGCCGCCGCTTACAGGTGATAAAAAAGATCATATTTATGAATTGCGCAGCTATGAAAGCGCTACTGAAGCTTATCATGTAAACAAAGTAAAAATGTTCAACTCCGGCGAGATAGATATCTTTTCACGAATAAAAGCAAATGCTGTTTTTTATGCAGATGTTATTGCAGGCAGCCGGATGCCTAACCTTATGTATTTAACTTGTTATAACAATATGGCCGAACGTGATGCGCATTGGAAAGCTTTCGGCGATGATGCGCAAACAAAACAAATGTTTGCGATGGATGAATACAAGAACAATGTTTCAAAAGCTGATATTATTTTAATGCATGCAACTTCTTATTCTGATTATTAGTTATTGATGTGCCGATTCATCTAAAATAAAAATTGGGAAATTCTGAATAGCAATTTCCCAATTGTACTTTTATCAATTTATTTCTTCTACATTACTGTAAAACCCAAACCAACATTGCCCCACACAAGCATAACTTTTCCATCTTTTCCAACAGTGTAAGTCATTTTCTGAGCGGGTGAAGATTGTGGCACATTTGGCACATCAACACGCAACACATCATCTGCCTGTTTGTAATTAAATGCGCCCCACTGATCCCAGGTTTTATTAAAAATTATTGTCCAGGTATCGCCATGCCATATTGTAAAGAAACCATATTTACCGGCAGCAAGTTTCTGGCCGTTTATGGTAACATCTTTACTTACTTCAAATACTGTTGCTTCGTTTGCGCCTGCACGCCATACGGTATCTTTTTTAGGTTCAACACTTACGCCAACTGTTCTTCCTTTTAAAGAAGGTTGGCTGTAGTCGATACTTACTTTGGTACCTGATTTAATTGTTGCAGAAGCCATTGCCGGCGGGCTCGGACGTTTGGATTTATCTTCCGGCGGTTTGTTCCCGCTTTGCGCATGTGCATTTATTCCCATAAACAGCATGCTTGTAACTACGGCAAGCGACAAAATTTTTTTCATAATTAATTTTTTATTGACTGGATTGTTTACATGCAAAAATTAGGCAAAAAGCTGTTATTAAAAAGAAAAGCTTATAAATGCTTCAGAAAAATTGTTGAGCGGCACGAACCTTTATTTCAACATCACTTCACGAATATATTTTACCGGAGCGCTGCCATAACTAAGAAATTTTTCATGAAAATCTTTTAAAGAATAATTGCTTCCCATCTTATTCTTATAATCATCACGCAATGCAAGAATATCGCTTAACCCTGTGAAGTAAAAACACAACTGCGCCTGCGAAACAGTGGCACGGTGATATTTTTCTTTTATCTGTCCATCCTCCTGGAAAGTTTCATTTTTTAATAATTTATACACGTCATCTTCTGAATAATTCAAACATTGAATGCCGTAATCAATTAAAACATTACTGCATTCCCGCAAACGCCATTTGTATAAAACCAACCAAAGCTCCGGCGCATTGTTGCCCCAGCCGTTTTCCATCATCATTTGCTCGCAATAAACTGCCCAGCCTTCGATCATTGGCCCGTTTCCAAAAACGGATTTTATAATGCTTCCCGGTTTGTTATTGTAAACACCTTGCATACAATGTCCCGGCATTCCTTCATGAATGGATAAGAATTGTAACGAGTAAGTATTGTATTCGCGTAACTCGCTTTCTGCATCTGCTGCAGGCATTTTAGAAAGATCCATTATGTTGTAATAAGTAACACCCGATTTTTGATAAGGCGGCGTTGACTCAGCATTCGCCAATGAAACACCGGCCATATATGCAGGCATGATGCGCACCTTTAAAGGATTGGCTGTATCGTAATTAAAAAGATCTTTTGCCTTGATGAAATATTCAAGGTCATGAATGAGTTTAGCTGCAGTATCAACAACTGTTTGTGGGGATGCATGATTCAAAGCAAGTTTATCAAGAACTGCTTTTATCAAAGCTAAAGAGTCCGAAGGTTTTGGTGCAGTGCCATAATATTTTTTCCAAAGTGTATCAGCAATAATAAACATTTGCTTATTATAGTAATGCTTTGCAGAATCTGCTTTTGCAAACATTTCTTCAGGAGTATAATCTGTTACCAGGTCGTATTTGAATTTCTGTGCAAATAATTCCTTTCCTATTCTAAAATCGCTGAATGCATAATTCTTATCGGCACTTATATTTTTCAAAAAAGAAACATAGTTTTTTATAGCATCTACAGTTAAAGCAATGCGGTGATTCAAAGTATCTTTTTCTTCATTCGTAAGTGAAGATGCTTTAACAGAATCAGTCATCGAAGCACCAAATACATCCAGGCTTCCTTCATTCTGATCGATTGCCAATTGCGTATATTCTTTCGTTGGATGATTAATTATATTACGTGCTGCTATATAATATTCGGGAGCATGTTGAATATGCGCAGATAAAGCCTGTAAACGTTGTGCGAGTGGTGCATAATTCTGCGTAAGCAAATAATAACATTCACCGCCTAAGTTATAGGATGAAGGATCTTTTTGTTGCGATTTGAATGTATCAATGTACCAGGTATTACTTTGCAACTGGTTTTGAATGATGTTGTAATCGATCTTATCATTGTCTGAAAGATCATCATACTTAAACGTATGCAGCGAATCAAGCCATTGCTTTGAAAAATTTACTGAACTAACAAAAGAATTGCTGTCAGGTATTATGAGCTCATCATAATATTTTCCATAACCTGCATAAATAGCTGCTGATGGATTCGCTTTCCAATACGCATCTAAAAACCGGGGTTGAAATAAAGTAAAGCTGTTATCATCTGGGGTAACAGGCCGATCGTTTTGTTTTTGTGGATTATTGCATGCAACAATCAGTACAATAAATAAGCAGTTAAAATACCTGTTCATAAAAAGTTTTAGTATTAAGCAAAATGTATAATATAGAACATTAAAAAATCAGTTAACAATATTACCTGATGAAGATAATTTTTTTATACAGATCAATTGGTATGAGAATTGAAATTACAATGTAAACTTATATTATGCCGTCAAAAGATGAAATGAACACACTTAGCCAGATACTGAATAAATTTTCAGCAAAAGGTTACGACCATGAATTCAGATGGACACCGGAGGGTTTTGCGTTCAATGATAAAACATACCAGCCGGAAGATCTAACCATTGTAAAAACATATCGTTTTGAAGGGGAATCCAATCCTTCAGATATGTCAATCTTGTATCTCATCAAAGCGAATGATAGTCTTATCGGTTACAGTCTTGATGCGTATGGTGTCTACAGCAATCACGATGATGAAGAAGGGTACGATAATTTTATAAGGCAGATTCCTTTAAAAGACAATGAAGAACAATTATTATTTGAATTGTAATTAATGCCTTTTAAAATATTGTACTTCCTGTTCATGCTTCTTTGCTGCAGCAAGTGAGCTGAATGTTCCTAAATTTTTCCTTTTATTTGTTTTAGAGTCTTTCTTTCTTGAATACAACCTGTATTCACCTGATTTTAATTTGCGTATCATAACAATATTTTATTTAACGAACACAATAGCCATGCCACCCGTTAAATTGCACATATGAATAATGTATTGATCATCGGTGGGGGTGCATCAGGTTTAATGGCTGCATTGGAATTGCTGAAGCATGGCATGCAGGTTACAATTATTGAAGCTGCCAATCGTTTAGGCGGAAGAATATGCACAATAAAAGGGAATGGATTTTCACAACCGGTAGAAGCAGGAGCTGAGTTTATTCATGGAGATCTTCCGCTTACACTTTCACTGCTTAATGAAGCAGGCATAAAATATCATTCCATTAATGGTAAAATGGTTCACGTTGAAAAAGGAAAACGAAAAAAAGAATCAGGATTGGATCATCACTGGAATGAGCTGATGCAACAAATGGCAGCGTTGAATCATGACATGACTTTGGATGATTTTCTGCATACATTTTTTGCTGATGATAAATATGCAACCCTGCGCGCATCTGCTAAAAGTTTTGCCGGTGGTTTTGATCTTGCAGATACGTCAACAGCAAGTACACAATCTTTATACAATGAGTGGAGTGAAGGAATGGAAGGTCAATACCGCATAAATGGCGGATATGAAGAATTGATTCAATATCTCAAAACACAATGCATACAAAGAGGCTGTACAATTAATACGGAATGCTGCGTAAAAAAAATTAACTGGCAAAAAAATGAAGTGAATGTTTTAACCATGTGCAGCAGGATTTTTAAGGCTGATAAAATTATTCTTACTGTTCCTTTAAGCATATTGCATGCAGCACCGGAAAGTAAAAATTATATAACATTTGAACCTGCAATACCTGGTCATATTTCTGCTGCAGGGAATATTGGTTTCGGCAACGTGATCAAGATAATTCTTGAATTTAATTCTGATATTACAAAAGATAAAAATGCAGCCGGGTTTTTTTTAACTGATGAAGCAATACCAACATGGTGGAACCAGCTTCCGGTTAATAATACAATTTTAACAGGTTGGGCTGGCGGTGAAAAAGTAACTTCACTTAAAGATAATACAGACGAATATATACTGGGGATAGCTTTGCAATCATTGGGCAATGCTTTTCAAATTTCTGTTGATGATTTATCATCGCAATTGAAAGCATATAAAATTGCAAATTGGTATAAAGAGCCTTGCATACATGGCGGTTATTCATTCAACACAATAAAAAGTACAGAAGCAAAGAAAATATTACGCAGGCCTGTAAATGATACTATATTTTTTTCAGGCGAAGCTTTATACGAAGGCTCTCCCGGAGGCACAGTGGAAGCAGCATTACAAAGCGGGAAAAAGACAGCGGAGCTTCTTTTAAAAACGTTATAACATCAATAGAAAATTTTGAAAACATTTTTATGACGAATCCAAAACCGAATAATAATCCTGAAGCAAAAAAGAATACGCACATAGATTATGAAGATGATATTTTCATAAGAAGAAAACAAAACATAGAAGAAATTGAATCGGATGGTTCTGCAAGTGCATTTGATGAAACAGAACGCGTGAGTGAAGATAATTTTGATGATTTATCTGAAAAGTAACCAAAATATTGCTGAATAAGTTATGAAGAACTGCGGTGAAGTTGTTTATTAATTTGCCGCCAATATATAGTCGATAAAATATTGGCTGTATTCTTTAGTCATTTAATACTTTAAGTTTTAGTAAAATTCTGATACTATTTAAATACGAAAAATCTTTTAATCCTAAATACTTTATCGGTTGTAATGCTTTCTCTATTTCGTAAACATTTGAATAAATAAATGTTGATACTATTTCTACAAATTTTCCGCCTTTTACCAAATACAAAACTCTATAACTACCTCCTCTTGCAGGCTGATACAAGTCAACATAACCTTCAATATCGCTAAAAGAATAAACTGTTTTTTGTTTTGTAAAGAAGTTTGTGAATATTATTGTCTTTCTTATTGTATCTATTAAAATATGTTTTGAGTTACGCCACAATTGAGAACCAAATAATAGAGTTAAAAAAACGCCTACAATAAGAACAATTATTTTTGATTGGTTGCCAGATTCCTGAAAAAATTGAGAAACGCCTATACATATGCTGAATAATGTCATTACGATTGAAAACCAAAATCCGAAAGTATTTGTTTTTGATTTTATCATTTAGAAAATTGTTATGCTTCAGTTGCAGCAAGATTTTCAATTCTTAACTCGTGAAAAAGATACGATTCTGCATCATTAAAGATATATTCTTTTATTCGCATGCTATAAGTATAAACATGTATTGAATAACGCATTCACTAGCATATATCATTTCACTTTGTAAGATATTAATACAAATATTATATAAATTAGCAGTCGGTTGTAATTGCACCAATTATAACTCCTGAAACACGCAATCGAAAACATCTTTAAAAACTTCAATCAGGTTTTTAAATAATGCTAACCAATACTCAAAAATTGACACTATGAAATCTGCTGCTGTTAACTATAAAAATCCATTTCGTAAATTATGTATAGCAACCGTATTAATGATCTTTCTTTCATCCTGCTATTCGGTGCGCGTTGTTAACAGGGATGCTGTTCCTGAGCCGGACCCGCTAAATACATCAGGTGATTTTTACAAAGGGAAAAAAGTACATGTCCTGGATACTGTTATCAGATTAAAACCCCAGGAAGGAGCATTTTCTTTAATCGAAAAATGTCAATCACAGGGCTTTTATTCTTTTGAATACAGGGTAACTTTTGGAGGCGTGCTGTTGAATACGGTTACGTTTGGCAGAAAGCGCCAGGTTAAGATAAAATATGTATGTTCAAAACAAGCTGACTAATATGGCAACTACAATAACACATGAAATAGGAACCTGGGATACTTTTCATAACAACGGCCCCTTCCCCACTAAAATATTGTATGAAACATCCCTGGAAGAAAAGGGTAACATGCCTTCTGTAACGGATCGCTATAATGATGCAGCAGCAGAAATACAGCGGTTGCTTAAAGCTGCGTTGGATAATCACGAAGGATTCAGGGCATATGGTTCAGCCTGGTCGTTATCGCATATTGCACATCAAAAAGACAATATGCATTTTAATGCGGCAATGAATCTGAAAAAATCTATTTCTGCTGATGAACTGCATCCAGGCACAACTTATTTACAGGAGAATTTATTTTTATTTCAATGCGGCAATGTTATAAAAGAGATAAGTAATTTTTTGTTTGAAAACGGAAAATCTTTAAAAGCAACGGGCGCCAGTAACGGCCAGACAATTGCAGGTTGCGTATCTACAGGTGTGCATGGTTCAGCTTTGGATGTGGGTGCCATGCAGGATAGTGTTGTTGGAATAAATTTAATAATCGGAAATGGTGCAGATGATATTGTTTACCTGGAACGCCATACTAAACCAGTATTGAATGATGTGTTTGCAAACCGCATTAAAGCAAGGGTTATAAGAAATGATGGATTGTTCAATGCAGCATTGGTTAGCCTTGGTTCTTTTGGCTTTATACATGGCCTTGTAATAGAAACTGAGGACCGCTTTCTGTTAAACAGGTATGTAAAAAAATTAGATAAGGATACAGCATTGCATCTTGCGCAAACAATGGCATTTGAAGATTCAGACTTTTCTGTTCCGGGAGAAACAGATGCAGACGGTAAACCAAACCGTCCTTTTCATTACAAAGTATTTATCAACCCTTATGTAAATGATACGGAGTATGCCATAGAAGTAATGTATAAAAAACCTTATCACAGTGGTTACCCTGATCCGGTTCCTTTAATAAAAACATCTGTCTATCGCGATCTTATTCTTTTATTTGTAAGCATTGCAGAAAGATTTAAGAACAGTATTCCCACGCTTATCAAATTTTTACAATCTGCTGCATTACCGCCTATTGATTTCCAGGTAACAGGAACACTCGGTGAGATATTTTGGGATGCCGGATACCAGGGTAATGCCTTTGCATGTTCAATAGGCGTTGATATTAAGGATTCCGCCAAAGCTTTGGAATTACTGGCTAACCTTGCAAAGACAGAAGGACCTATACCAGGCATTTATGCTATGCGGTTTGTAAAGCAATCAAAAGCAACACTTGCTTTTACCAGATTTCCTGTAACGTGTATGATTGAAATAGATGGGTTGAATTGGAATCCGAAAACTGACAAACTTATCAGCCTGCCAAACTTTTGTACACGTATCATTGAAGTATTTCAGGCAAACAATATTTCCTTTACAGAACATTGGGGCAAGAATGCCGACTGGTCTTTTCCCGGGTTAGTAAAATGCATGTATGGCGACAACGCGCAACTCTGGCAACAATATAGATGTGCATTGTTAAGAAAGGAAACAGCAGATCTCTTCAGCAATGATTTCTTACAAAACATTGGGTTGTCTGAGTACCTTACTGATGTTCCGGATGGTTTTGCAAAATCTATCCTGTAAGCAGAACAAATTATTAATTCTTGTTTACATTTTTAAACTATCGTTAACCTGCAGTTAGATAAATTTCAGTGATGCCTTTGTCTTTGTAACATTGAATACTTTTTATAAGATTATTTAAGTCTTCAATAATTTGCCCTTGCACGAAATACCATTTCCATGGGTTAGGATTCTCTTCAATTTCTTTCTTCTGTTTTTCGATTGTATCTAAAAAAGATTTTACCATTTCCTCACCTGTTTCTGTGATCAGTTTGTCAATGTCTTTCTTACTCAGATTAATTGGCGGGTAGTACCAAACGTATTTTATCTTATCATAAACAGGGTTGCCATTTTGAATTTTGTCACGGAATGTTATCGCCGGTTTCAGTAAAACATCAACGGATTGGGTATTCTCTTTAATGTAAGCTGCCGGTACTTCTTCCCCTGTATAAACAGGTTTCAAAAAAGGTGATAAATCAAGCCCGTAATATTGTCCTGATCTAATCAAAATACTTTCGTCGCCATACTGTTCGCCATTATTTATAAAGTTGTAAAAGGCTCTGTCAATAAAATGATGGCTGTCGAAGTTGTTTGATGTTTGCTCTGAAAAAACCTCTGTGTTAAAACCCTTGATGATTGTTGATTAATCCTGCTACTGCAGAAATCATTTATTTCACTTAAGCTCCAACAGTACCTGTTTTCACTTTTCCGGCTCGCTTGTACTTGGTAATGATCACTCCGGTTGATGTAACAATACTATGCGTTAATACAAATGCTGCCGGGATCGCTCCATTATCAAAAAGCTTTTTTCCCTTGCCTAAAGTCAGGGGAAAGATTTTGAGTTTGAGTTCATCTACAAGATCATTCTTAAGCAGCAGTTGAATAAGTTTACTGCTTCCCCAAACCTGTATATCAGAACCTTTTGAATTCTTGATTTTTTTGATGTCTGCCACGCTTTTTATTAGTACGGAGTTTTTCCAACCGGTAATCAATGGATCTGTCTTTTTCATGTTTTTGGAGAAAACATATTTTGCGCCTTCATTAATACCCGGCCAAAAGTCTCCATGTTCAGGCCAGTAATTTGCCCAAATCTCAAATGTTTTTCTGCCCAAAAGATAATCTGCAGGTTTCAGTTCTTCCTGTACCACCTTGTTAAAATCTTCATCACCATAAGGTTCAGTCCAGCCGCCATATTTGAAACCTCCGGATGTATCTTCCTTAGGACCGCCGGGCGCCTGCAACACTCCATCCAATGTGATCATTGATAAAACAATTATTTTTCTCATTCTTTATTTTTTTATCCGTTACGCCTTGGGTCAAAATCTACCATCCACTGAATGCCATACTTGTCTGCAAACATTCCAAAATACGTACCCCACGGACTGTCTGCAATAGGCACTTCTATTTTGCCACCTGCAGAAAGTCCATTAAATAATTTGCCTGCTTCTTCTTTACTTTCTGCACTTATTGAAACGAAAAACTTGTTATCCGAATCCACTTTCCCTGCCATATTTTTTTCAGGAACATCACTTGCCATGAGTACGTTTTTTCCTATTGGCAAAGCAATATGCATTATTTTGTTTGCATCACTTTCAGCGGTAGGATGGTTTGGATCGGCCGGCATATCTTTAAAACGCACTACCACTGCAAACGCTCCACCAAAAACTGATTTGTAAAAATCAAATGCTTCTTCCGCATTTCCGCTGAACATTACATAAGGATTAATTTGTGCCATTTTGTTATTTTTTATGTTGTTAAATTAAATACTGATTCTTTTATATCATTAGCCGGTAAGTGTCTGTACAATTACCGCTGGTATTCCAAACCGTGAGCCTGAAGTTTTAAATGCATCACAAATCCCGGTACCAATATAGTGTCACCTGCCCTGTGTATACGACAATTATAGTGCTGAATGCGAAAAGTATAAATAATTTGCATTAAGGCCTTGTAATAACAAAAGCTTCAAGTATTATATTTCGTTCTTTGCCTAAAAAAAACAAATGTAAGTACGCAACCTGTTATTAGTCCGGCAAGCATGTAGTACACAAAATTTATTGGATCAATTGGATATGTAATGCTTGTCTTGTCTTTAGTCAATAATGCAGGCCTTACTACAGTTGTAAAATAAGTTTTTACTTCCTGGTGCCTCATGAAAATTCCAATAGTTATAAAGATTAGAATAAATAAGGCAGATGCAATTTTTTTCCGAAAAGAGGTAATATGTGCAAGTCGCCAGGTCAACACTATGAAAACAGGAATAACAAAAAGTAAGAATGAAAAAATGATTGAGGTTTTAAGTGTGGCATTATGTTCTGTTATTTGAAAAAAAATTCCGTCGATCTGCGGCTCAAAAAGCTTAAATGTGTTTACAAATAAAACCTGCCCTAAAATAAATAGGGTTACAGACAATATTAATGTCGGGACGTATATTGTTTTAGATGGTTTCAATTTACTTGTAGCTAAAATTCCCAATCTTCTTACATTATAAAACTTTCTGCAACAAAAATGTCAATCATTTTTTGGTTTGAAGCTTAAAACAGTTTTACCGCCTGGATAAAGTTTTGATTGTATAGGTGTAAATTTCTGTATGCTGCCAAGTGAATTAAAAATGGTCATGCCATTTCCCATTGCTGTTGGATTTATAACAAGGTGATACTCGTCAATAAGCCCTTCTTTTATTAATGATGAAACAAAATCTGCACCGCCAAAAACAAGAATGTCTTTACCGTCCTGTCTTTTTAAGTTGGCAATTTCTTCTGCAATATTTCCTGTTGCCAAAGTGGTATTATTCCAGGTTGATTGACCGAGTGTTTTGGTAAAAACAACTTTTGGAAGAGAAGTTATTTTTTTTGCAAACGGCGGAGCAGGATCTTTCTCTGCTGCATCTTCCCAATAATTTATAAAGCCTGTTGCAGCCAGTTTTCTGCCAAGTAAAAGCGTGTCTGATGTATCAAGCAGGGAATCGAGAAACGCTATAAATTCAGCATCAGGATTCCATGTCATCCAATCACTTTCTCCATTTAATCCGCCAACGTATCCGTTTATGGTCATTTGCATTTGCAATTTTACTTTTCGCATTGTTATTAATGTTTATTGAAACACAAATCTCGCTAACAAATCCAACGTCGTTGCGGTGTGAATGCGACAATTTAGTGGCGAAATGGGAACGTGCGATGCCGAAGGCTGTTTTGAAATATTGCGGCCAATATTTTATTTATAAGTAAAAGTTCATTGTTATGAAATGCTTACCTGCACTGTTAGTTTTTAAGATATTTATCAATTAAACTTTGAGCTCCTGCAGTTGCAAACATTTCTCCGGCCCGTTTGTATTGGGCAATAATGACTCCTTTTGTTGTTACAACATTCTCAGTCAAGGTAAATGCTGTAGGAATCGTACTATTGCCAAACAACTTTTTTCCTTTGCCAAGAATTACCGGAAAAATTCTTAGATGAAGTTCGTCCACTAAACTATTTTCGAGAAGAAGGTGCACAAGCTCGCTACTACTCCAAACCTGTATATCAGCACCCGCTGAAATTTTAAGCTGTTTAATATCTTCTATGCTTTCCAGGAACACAGTGTTTTCCCAGTCTGATTTTTTTATTGTCTTAGACAAGATGTATTTAGTGCTATCATTTATGCCGGGCCACATGTTTGCATGTGCAGGCCAAAAGGAAGCAAAGATTTCAAATGTTTTTCTGCCAAAAAGATAATCTGCAGTTTGATTCATTTCTTTTTGTACGGCTTTACCACTCATCGCATCAGCATTTGCAGCGATCCAGCCACCATATTTAAAATCACCGGATGTATCTTCTTCAGAGCCCATGGGTGCCTGCATTACTCCATCCAAAGTAACATTTGTTATTACGATAATTTTTCTCATGCTTCCTGTTTGTTAGCGGCAGTTATCATTGCCTGTCCACTATGTAATTCAGTTCAGTTACCCCGCTGGTAAATTGCCGGGTAGTCAACAGCTTTAGTTTTGTTTTGTCTTTGATGTTTGTAAACAATGGAATGCCTTCTCCAAGGATAATCGGATTAACAAACAGCCAGTAGCCGTCAATTAAGTTTAGTTGAATAAGTGAATGTGTTGCTGTCGGGCTGCCAAAAAGGCAAATCTCTGTACCCTCCTGTTCTCTTATTTTATTTATGCTGTCCGAAAGGTTATCGCTGATAATTGTTGTGTTAGGCAAATCCGCATCTTTCATTGTTTTTGATAAAACAATTTTGTGCGCTTTTTTATACCAGTTTGAATGTTCAATGTCGTGCTTGCTTGCATTTGGTTTGTCCCCTGCAGTAGGCCAGTAATTTTCCATCATCTCATAAGTTACCCGTCCATATAATGCAGTATCGCTTTCGCTTATGCGCTTACCTACATAATCAAAAAGTTCTTCATCAACTTTGATCCAGTTCATTTCTCCGTTTGGCCCTGCTACAAAACCGTCAAGCGATATGTGCATAAATGAAATTATTTTTCTCATATGGTTGTGTTTTTTATTGTTTTTATATAGTTTGTTATTAACGCCTTTGTTGTATTCTTTACCGATAAATGTTATCTGCTATCCTTATATCTTTTTAGCGAGTTTGCTTATGTCTGAAAATACTTTTTTTCTGTCGCTAATATTGTCTAAAGTCGCAATGAAAATATACTTGTTAATTATTTGCTTCTTTATTTCTGTCAGGTCTGAGGTAATTTTTCCATCCTTTGACTTCTTTGTTGTTGTTCGTTCAAAATGATAAGTGTCGGATGGTCTATATGATGTGAGATAATGATTAAAGTTTTGTCTTGATTCAGTTAGTGAATAGCTTTGATTAGGGCCACCTAAAACTAAATCTGCATTGTAGTCATCTTGTCCATCGTCTTCCCAATTACACAGAAAACATATATCAAAACCACCTCTATTAATTAAAGTTGGAAAATGACAACACGTACACAAAAAGTAATTGTCTATTTTTTTAAAACCAGTTTTAGGTGTAGATGCTAACTGCCCAACATAAAAGTCAAACCATAGCTTGTTTATCTCCTCATTATTCTGTTTTGTTGTCATGTCGCCCCTAAATTTATACTTAAAAGTTCATTGTTATAAAATCGCTTACCCGCCAATAGATTTGACGCCCTTGTGGTATTCTTTATCAACAAATATTTATCACACTTATTGCCATTGGTGAAGAACAACGCAGCGAAAATACACATGTTATAAGCAGTTTAACTTTCCTCCAATTCAGTAAACAGAGGGAAAGGGAAAAGTTGATATACATGCTCAAGCTCTTGCCCGTACCATGCAGCAATCTTCTTTTTTAACCTGATGTCCAAGAGACAAGTAAGGATGATTCTTTCCTGATTTTTGCCGGTTACAATCAAATAATAGAAGCTATCTAATAACGTCGGAAATAAATTAGCTTCATCTATATGCCGTTTATCATATAAAGTAATCTTAACGATATCATTTTTAAGTAGCTGCCCTACTACTTTATCTTTCACTTTTATTACCATTTTATCAGTAAATAATTCCACTTTTCTATGCAGCTCATAATGAAAATAGTATCTTATATGTGCCGTAATAGCAACGAAACCTAAAAAAGCAATGCCAAAAAATAAGAAAGAGAATAATAATACTTCAAAAAACTCATATACGCTGGCATGGACATAAATCCCAATAATAATCGTTATCATGAAATATACAATAAAGAGCCATTCTGCTCTAATATTAGCAAGTAAAGATGTCTTAAGTGTTTCAGTTATTGTGCTTTCCTCCCATGATATAAATGAAACTTATTTTGTACTTGCGTCTTTCTTAACGACTTTATTTTATTTTTTACCAACAATATCCATCACATTTATTGCCATTAGTGAAGAATAGCAACAGCGGCGAAATTATGTTTACTTCAAAAAATTATCGAGGTAACCTAAGATTGTTTTCGTTTGCATCATCAGGCTTACATGTCCTTGTGAAGGAACAATTGCCAATTGTGATTTTGGCATTGATTGCAGGTCAGCAGAAACACCACCTCCCAATAATTTATATGTTTTCATCAGCTCAATTTTATCCAGCCCATCATTGTCACCGGATATAATTAATACAGGCGCAGTAATTTTCGCAATATTAGAGTCACCAACATTGAATGGTGTTTCGGCGAAAGCAAACATCTGCTTTAAAAACTTTGTCCATTTGGTTGTATCAGGCGCTACTGCATCGTATGCTGTTTTTAAAGGTGTATTATCAAAAAATTCAGGTTTAAAATTGTCAAATGCTGTGTTCACTGTTGGTAGCCAGCCATCAGTTTTGTAAGTAGAAGAAATGATCACTAATTTTCTTAACCGTTTTGGGCTTTGCACTGCAAACTGGTAAGCCACAGAGCCGCCCATACTATATCCTGCTACATCAGCACTGTCAATTTTCAGGTAGTCCATCACTTTTTCAACATCGCTTGCTAAAGTAGCAATCGATAATTCCCTGTCTGAAAACGGTGAATGTCCATGTCCCTGCATTTCAATGGCAATTACTTTCCTGGTTTTTGACAGTTCAGGTATCAATTCACCCCAGTTCATATCAATTGTATAAAAAGCACCATGCAGTAAAACTATTGGGCTACCCTCACCGTATACTTCGTAATAGACTTTAATACCATTAACGGGTGCGTAACCACTGCCGGAAGGTTTTACCTGTTGCCCGTTTGATTGGGATGCTGCCAACATAATTATTAAAATTAGCAGTATTGATTTAAGTGGATTATATGTTTTTAGTAAATTTTTCATAGTGTGATCTAACTTTTGTTTGAGTTTTATTGACAAGGCAAAGATGGAATTTCTTTCAGGAATTAACATAGTGTAAATACTACAGGTTCAGGGGTTCAGTGCGACAGCGAGTAACGCTTTTGTTGGTAGCAGTTAGTCTTTCTTTACAAACTTCTTTTTCAACAATTGATAAGCTGGAAACACACAAATACCAAGTCCAACTACAATTGCACCTGGTCCACTTACAATTCTTGTTTGTCCGCCACCCTCCCCGGAACGATTAGGAAGTGTCACACCAGTTGCAGCATTATTAGTAATAATCAAATAAAGACCGACAAGCGTGACTATTAATCCACAAACTAAAATAATATAAAGTGGAAAAGGCCTAAAATCTGTATAGTCTTCTTCTACAGCAATTTGTTTATTTCTTTTTCTTTTCGATTTATTTTCATCTGTTGTCATACCCGAAATGTATCATGAATGAATAACATTAAGCAGAGTAATTTTCTCTTTCAATTATTTCAGGCAGTTTATCGTTTTGTTCGTTTACAACAGTTTTATCAAAACCTTTGAAGGAACTTATTCTGTCAAATATCCGGTCCCACCTTGCGTAGTAATTAAGCATCCAAATTAATTCGTCATCTATTTTCTTTGCCTTTATAAAGTCGTTTAAATCTTCTATAATTTTTGCTTCTGTAGTTTCATCTAAGTCGGCAATTCCTGTCAGGTAACTTGGTTCTGATAACGCATACCATTGAATAAACAGTCCCCTTTTTAATGCTTCGATGTCAGAAGAAGATAAATCTGCATAAGCTTGATGAATCTTCTTATATTCCAAGCATATCTCGCCTAATTTTTTTTCTGTGTCAAAAGAATAAGGCTGATGATATAAGTCAATGGTCTTGGAATATAAATCCATTTCTTTATATGCTAAATCTTGAAGTGTCATTTTTAGTTTTCAGGCAACACAAAGATTTATGTTATTGCAGCCAGCTTCAAATAAAAATTGCTGATTTAATGCCTTTGCCGGTATTCCTGCCAACAAATATTTATCACATTTATTGCCATAATAAGGTTTATAGTGTATTTTCCAGTTACAAAACTTCTGCATTGGCTGCCTGCCCAAAATTATAAAAACACCAATAAAAAATTCAAATCTGCTCTAATCTTATAGAGACCTTATAGAGACAATACAGAGACCTTATAGAGACCTTATAGAGATCATACTTGCTGTTAAAGCGTATGTAAACCGCAGGTTAAAAGCAAGCCGGAGGCAGTATTACCCGGTGCGTGAGGATGAAAATAATTCAATTATAAGCAGGCAAATGATAAGTCAAACTATTCGTACCGGCAAACGCAGGAAAAACAGTTTAATAACCAACCGGAGTTTATTGACAGGAATACAGATACAAAAGACAAAAGCTAAATGATGAATTGCATCATTTAGCTTTTATTATTAATGCTGATCAAAGAGATCAGTTTTGTTTTACAAAATCTTTGAAAGCCTGGCCGTTATCCCTAAGATCGCCGCCGGCATTTTGCAATGCAATTGCTTTTCCTTCACCACCATCCGCACTGTAGAAAATTGCGTAACTAAGATTGGCATCTTTAGCAGCTTTCAATAAATTCTTTACAAGGTCAGCCGATGGGTCTAATACACCAAATTCATTTGTCATAACAGGTTTGCCTGTCTTTTCCCTGAGATAATTTACCACGTAAGCAAATGTTGAAGGATCGAAGTTTACACTGCTTTTATCAATGTTTTTTCCTCTTGCCTGCACGGGTTCATACCAATGAAAATTTATATAATCAAGATCAAGGTCTTTGTATGCGGCAATTATTTTTCTTCCGAATAAAACCTGGCGGCCAACCTGGGGATTGCGTAAAATATCACCACCGCTGCTAAGCCGTGCTGCAAAATTTGCAGGGAAAGCTTTTTGTGCAAAACTTGCAGCTTTATCTTTTTGCCCGCTCTGCGCTAAATCATCATAAATAATAAGACAGATCTCACGCACAGTAATGCCGCCGTTGGTTACTTTCAAACCTTTTGAATGTGCAACCTGTATTCCTGTTTTTAATTCATTAATATAATCGTCGGCCGTTCCCTGGTGATAGTTAGGGTTATCTTCTTCATTTTCTATAACAACAACTTCGGGCTTGTACTTATCAAGCACTGCATTCAGTGTTTTTGAATACGCAGTCATATCTGTTGGAAAAGGAACGGGCGCATGTTCTCCTGCACCATTGCGGGGAACACCATAATTCAGGTTCAGCAGTACTTTCATACCTGCTGAAGTATATACATTATAAGAAGGTTCAGATCCATCCCAGCCCTGAACATCTACGCGGCCTCTTATATAATGCACGCCCAGGTCTTTGGCAATCTTTACCTGCTTTTCAGGAGGTATGATCTGGCCTTCGCTTTTGGCCACCATTATACCAAATTTTGTACGTTGATTACTTGTATCACTTTGATTGGCTGACACAGAAGATGTAGTTGTTGATGATGTACCATTCTGTGCGTTATCGCACCCTTTGTTGACCGGTAAGAATAAAACAGAAAATAGCAATGTTTCTAATTTCATAATTTGTATTGACTATTGTGTTAAAGATAGGTTTAATGATTAACCCAATAGCCAAACCTGTGCCATGAAGGAACATTGCTTAAATCATCACAATACTTTTAGAAACCCCAGTCTACCACGCGGCGTAAATATTTTTTATCCTGTATAACCCATGTTACTTCATAACGGCCGGCATCTTCCCCGTTAACCATATAGATATAATATTTTCTTTGATCGGGAGAGCGGTAAACATCGCAGTAAGTTTTCTGACGGCCGTTATCATCATTATAATAGAATTTGGGTTCGTACAGGTCAACAAATGCAGTTGCGGGTATAACAACTGTATCGCCATAAATAACCGCAACAACAGATGTAATAGTATGTTTGGGAACTGTATTCGCAGTACCCCAGAAAGCATGGTTATCTATCTTCACAGCATACTTATCTTCATACCAGGTTATCTTATGTTTTAAGGGATCGAAAGTTCCTTTGGTAATTTGTACAGTAACGGTGTCATTTGAAAAGATGATGTTATCATCTTTTACACCTATAAGCGGTATATTATACAGCCTATGCTTCATAAGGCTTTCACTGATGCCGCCAAAGGTGAACTGAGAAACATCTGCGCGGATATCTTTTTCCTGCATTTTTAAAAAATTATCTTTCTTGCTGCGATAATCAGGAATATCATCATCTGTTTGAGCAAAAGAAAAATAGAAACAAGAGCAAAGTAAGATTGAAAAAAAGATGCGCATAGAAGTATAATTATTTAAGATGACTCAACATATCTGCAGTTATTTTCTCAAGGTCGTATTCATGTTTCCAGCTCCAGTCGTTGTTAGCAACTGAATCGTCAATACTCTGGGGCCAGCTTTCTGCGATCTGTTGCCTGTAATCAGGTTTATATTTTATTTCAAACTCAGGAATATGTTTTTTTATGGATGCTGCAATTTCTGCAGGCGAAAAACTAATGCCTGAAATATTGTAGGATGTACGTATAGAAATTTTATCAGCAGGAGCTTCCATTAATTCAAGCGTAGCACGAATAGCATCAGGCATGTACATCATGGGCAGGTAAGTATCTTCCTTTAAAAAGCAGGTATAACTTTTATCATCAATAGCATCATGAAAAATTTCTATCGCATAATCTGTTGTGCCGCCACCGGGATCAGATTTATAACTTATTAAACCCGGATAACGCAGGCTTCTTATATCAACACCAAAACGCCTGTTATAATAATTGCACCAAAACTCGCCTGCATATTTACTGATTCCATAAACGGTTATGGGTTCAATTACCGTTTGTTGCGGACAATCTTTTTTAGGTGATGTTGGCCCGAAAACCGCGATACTGCTGGGCCAGTAAACTTTCTTCAGCTTTTCTTCGCGCGCAATGTCAAGTACATTTAATAAGCCCTGCATATTTAAGTTCCAGGCGAGATTTGGATTTTTTTCTCCTGTTGCAGAAAGTATCGCAGCAAGCAAATACACCTGTGTAATATTCTGGCGAATGATCTGCACGTGCAACATTTCTTTGTTCATCACATCCAGGGAAACATAAGGGCCTGTTCCTCTCAGTAGTTCATTTTCTTCACGCAGATCGCTTGCAACAACATTGGCATTTCCATAAATATTGCGCAGTGCCATGGTTAGCTCAACTCCTATCTGGCCGCTGGCTCCAATAACTAATATTCTTTCTTTATTAATGGCAGACATATTCGTTTTTAATGCAGCAAACCTAATAAAAGAATTCTTCTTATGCAGTTAAAACCAGAGCTTATCAAACGTTCCATCCATAAGTTATGTATTCATTATCAAAGCTGCCGTCATCATATAAATTTAGCATTGCATAACCGTTATCAGTTTTATATCGGATGCCTTTCCACCAGTTGCCGCTCACTGCACCGTTGCTTATATAAGTAATGCCGTTATAAACAACCTGTTCATACAAATGAATATGCCCGCTTAAACAAAGTTTAATGTTTGGATATTTATCAAATAATTCAATAATGCGTGCAGAATCCATATGCATGTTTCCTAAGCCGATAACATAACCTTCACCGTCTTTAAATTTATTATCAGTAATAACTGTTGCTGCAGAAACAATAGGCGCATGCGAAACAACAATTACAGGTGTGGTTGATGGTGTTGAAGCAAGGTCTTTCTGCAGCCAGTCAAATTGCGCTTCATCCAGCATACATATATACCAACTGCCATCTGTTTTTGGTTGAATGGAATCTAAAACAATAAAATGCCAACCTGATTTATCAAAGCTTCTGTATGGCATTGAAAGATTCATTTTTTCCATTGCATACTTCTTTCCATACAACGGATCTTCTGTTTGACCGAAGCCCCAGCAATCATGATTACCGATACAATATTCAATGGGCAAAGCGTTGTCCTGTTTAAAAATATCGTTCCAGATATTCCACTGCAGTTCAACCCTGTCTTTTGGTTGATGCAATGCATCAAAGATTGAATCGCCGCCGCTCATGATAAATGTGGGCTGATCTTTTTGTAATTGAAGATGATGAAGGCATTTTGCCAGTCCTGCAGGAGCGTTTAGTTCAGGTTCCAGGTGCACGTCAGTCAAATGCGCAAAACGCAATACCCGCTTTTTATCAGTATTCTCTGCGATCGACTTAAAACCAAAGCCTGCGCCGAATAATCCAAGCAGCCCGGCATTCTTTAATAATTGCCTGCGGTTGATCATAGTTTAATTGTTTATGAATGAAAGAAACCGAATTAAATATTAGAATAATTTTTATGAACCATAAAAATTAACATTGAAACCCCGCTGCCAATATTAAATTTGTGTTACCATTTTAAAAAAAATCGCATGAGCGCAAAAAAACAATCACCAAAAACTGCAAATTCGAAAAAAGAATTAAAAAAAGAAATTGCTGTAAAGCTTGACGCTGCTTTAACTGATTTAAAAAGCAGGCTGGGGGAAAAAGAATTTCAGCACAGGTTAAAAAAAGCCGCCAAGGCGCTTGTTCATAATTTGCATAGCAAAGACATTTCTGAAAACGGAAACGGTGAAAAGAAAGCTGATCAGCCGGCTCCTCCTAAAAAAGTTAAGAGTGCGAAAAAAGCCTTACCGAAGAAAAAAGCTGCAGTAACAAAATAGGAATTTAAATTTCAGCTGAGCAAAGCATTAGATATATTAAATAAAGAAGCCGTTAATTAAAACGGCTTTTTTTGTGCCCCGGGTTTATAAAAAATGGTATACTTACCCTACATGAATTTCTCTATTCTTTTTCCCGGGTTAATACCATCTGCAAGGCAGATAGCTTAAAAAAGCAAGCCCAAAGAGCCATACTCCGGCATTCATCAGCTATTCACATTATTCACCCACAAGGTTTTGTTTATTTATTTAGAACATAGACCCCTGTGTTATTGCAAACACAGTATAAGACACAGGGCCAGGTTTGGGTAATATTTGGTTCATTTCTTCGATATAACTTCGATATTTCTTCGATGTAACTTCGATATAACTTCGATCAATTGAATCGAAGAAACATCGAACATATATCGAAGTTATTTCGTAAAAATAACGAATCTGCTATCTTTTAATTCCCTGGTTTTATGTCCTGGATGCCGTTTCGGGGCAACCGAAACGGTGATCTTATTAAACTTTTAAATTTTCATGTTATGGCGAGAAAAAGCAGTGGCATTTTAGGCGATTTTACAGGCAGGATAGGCTCTGTTACCGGTTTTATGCGTAACGGCCATAATCTTTTGCGTTCCGGTTCCTGCCCCCGGCCCCTAAAGGGAGGCAATAATGCGGTATTAAACCAGAGAGTTTTTTAAAAATAGCCAGGGTTATACTTGCTTGTCGTTAATGTCCTTGAGGTAAGGTAGTTTTAAAATTCCAGCGACACCAGTGACTTTGTACAGCCTATGCCCCACTAAAGGGGAGCAATAACAGCGTGTTCGGGAAAGAGCGCCGATGGCATTGCCTCCGCTAAGGATACAGTGATACTGGTTGCATACGCACCGGATATACAACAGGCAGTATTTGGTTTATACAATGGATTCAGAAAAGATAAAAAAGCAAGTTTAAATGTAGCTGCACTAAAAGGCCATGCTGTTGAAACCCGGATTGGTTCTTTAAGCGCTGATGAACAGAATGCGAGCGATAGTGTGTGGACGGGGAGGGTGGCAGGGCGAATGGCAATAACAATTGAAACCGCGAATGCAAACCGATTGATTTTGAGGGTTGAATTTTTATTTGAAGTTACATCTAATAAGATAAATATTCCTGTTGGCGGTAATTTCACGGTGACACTAAATTCAAAGGTTCTATATTTGCGACTTCAACACTCAAACCCGTTATGCAACCAAAATATTTTCTATTACTCTGTGGCATATTAGCGATATCACAAACAAATGCTCAAAAACCATTTATTACGACCTGGAATACAATGAATATTGGAGTTACCGACAACACTCATATTATTTTTTATGCTACAGGTGATAATTTTCAGGTCAGTTGGATAAATATGAACGATGCTTCCGATACGGGTAATGTGGCAGGTATAAACGGAGCAAACACTATCTCTTTTCCGGTTGCCGGTATCTACAAAGTGTATATAGCACCCGGCAACGGCAGCTTTAGCGCCATTACACTATCCAAAGATTATACTCTCAACCATGACGATGGCAATAAACTGCTAAGCATTGAACAATGGGGCGATATTGATTGGAGCACATTTAATACTGCATTTGCAAATTGCCAGAATATGGTAATGAATGCACCGGATAAACCAAACCTCAGCAATGTAACAGATATGTCTGCTGCATTTTTTCTTTGTCGCTCTTTAACAACCAATGCTGCAATGAGTAACTGGGATGTAAGTAATGTAACAAACATGAGTTCAATGTTTTCTGCTGCAATTGGTTTTAATCAACCAATCGGCAATTGGGATGTGAGTAACGTTACAACTATGAACCGGATGTTTGCTAGTGCAATCAGTTTTAATCAGCCAATTGATAATTGGGATGTGGGTAATGTAACGGATATGCTTGGCATGTTTTATTACGCAGGCAGTTTTAATCAACCCATTGGCAGTTGGAATGTGAGCAACGTAACAATTATGAGCCAGATGTTTGGCCAGGCAGGCAGTTTTAACCAACCAATCGGAAACTGGAACGTGGGCAGCGTAACAACAATGGCAGAGATGTTTAGTCAGGCAAGTAGTTTTAATCAACCAATCGGCAACTGGAATGTGAGCAACGTTACAAATATGATTGATATGTTTAATTCAGTAAGCAATTTTGATCAATCAATCGGCAATTGGAATGTGAGTAATGTTGTAAATATGGCTGGAATGTTTGCGTCCGCAAGCAGTTTTAATCAGCCAATTGGCAACTGGGATGTAGGTAACGTAACAGATATGAGAGATATGTTTGGCGAAGCAAGTAGTTTTAATCAGCCAATTAGCAATTGGAATGTAAGTAACGTTGTAAACATGGCTGCAATGTTTGAATCTGCAAGTAGTTTTAATCAGCCAATTGGCAACTGGACTTTAAGTAATGCAACGAATATGAACAGTATGTTTGCCGGCGCAAGCAGTTTTAACCAGCCAATCGGCAATTGGAATGTGGATAATGTTGCGGACATGAGTGGAATGTTTGCGGATGCAGGCAGTTTTAACCAGCCAATCGGCAATTGGAATGTGGGTAATGTTGCGGACATAAGTGGTATGTTTACGGATGCAGGCAGTTTCAATCAGCCCATCAGCAATTGGAATGTGGGTAATGTAGCGGACATGAGTAGAATGTTTTGGGATGCAGGCAGTTTCAATCAGCCCATCGGCAACTGGAATGTGAGTAAGGTAAAAAAAATGGATTACATGTTTTATAATGCAAAAAATTTTAATCAATCTCTTTCTGATTGGAATTTTAAAAATATTGTCGGTTACGAGCCGTGGAATACTTTTTATATGCTTGACCACTGCGGTATGGATTGCAATAATTATGGTAGAACTCTAAGAGGCTGGGCAGCAAATCCTGAGCTGCAAAATGGCATGGTGTTAGGGGCAGCCGGTTTAACTTACGATTCTGCATTTGCAAAAGCTGCACACGATAGTTTAACAGACATAAAAGATTGGATAATTGTCGGAGATGCAATGGGGCATTGCTCAGTAATACTACCTGTCACTTTTCTTTCTTTTGGCGTTACTAAACAGGGTAATGCAGCCCTGCTTACCTGGTCTGTTGCAAATGAAATTAATAATAAAGGTTACTATGTAGAAAAGAGTACAGATGGTTTACACTTTAATTCAATTGCGTTTGTTGCCGGTAAAAGCGCATTTAAACAAACTTCTTATACATATACCGACAATAATCTTACTAACGGTATAAGTTATTACCGTATTAAAGAAGTGGATAACGATGGAAAGTTTATGCATTCAGGCGTTCAAAAAATTGAGTTGCCAAATTTTGCATGGAAGATAAATGGCAATCCGGTTAATAACAGTTTTATCGACATGAAGCTTGATAAACCGGCAAACATTTCAATTATAATATTATCATCAAATGGGAATATTATTAAAGCAATGAAAAAAGGGAATTTAAGTGCCGGCAATTACAATATCCCATTAAATATAGATAATGTGAGTGCAGGTATCTATATCGTAAGATTAATCGTTGATGATAGTGCCTACACTTCTGTTGTTATTAAACAATAAGAATTAATGCAGATTTAAAAATTTGACAGAAACTACCGCCAACAAGTGCATTTTACTACCAGTCGGTGTCTGTCGTAGCAGATTCTGCATAATTAGCTAATGAGCATAGCATAAAACCCTGCGTTGTTAATAAATTCAGAAAACTTGTAAACCTATTTAGGACCACACAGCACGAAGTGCTAAAGCAGGTGTATTGGATGTATCCAATTTCGCAGGCTTTACAGTAGAAACATGGATCGCCTTTTTAAATGAAGATGGTTCAATGGCATCCAACAACATTTATACAGGTGAGTTGACAGTTTAAGTTTTTCCATTGTTTAGTTATAAAAGGCTGCTGAAAGGCAGCTTTTTTATTTTTTGCCTGCAATGCCAATTATTTTAACGTATATCCATGTCCTTAGGAAAAACAATACCTGAAAAAGATGGAGTTTATTTTATAACATTTATCAGCTAAAGCAGACAGGGCAGACAGGCCTCTGCAAGATAGCTGCCTTTATTTGAGCTATCCAATAGCTATAATGCAGTTTATATATAGTTTGATGTATTGAAAAAAGCTGGTCATTATATTATTGGCTATACCATGATGGTTGACGCAACAGCTTCTCCGCAGATTTATATTCAATCATCCCCGCAATCAGAATTATGCAGGTATTCTGTTATCAGGGTGGAAAGGATGAGTATATAATAGTTATAAAAGACAAAAGGCTATACTATAAAGTATAACCTCTTGATTCTAATGTGCCCCAGGCGGGAATTGAACCCGCACCCGCGTTGCGGCGGACAGGATTTTAAGTCCTGCGTGTCTACCAGTTCCACCACCAGGGCGAAAAAAAAAGTTACCAGTTATTGCTAACTAATAACTTTTTAAGAGAGCGGAAGACCGGGCTCGAACCGGCTACCCCGACCTTGGCAAGGTCGTGCTCTACCAAATGAGCTACTTCCGCATTATGTATAAGAACTTTTAAAGGACGGCAAAAATAGTGATCTGCAGCAAACTGCAAAAAAATTTTAAGCCAAATTATTTATACTGTGGAGTGTATAAAGTATTTGATGGTACTTCTACATCAGGTTTGCCTTTATACCTGTAAGTATATAAATAGAAGCACATTCCTGTACAAAGAGCAACCAAACAAAGCACCTGCAGGTAAAATAAAAAACGAGAGGAATTCACCCAGTTATAACCAAACTCTTTTTCTTTATAATCTATTTCGTGTGACATGTTGAATGTTTACGCTGCAAAAGTAAGGGCTGTTAACAAATATTATTTCTTCTCTTTAACAATTTCTGAAAAATGTTTTTTCTTGCTGATAAAGAAAGCCCAAACAAGTGAGCCTTTATAAACTCCCTCTAACTTTTTTAATTTTCCTGCAGGAAGTTTCTGGTATTTATACTGAATAAATATCCATCGCAAAACACCGGCATGTGCCTTAAATACGGCAAGAAATGATTGCATATCTTTTTGCAATAAACTTTTAAATGCAAATATCCAATCCAAAAAAACGCGCAACGGAACTTTCCATAAGGCTTCAGAAAAAGAAAAGTTTTTCAACAGCATGATGAAATTATTCCTGAAGTTTAAAAATGTTTTGCGGCTGTTTGTTTTTGGTAATGTGCCACCGCCAACATGATATACAACAGATGAAGGGCAACAATAAACTGAATATCCTTTACGTTGCAAACGCCAACAGAGATCTATCTCTTCCATGTGTGCGAAGAAATGACTATCGAATCCTTGCAATTCATGAAACAGTTCTGAACGAATGCATAGTGCGGCGCCTGTTGCCCAAAATACTTTTGTAAGCGAATTGTACTGGCCTTTATCTTCTTCACAGATATCAAATATTCGTCCACGTGCAAACGCATACCCTAATGTATCCATCCATCCTCCACATGCACCTGCATGTTCAAAAAAGTTTTTATTGTAGTATGATAATATTTTGGGTTGACAGGCTGCAATATTTTTATCTGATTCCATCAAATCAATTAATGGTTCAATCCAATTGGGCATTACTTCAACATCTGAATTCAAAAGAATATAATAGTCTGATTTAACTTTAGACAATGCTTTATTATATCCGCCTGCAAAACCATAGTTTTTATCAAGCAAAATAATTTCAGCATCTTTAAAATTGTTAGCGAGATATAAGACACTGTCATCTGTGGAACCGTTATCAGCAACTATAATTTTTTTACCGGGATAGGTTGATGCAAAAACAGAAGGCAGAAATTTTTCTAGATAACTGCGGCCATTATAATTTAAGATCACTATCGCAACAGAAGGAAAATTCAATGCGTTTTAGTCAAAAATAAATGTAAAACAATCACCATAAGCAAGTAATTCGTTAATCCTTCCGGTTAAAAACAATACAAACAGCTTGCACATAATTACTTTTCTTTGCAAACATACATTCTGAATATGCTCTACTCAATGACAGGATATGGCCGTGCAGAAAAAACGATAGCGGACAAAACCTATTTAATAGAATTACGATCGCTGAACGGCAAACAATATGACATTCGCCTTACCATGCCGTCACTTTTAAAACCTTACGAATTTGAAATAAGAAATATCTTAAATGAAGGTTTAATGCGTGGGAGTATTGAATGCGTTATAACGCTTTCGCAAAATGGCAGCGATAAAGCTATTCGTGTAAATAAAAATGTTGTGAAGGCTTACTATGCACCTGTTTTTGAATTATCAAAAGAACTGGGTTTATCACAGGAAAATATTTTAAGTACTTTATTACGTTTACCCGATGTTATAGGTGCATCAACAGAAATAATTGCTGAAGATGAATGGCAACTATTTTCAAAACTTCTGAATGATGCCATTAATGATTTGAATGGTCATAGAAAAGAAGAAGGCAAAAGCATGGAAGATGATCTTACTGTAAGAATTTCAAACATTGAATTGCAACAAGCTGCTGTAGCTTTACTTGAACCACAACGAAGAATAAAAATAAAAGAAGGTTTACAAAAAGTACTTGACGAAAACCTGGGAAAAGAAAATTATGATCCTAACCGTTTAGAACAGGAACTCATTTATTACATTGAAAAAATAGATATAAGCGAAGAACAGGTGCGCCTGAAAAATCATTGTGAATATTTTAGAGATGTACTGAATGATAAATCTATAATCAAAGGAAAAAAACTATCCTTTATTCTCCAGGAAATAGGAAGGGAAATAAATACAACCGGTTCAAAAGCTTATGATTCAGATGTTCAGAAATGTGTTGTATTGATGAAAGATGAACTGGAAAAAGCAAAAGAGCAAATCTTAAACGTGCTATAAAAAAATGAAGTTCTCCGGTTATATAATTTGTATTGCTGTATTATTTTTTTCATCCTGCAATACGATTGATGTGCATGAGAAAACAACCGCTATTCCAAAGCATGAATGGAACAGCAATGACAGTTTACCCTTTACATTCATTTCCTCCGACAGTGCAGCTTATTATAATATTTATTTTGTTTTCCGCCATACAGAATCATATCACTTTAATAATATCTGGATTGACTTTACATCGGTTTCGCCGGATAAAAAAGCACAAACACAAAGACTTAATCTGCAACTAACAAATGTTAATGGATGGCTAGGCGCATCAATGGATGATATAATTGAACAACGCGTATTACTCTTCGGCAATCCCATAAAGCTTAATAAAGGCAATTACACATTTTACATTCAACAGGTAATGCGCGAAGACCCTCTACAAAATATTCTGAATGTGGGGATACGTATAGAAAAAATAGTACAGTAACAGGTATTTAACTGAACACTTTTACTCATGAAATTCCCACCAACTAAGTATTAAAATAACTTTCAAACTAAACACACAATTTTTCTATGGGTAACCATCACAAAAGACATCATAATGTCTTACGGCATTGCATTGTTTTGCCATTGCTATAGCAAAAGGCAAAGTTTTAAACCCAATAATTTTAGCAGTATAACACTGAAAGATTACAGCTATGCCATTTCACAAGATTTATCCTGAATTTTAATTGTGGTTGCAAACACCATTAATCTTTATTAAACCTAATTCAATACTTAAATTTTACACTCCCAAAAATAATTCATTATTAAGAAAAATTATTATAGGTTGTATTTTAAATTTTCTATTTTTACCTGTATAGTAAATTAATTTAACTACTCTCTGTAAAATTGATTTGCATTAATAGAAAAGATTGTTTTACTGCTTTAGGTTTTTTTAAAAATTTTAGCTTAACGCCGCTTTATCAATCTCGTACTCAGTAAAAAAATCAATAAAGGGTTGAATCTTTTTTATAGAAAGAAAGACGTCGTTTTGAACCAACACTGTTTTTATGGGCGACTATTTTAAATGGTATTACACTGTTTTAATTTTTCTTATTTCTTTTACAATCGTAAAGGGGCAAACTATAAATAAAGTATCTGCAAATGATGGGATATGGGAGGACTATGGAACTGTTGTAAGTGCTAAAACATACCCTGAGTTTCATGGCCGGTTGGTGAATGTTAACTGGTCTGATATTGAAACCTCTCCCGATTTTTGGAATTGGGCTATATTCGACAGTGATGTTAATCAGCACATAATAGACAGCATGCCCGTTATCATCCTCGTTTATACGGGCTCTAATGCACCAAACTGGATGTACTCAAATGGCGTACCGCAGGTTAATGCAATTGATTCTTCAGGCAACATTATAGCATATTCACCTTACTATCTTGATAATAATTATAATTATTATTTTAAAAGAATGATTGATAGTGTATGCAATCATATTCAAAACTATCCTTCATCAACAAGAAATTTTGTCATAGGCATGCAGGGTTGTTATGGTAGCACCGGAGACCCCATAGCATATAAAGGAAATGTCGCACCACAATATCAAATTACCTCTGTACAATTTGATAGTCTGTTCAAAGTTTACTCTCTATATTATTATAACGATTACCAAAACCTTACGCCATCAATACATTTACTAAGTAATCCCGCTCCTACTGATTCGTCAGAAACATATTGGCTGTTGAGCAATTGTCCGGGCGGATGGATAAAATGCGGAACGTTTGCAAAAGGTTCTCAAATAAATATGGAACTTGATAAAAATGGATGGTTGTATAATATTTTAAATCAGCCGCAAGGCGGACAGTTTGTATTATCAAGAAGTGAAATTGCAGGAGCACAGTTATATGCAGGCTGGTGGTTAGAAGATCATTACAAAGAAATGTTTGGCATTATGTGCTATTGCATTTATTGGGGGCTTGACTGGCCTAATGAAACTTCAGACATGATTATTGATCACCATTATGATTCTTCATTTGCATTTTTTAATAAATATGCAGGCCAGAAAATACCGGGGCTTGCAACCAATGCAGTGTGTGCATTAAAAGATGCATTAGATGCTTCTGACAGTATAAGGTTTCCTTCAAATGTTTATGGTACTGTTAGTCAAACCAACTCAAACAGGTACATAAATATTTACAATGCTTACAGCAGTTATGGAGCGAAGCTGGAAGATGTTTCTGCCGCGATGACTAATGATCTTGGCAGCCTTGCAGCAAAAGGAACTAATGATGTTGGCTGGCACTTGCTGCCTGGCAACTATGAAAGATATCTTCACCAGATAAATGCCAATACAACAAGTGCAGGATATTGGAATGTTGATGATGCCGATAGTCTTGTTATGTATGGCAGGTACGCAAGAGGCTTTGACATAATCAATAAAAAAAATTCATTGTGTTTTGATGTGGATGATAATTTTTTAAGAAATGCGCCATTAAAAGGAGCATACCCTGTAACTATTGAAATAACATACTTTGACAGCGGGTATGGAAGCTGGGGATTATTTTACGATGCGGTTAGTAATAGTAATAAAACTTCCGGTAGAATAGTATGCATGAATACCCATACATGGAAAAAATACAAAGTTGTTTTAAAGGATGCAAACTTTGGAAACAATTCATTAAGGAATTCTGATTTTTATATTCAAAATACAGGAAGGCAAAATGTAATTTTCAGTACAGTTGAATTATCAAGAACGCAGTTGCCCGATACAGGGTTTATAACAACATCGCTTGCTGCTTTTGATACTGTTTGTATCAACTCAGCTCTTCCACCCAATTCATTTGTATTACATGCCTCATCGTTAGACGGCAGCAACATACAAATCGGGCCTTTTAAAAACTGCAGTTTTTCAACAGCAGCCAACGGAAATTTTGCTGACACATTATTCATAAATAATTACAGTAACAATACTATCAATCAAACCATTTATGTAAAAATAAATACCTCAAGTGCAATAACTATATCAGGCAATATTCCAATAACCGGTGGCGGCAAAAATAAAGCCTTGATTAATGTTAATGGCAGGGTTTTAAATACAAGTCCAACATTAAATGCAACTGTTACCAATGTTACTTGTTACAATAATAAAAATGGTGCTATTGCATTGCAGACGGCAGGAGGAACAGGGCCATTTACTTATACATGGACAAACAACATACAACAATTCTGGACTGCCACAACACAAAATATTAACAGCCTGCAACCAGCTAATTACACAGTTGTGGTAAATTCTGCTTATGGATGCAATACTTCAAAAACATTCGCAATAACACAGCCGCCAATATTGCATGAAACTATTACACAAGGCAAAACTGTTATTTGTAAAGGTGGTTCAACAACAGTTACTGTATCTGCAACAGGAGGTACTCCCCCTTATACAGGAACAGGAATATTTATACAGTTTCCTGGATTTCAATTATATCCTGTTAGCGATACAAAAAGTTGCAGCGATACTTCAGGAATAAGCATAAATGACGGCTATTTAATTAGCCCTTTAAAACCTGATGGAATACGTGGACCTAACAGCGTTAAAAGTAATCAGGCAAAAATCTCATATAAGGTTATAAATCCTATTGGAACTAATGTTTATCGTTGGGTTGTTGTTGGAGGGCTTATAACATCCGGACAAAGTACTTCATCAATTATTGTAACGTGGGGTATTTCTGCAGGAACAGTTTCGGTATATGCAAGTAATCCCTGCGGAAATTCTGATTCAACAACTTTAAATGTCAGCATAAATAACAAACTGGATAATAATTCAGATTCTACTATCTCAGATGCAATGGCAAAAAAACTTTCATCGGATGATGAAATTGTTTTAATACCAAACCCGGTCAGAGATGAAGCAACAATAGAGTTCTTTACAGAAATAAGTGAAGTTTATACAATAGAGATAACAGATGCAAGCGGAAAAAAATTACTTATACAAAAGCATATTTCGCTGCCAGGCAGAAATCTTGAAAAGTTAGATGTAGCAAGGTTTTCAGCAGGTTTATATATTGTAACACTTAAGGATCGAAATGGGGAAAAAAGAGCTGTATTAATGCTAAAAGAATGAATTGATTTAAAATATCTGCATCACGAATGTTTGTTTTTTTAAAAAGTTTTTTTTAAAAAAAATCCCATAATTTTTTTTTTTACATTTTATTTTTATCTTTACACAGATAGGAAAATTGACATTTTATTTGCTGATTCTGAATTAAGCACACTACTAGCCGAGTTTTTAAGAATTGTATTATTTAGTAACTAATCATCTCTTTTAAAGTTGCTTTTAAACTTTAATTGTGGTCAGATTTTAGCTAACTGCGTACCTGCGAAGACCAAAGAATTATTTGCTTATTTATTAAAGTTTCAAACGTTTTAAAACCAACGAGGAAATAATGCTTTGTATTGAGTAAGCACATCTCCTCTGCCAAAACACTGTTTCTATGACCAACCACCACAAAAGGCATTGTCTTGCCTTAATCTATCTTTTTGCCTTTTCTGTAGCAAAAGGCCAAATTACCAGCAAACTATCTTCTACTGACGGAACATGGGAAGATTATGGACCTGTCGTAAGCGCAAAAACTTATCCGGAGATGCATGGCCGTTTGGTAAATGTTAACTGGTCTGATATTGAGACATCGAACAATAACTGGACATGGTCTGTATTTGATAGTGATATTAGTCAGCACATCGTAGACAGCATGCCTGTTATTGTTATGGTGTATACAGGCCCGAATGCGCCAGACTGGATATATTCCACCGGTGGCGTACCTAAAGTTAACGCTACCGATTCATCTGGTAATATAGTGGCATACTCGCCCTATTACCTTGACGCCAATTACAATACTTACTTTAAAAGAATGATTACTAATGTATGCCTGCATATTCAAAATTACGCTCCGTCAACCAGGAATCTGGTAATAGCTGTACAACCTTGCTTTGGAAGTACAGGAGACCCTATAGCTTATAAAGGCACCGTTCCAACAAAATACCAGATTAGTATCAGCCAGTTTGATAGTTTGTTCAAGGTCTATTCTTCTTATTATTACAGCCAGTACCAGGGCCTTACTCCTCCCATTCGTTTGCTGAGTAATCCAAACCCGAGTAGTTCACCTGAAACATACTGGCTATTAAGTAATTGCCCGGGAGGATGGATAAAATGCGGAACTTTTGCTAAAGGTACCCAGGTAAACTTTGAGCTTGATAAACTAAGCTGGTTGTATGCCGTTTTGAACCAGCCACAAAATGGACAATTTGTATTGTCGAGAAGTGAGCTTACAGGTCCGCAATTGTCTGCAGGCTGGTGGTTAAAAGATCATTATAAAGGAATGTTTGCTATGATGTGTAATTCAGTTTACTGGGGGCTTGATTGGCCTAATGAAACTTCTGCTGTGGTGAGTGACCATAATTATGATTCAACATTTGCATTTTTTAATAAGTATGCAGGTCAGAAAATTCCAGGCATTGCAACCAATGCGGTATGTGCATTAAAAGATGTGCTCGATGCTTCAGACAGCGTAAGATTTCCGGCAAGCACATACGGCACTATTAGCCAAACCAATTCAAACAGGTATATAAATATTTACAATGCATACAGCAGTTACGGAGCTAAGCTGCAGGATGTGTCTGCAGCAATGAATACCGACATGGGCAGCCTTAATGCAAATGGTGTAAATGATGTAGGCTGGCATTTATTGCCGGGTAATTACGAACGTTATCTTTACCAGATAAATGCCAATGCAACCAGCGTTGGTTACTGGAATATTGATGATGCCGATAGCCTTGTTATGTATGGCAGATATGGACGGGGCTTTGACATGAACAACAAAAAAAATGCATTGTATTTTGATGTTGACAGCAGTTTTTTAAGAAATACACCTTTAAACGGAGCTTATCCTGTAACTATTGAAGTAACGTATTTTGACAGTGGTTATGGAAGCTGGAGGCTGATGTATGACGCCGTAGGGAATAGCAATAAACTGGCAACAAAAATTACCTGCACCAATACCCATACATGGATAAAATCGCAGATAATACTAACAGATGCAAATTTTGCAAACACTGCAGCAGGTAATTCAGATTTCTATATTCAAAATGCGGGCAGTCAAAACGTAATTTTTAGTACGGTTGAATTATCAAGGTCGCCGCAAATTGATGCAGGGTTTATGACTACCGGAAATATAAAATTTGACACCGTCTGTATTAATACAGTGCTTCCTCCGGCTTTGTTTGTGCTGCATGCCGCATCATTAGATGGCAGTAATGTGCAAGTCGGACCTTTTAGGAATTGTACTTTTTCAACTTCATCTACAGGTAGTTTCACGAATTCATTAATCTTAAGTAATTATGGTAACTCGATCAACCAAACTATCTATGTGCAATTAAATACTGCTAATGCAGCAAATACATCCGGCAATATTCCAATTCAAGGCGGAGGTCTTAGTACTACTTATGTAAGTATCCAGAGTTCTGTTGTAAATACAAGCCCATTACTTAATGCAGCAATTTCTACTGTAAGCTGTTATGGTAAGAAGGATGGCTCGATTGATTTACAGCCAACAGGCGGAACAGATTCGGCCACATTTACATATAAATGGACCAATACCACGCAACCTTTATGGAATGCGACAACACAAGATGTTAGCGCTCTTCAGCCTAATACTTACAATGTTGTAGTAAATTCAGATTATGGTTGCAGTACTTCAAAAACGTTTGTTATAACGCAGCCGCAGGTCTTGAAAGATACTGTTACACTGGATAGCGCTATTGTTTGTAAAGGCGGATCAACTACTGTTACTGTATCAGCAACCGGAGGAACGCTCCCTTATTCAGGAACAGGATCATTTTCTCAACCTACAGGTTATATACTATACACTGTTAATGATGCAAATAATTGCAGTGCTTCAAAAGGAATAACAGTTCCAATGGGCACTGTAACCGCTCCTGCAAAGCCTGCCGGTATAAATGGGCCCACTTCAGTAAAAAACTATCAAACAGGTATTGCATTTAGTGTTGCAAGTCCTAATTACTCTTATGTATATACATGGGCTGTCCCAACAGATGCAACTATAACTTCAGGCCAGGGCACAGCAAATGTCACGGTAACATGGGGTATTACGGCAGGTTCTGTTTCAGTATATGCAAGTAATAATTGCGGCAGCTCTCCTTCTTACTCAACAACAAAAATTAAAGTAACAAACAGCTTAGCAGATAGCTCCAACGTCATTTCAAGCGCGGTTGCAGGCACACTTTCAACAAGTGCATCAATTGTACTAATGCCAAATCCTGTAAAGGATATAGCAATTGTAAAATTCTTTACGGCAAACAGCGAAACTTACACAATGGAAGTAAGCGATGCTAATGGCAAACTGTTATTCATGCGCAAGAGTATTGCTTCGCCCGGTAATAACATTGAAAAGCTTGATGCAGCCAGCCTTTCTGCAGGCATGTATTTTATTACATTGATAGAACAAAACGGTGAAAGAAGAACCATACAAATGGTAAAACAATAAGTTTAAATGATATAAACTAAGGGCGTAAGAATTTATTTTTTGAGAAATATTTTTAATAATGCCTGTTAGAATATTATACGTTTCCACCACAATGCAATAAGGCAGCGCCCGATAAATCCAGCTTATGAAATACAATAAATCCCCGGTTAAAATGATCGGGGATTTTTATTGATACCTGTTCAATAAAAAATAATTTGCCAGTGCTTTGGCATTTAACTCTACATAAAAAAATTATTGCTCATTTATTATATAAAGTTTTAGCAGATTCAAATTTTGAAAACAGCTCTTTACATGCATTGGTATAATACTTGATTTTTTATCTTCTAAAAATTTCATGGCAATAGCTTTTCCTATTATTGATTGGGGCAATGGTACAAATATTTATGAGGTAAATGTTCGTCAATATACACATGAAGGCACTTTCAAAGCTTTCATAAAACATATTCCACGATTGCACAATATGGGCATTGATATTTTATGGTTGATGCCTGTAACTCCTATTAGTATTGAAAAAAGGCAAGGTACTTTCGGCAGTTATTATGCAGCAAGTTCATACACCAACATTGATCCTGCATATGGCACTGAAGATGATTTTAAAGAGCTGATCAAAACAGCTCATTTTTTTGGAATGAAAGTGATCATTGATTGGGTTGCAAATCATACAGGTTATGACCACCAGTGGACGAAAGAGCATTCAGAATGGTATCGTAAAGATGAGCATGGAAATTTTACAGAACTCTATGGATGGGTTGATGTGATCGATCTGAATTATGAAATCCCTGCTCTGCGTGAAGGCATGATAAACGCAATGAAACATTGGGTAATTGAATTTGATATTGATGGTTTCCGCTGTGATATGGCAAGAACTGTTCCTGTTGATTTCTGGATTGAAGCACGTGGTGAATGCGATGCTGTAAAATGTTTATTCTGGCTGGCTGAATGTGAGATATTAAATTATCATGAGGCATTTGATCTTACATATGGGTGGGAAGTGATGCGCGCTTTTGATAAATATTTTAAAGATGAATTAAAATTTGAAGAAATAAAACCGCTGCTCATAAATTATTCTCATTATCCAATTGGTTCAAGAAAATTATTGTTTACATCCAATCATGATGAGAATACTTATCATGGAACGGAATATGAAAAATATGATACAAGCGCTAAAGCAATGGCAGTGTTTTCCTGTACCTGGCCGGGCATTCCGTTGATCTATTCAGGGCAGGAAAAGCCAAACCACAAACGCCTTGAATTTTTTGAAAAAGATTTTATTGATTGGAATGGTGATGTTGAATTAGATAGCTTTTATAAAACCTTGTTAACTATTCGCAAACGAAATAAAGCTTTACAGGAAAGTGCTTCTGTATTGTTGTTGCAAACCGGTGCAGATAAAATACTGGCTTATTTATGCAGAAGGCAACATGATAAAGTTTTAGTAATGATGAACCTTGGTAAAGAAGCCGCAACTTTTAGTATGAATCATCCGGCATTGGCAGGAAAATATCATAATCTCTTTTCAAATGAAGCTATAGAAATGCAACGCGCTGCTACATTTAATTTTCAACCGGGCGAATATTTGGTGTATCATAATACACAAAACATCAGTTAAATTGTGTAAATGAATTTGAGTTTTTGAAATAAAAAAACCGGTTAGCTGTAGCACTAACCGGATCGGATAAACATAAACATTTACTCAAAATGAATCTATGTTTATGATTTTTCCATAGGCTTACTTATTTTGCTTTCCCTTCGTCATTACCATTCTTTTTATTCTGTGTGCTCTTTGCTGCTAATTGTGTTTGAATATCGTCATCATAAGGATGAACGATTGTATGCTTGTCATTAGCATTGCCCAAACTTGTTGTAGGGCCGCCTTTAGCACCCATATCATTTTCTTCATCGGAATTAACGGTTGAAAAACCCTGCGGATCTGTTTTTATATCTGGCATAACGATAAAATTTAAAAGTTATATAATGCAGTATATACTTAAATTATCATGCCATATTTAAAGATTGTTTCCTCCGGCTATAGATCAAGTTATTTTGTTGGTGTTGCTGCAAGTGGAGGTTTTGCAATAAATTCATTGGTGATGTACCTGGATAAAGCAAAATCTCCATAGTCTGTTCTTATCCCCGAGGAAATGCCACCCGCAACAATTTTCCCATCAGGCTGCAAAAGAATCTGGCGAAGCAAATCATACCCGCGAAAAGCAGTAAAAATTTCTCCCTGTTTGCCAAAGCTTTTATCAATTTTTCCATTGGAGTTAAATCGTGACAATGCGAAATAGGATTGACCGGTGGCATTACTAAACGAACGTCCCCCGGCAACAATCTTGTCATCAGGCTGTATTACAACAGAAGCTATTTGATCTGAATATCCCAGATCGCTATTAATAGTACCATTCATTCCAAACGATGAATCTTTTTTGCCATTGCTATTGTATTGCATCAAAAGAAAATTATAGTCTTGGTATGTATCACTTACCTGTATATAACCTCCTGCAATAATTTTTTCATCATGTGTAAGCGCAAGAGTAGTAAAGCTGGCATTATTACCGGCATTAAAAGTAACAACACCATTCTTTCCAAATTGTATGTTGAGTTCACCAGACGATGTAAAGTCTGCCAATACAGGCTGTGTAAGATTAGTATTTTGCTTTAACGTTGTATATCCTGATACGATAATTTCTCCTGTTGAATTAACAACAACACCTGTAGCATAAGCCTGAAAGCCAATAGCTATTTTTTTGCTTCCGTTATCACCAAAACCTGAATCTACTGTTCCGTTATTATTGAACCTGGCAGCCAAAACAAAAGAACTATCCCACGAATTAATTGTGTTATTAAAACCAGCCACCACAAACTTACCATCAGGTTGTACCGCCATAGATGTGCCAATGAAATTAGTTTTTAAGTCGCCGAAATAAACAATGCCATTCGTTCCGAATGAAGAATCAAGCGCTCCGTTTTTTTTACAGCGCAGCAGAATTATAGAGGCAGGCCCCTGGTCTGTAGTGTAAGCGTAACCTGCACCTACAATTTTATCATCGGCCTGAATACTTATAACTTTTAGTGTAGCGAAAACAGGCTTAAAATATGCAAATCCATTTTTACCAAACGATGAATCTAACTCGCCATTTGTTTTGTAGCGTGCGAGCATGCAGGCAATTTCATCGAAGCTGATTACCTTGATCAAATCATAATAACCGCCGGCAACTATTTTACCGTCATGCTGAAATGCAATACTGTTTAATACTTCTTCACTTCCAAAATCAGTGACAACTTTTCCATCATTACCAAACGTTGAATCAAGAAAACGGGATTGTGCATAATTATAACTGCTTACCAGTAAAAGGAGAAAGCATAAAAGATAATTTTTCATAGATTAAATTGATGAGGTTCAACAACGAATAAAAACTAAGTGAATGAATTGAATCAACAAGATAGAAAACAATTGTAATAATTCAATATGTTTACTTCATCAATTGTTAAGCTGCAATAAGGTGAGATCAGTTTTGCTGCTCAACTTCTTTTTCCATCATGAGATAAGCTTTGATAAACCCATCTAATTCGCCGTCCATTACAGGCTGAACATTTCCAACTTCATAATCGGTGCGATGATCTTTTATCATTTTATACGGATGAAAAACATAGCTTCTTATCTGGCTTCCCCACTCTATTTTTTTCTTGCCTGCATTGGCTGCATTCTTCGCTTCTTCGCGCTTGCGCAATTCTTCTTCGTATAAACGGCTCTTCAACATCTTTAACGCAAGCTCACGGTTCTCGCCCTGTGTTCTGCTTTGCTGGCATTCAACAATTATTCCTGACGGAATATGTTTTAACCGAACAGCTGTTTCAACTTTGTTTACATTCTGTCCGCCTTTACCACCGCTGCGATAAAATTCCCATTCCAGGTCTGCAGGGTTTACATTGATCTCAATCGTATCATCAATCAATGGATACACAAACACACTTGCAAAAGATGTATGCCTTCTTGCATTGCTATCAAACGGAGAAATTCTAACCAACCGATGCACGCCGCTTTCTGCTTTT
Source organism: Bacteroidota bacterium (assembly GCA_013286425.1). Taxonomy (GTDB): domain Bacteria; phylum Bacteroidota; class Bacteroidia; order Chitinophagales; family Chitinophagaceae; genus Parafilimonas. Next base: position 38,775 of record JABDFS010000012.1, read on the forward strand.
AAAAAGCCATAAGCAAACGGGCCGTCAAATTGAAGTGTTGCCGTTTTAATACCGGCACCATCACCTTCCTGGTAATCAAGCTCAGTAACTTTCCAGCCTTGTTTATCGCCATACATTCTGTACATGCGCAACAACATTTCAGCCCAATCCTGGCTTTCAGTTCCACCAGCTCCCGGATTTATCTGCAACACTGCAGGTAACTCATCTTCCGGCTGGTTGAGTGTACTTTTAAACTCTGCATCATCCAACATTATTAGTGCATTATCATACGCCAGTTTTGCTTCTTCTTCTGTTGCATCGCCTTCTTTCCAGAAATCAAACAGCACAGCAAAATCTTCTACTGCAGTTTCAACCTGCCTGTAAATTTTAAGCCAGTATTCGTTTGTTTTTATTTCTTTCATGATGCCGGTAGCGCGTTCGTTATCATTCCAAAAACCCGGCGAAAGTGAGAGCTGCCTGTCGTTCTCTATTTTTTGCGTACGGTTATCAACGTCAAAGAAACCTCCTTATCCCGGCTAAGCGGGACCGCAATTCAATAAGTTTTTCCTGTGTCATAAGGCCGCGAAGATAAGCAAGAGATATGTAAGAATTATGCTGAAGTAAAGGCTATAATCAAAACACAAATTGTTATGATGCACCATTATTTGTTAAAAAAAAAGAAAGTAATTAAACCCAAAAGAAAAGTCTTCGTCCATGAATACATTAAAATAAAAAAAATGAAAAAAACACTTTTCCTGCTTATGTGCGCAGCAACAATTGGCAGCGCAACTTTTGCTCAAACAACAAATCCTAAACATCATGCAGTTAAAACGCAGGCCAAAGATTTAAAAGAAGATCAGCATACAAAAACAGAAGACAAAAAACAATTGAAAGAAGATAAACAGGATTTAAAGAATGATCAAACTGCAACAAAGGCTACAAAGGACCAGGACAGGGAAAACATTGCAAAAGATGAAGTAAAAACAGATAAGGCCACAAGAAAAGAAAACAAACAAGTTAAAAAAGACGAAAAAGCTATCGATAAAAAAACAGATCATACTTCTTCTGATCCTGCTTCAACTCCGGCTACACCGGCTCAAAATTAATATACCCGTATACGCAAAAACCCTGTAAGGTACTTACAGGGTTTTTATATTTATAACAATAGCTCGTTGTTATTTTTTTGAAGCATTTATCAATTGTCCATAAGTGGGTATCTGTTGCATAATAGAAGCCCTGAGCTGTGTTAATATATATACCTCTGATTGATAAAATTCAAACGCCGTAACTGCATTGGTAGCAGCTTTCATCTTTTTATAATATACCTGGAGGGTTTGCTCCTGGTCGATCCTGTTTGAAAAATATTGATTGGCTAAAGAGTCTGCAATAGCCGGAGTCATATTACCGTAAGCATGAGCAGTATTTTCATACAATGATATCCTCGTTTTTGCAGTTTTACGATTTAGCTTATCATATTCATCGTAAATTTTCCAGAAGGCCGCAGAATCCTTTGGTTCAACAGAAACCAGTTTGGCTACAGCTTCCTTTTTTTGAACACCCAACAGGTTAACAATAGCTTCCGCTTCAGCGTCAGAAGTTTGACCAAACGAACTATAAATGCCACCAAAGAAAAAAGCAGCCAGCAGTGCAATACTAAATTTCATAAAGTTTTGATTTTTTAAAGCCGCAAGATGAAGGAATAAAAACACATTTGGTATGAAGCAATATGTTTAACCGTTAAATAGTAAAGGGAATAATCAAAGATTTATATTGACGCTTACGCTCAGATGAAAAAGTTATTGCACTTTATTTTGATGAAGTTCATCTCACCAGGTATTGTTTAATCATATATGCTAACAACTGCGGGTTTACCTGCTCAACAGGATGTGGTGTATTTGGTAAGACCGCTAATTGCGCAGCAGGCAATTGTTTATAAACAGACACTGTTTCATCCAGCGTTACCATTTTATCTCTGTCGCCAAGCATTATGAAACAAGGAACAGTAATGTTAGAATAATCTTCAGGTTGTAAAATATTTTTTGAACCAAGTGCAGTTAGCAATTCTATAGTTTTTGTAAGAACTTTTTTCCAGTCGTTTGGAGAATGCCTGCTTGATAGCTGTTCAGCAAATACAGGTACTTTTTGCTGTATCGTACCGGCATCAAGCATCCTGACTTCTTTAGCTGCAGTAGCTTCATCCCAATGAAATTTTGTAGCGAGTGTAATAACACGATCAACTTTCTCAGTATAATGTTTAGCCATATACATTGCTACATAACCACCCATGCTATATCCAAAAATATCAGCTTTGGTTATTTGATTTTTCTGCATGTAGCTGATCACATCTTCCGCAAACAATTCAACAGAAAATTTAGCATCAGGAACAGGTTCTCCGCCATGCCCTGAAAAATTTATAAGATGAATAGTGAACCCGGCCTGAAGAATATCTGCAAATGGCTCTAATTGCCTCTTCGCTCCTGTTGCGCCATGCAATAAAATAAGATGTTGCATGCAATGAAGATAGGGAAGAAAATATATTGCCACCGTTAATGAATTCACCATTAATGTTTAGCGGCATTTAATGAATCTTTTGTTTTCTTACTGGTATCAGTTGCTGTATTAGGCGGAGCGTAACCATCAGGACGTGTAACGCCGGTAGTATCACCCGGGTTATTTACATCAACGCTGTTCATTGTATCTGTAGGTGAAGACTTTTTTGTACCTGAATTACAGGCAATGAAACAAACCAGCAAAGATGCCAATAAGAGATTTTTCATAGTGATTTTACACACTATAACACAAGAACTTTGCCGTTTGATAAACCGGTTAAAGTAAATAAGCAGCTCTATCTTTTTTTTGTTTTGGTTGTTGGCTTTGGCTTCAGCGTTTTTACATGATCAAAACTCTTTTGAAGATAAGGTTTAAGTTCATTGGTCTTTTTGAGCAGGTCATCAGGCACCACTGCAAAATCTTTTTTTGTTATACCATATATCTCCAGAAGTTTGGTTTTATATTTTTTAATAAATGCCTCTAAATCTTTTTCAGATAACCGTATAGAAAAGATACCATCGGGAGTTAAATGTGTAAACATATTGCCATTATGTGAAGTGTAAGGATTAGTGTCACCCTTTCGTTCAATTTCAGGAATAGTGGCAATTAGTTTATCGAACAATGCAACTTTCTCCGGAGGTGGCCCTTGATTTTTTTTAGCTGGCATACAATCAGAAGTTTTAATGTGTGCGCAACGCTCAAACAATATTGCTATTCTAACTCTCGGTAATCCTGTTTTATACTTCAATATTATAACTAACCCGTTGTGCGATTAAAAATAATTGAAACCCGATAATAAACATTTTTAACGGGCAGAAAAGTGAAGGCAAAACTTTTTAACAGGTATTGTTTAGGTATTAAATAACTCGTATCAATATCAGTTTAAAGAGAGACAAAAAACAGACAAAACATAGATAAATTGTGTGTTTGCTCTCTCTTTAGTCCCTCTTTAGTCTCTCTTTAGTGTCTCTTTTGTCTCTCTTTTATCTCTTTTTTTGGTGTTTTTAATAGTTATTTTGTTCCTGGTTTATTTATGCCAGGTTAATTGCAGAACTGGTTTAATATTTTCTTAGAGGCTATTTAAATTTATGAATTGCAGGCACCATTTTTTTTAAAAAGAACACATTGTTCATTTGAACCACATAGAATCACAGGCATATAGGAATTGCATAAGCTTTCCTATGTGTGTATTTCCTATGTATCTATATGCCTTATGTGGTAAAAAAAAACTGCGTACGAAATCTTTATAATTAATTTAAACAACTTCTGAGAACAGTACTATTTCGTAGTTTAATATTATAATATTTGCTTTCAAGATTGCTATTTAGACTGCTGAACTATATTTCAATCCAATTCAAACAATAATATACTAAAGTGCTACATACCGCTGAGTGCTTTCCGTTTCATCTTTCAACGCATCAAGAATAGCTTTTAAATGCGCGTCGTTGCTTAAGAAATCTGCATTCTGTGCATCAACAAAAATGGTTTTTATGTTATGCTGTTTTATGTAACTGGTATAGGTTTCCTGAATGCTGAATAAATAATCATCAGCAATATTTTGTTCGTACAGGCGGTTGCGTTTCTTTATATTTTTTTGCAGTTTATGTATAGGTGAATGCAGGTAAATAACTATGTCGGGAAAAATGAGTTGCTGCTGCATAATGTCAAACAACCTTTGATATAAACGAAACTCTTCATCGGGCAAATTCACTTTCGCGAACAAAAGGCATTTCGTAAAAATATAATCAGACACAGTAATGCTTTGAAAAAGATCGCTGGTATGCACCATATCTTTTAATTGCTTATATCGCTCCGCCATAAAAAATAATTCCAGCGGAAAAGCATTTTGTTTTGGATTCTCGTAAAACTTTGGGAGAAAAGGATTATCGGCAAACTGTTCTAAAATTAAACGTGCATTCAGTTTTTTTGCAAGCAGGTGTGCAAGTGTAGTTTTGCCGGCGCCGATGTTTCCTTCAATGGCTATGAAATGATATTGCATCGGCTTCAAAATTAACCGTACCGTTCAGTTGTTTATTCAAATTTTATGCACAGTTAATTCATCTTTACAATCAGCCAGTAATTCGTTAATCGTTTTGTGTAAGCCGGGATGAATAATATTACCCGCAATTTCTGCCAGCGGCGTTAATACAAATCTTCTTTCAGCCATGTGTGGATGCGGAATGATCACGACCGGCGAATTATAAACCATACCATTCATCAGCAAAATATCAATATCAATAGTGCGCGGCCCCATTTTAATGCTGCGTTTCCTGCCAAGCATATTTTCAATATCAAGCAATGCCTGCATTAAATCATCCGGCTCAAGTAAAGTATGCAATTCAATTGCCTGGTTATAAAAATCAGGTTGATCTGTAAACCCCCAGGCTGCAGTCTGGTACACAGAAGATCTTTTTTGAATAGTGCCGCAATTCTTCTCAATAAACGTTGCAGCTTTGTCAAGATTTTCCAAACGATTTCCCAAATTGCCACCTGTAAGCAGAAAAACAATATTCATAAATTGGTTTATTACCGGTGTCAAATATCTTTACTTTTGTTCACTGTGAACATATTGAGCAGGCAACTCTAATTTAAAAATAAGATATCAACATTGCACAAGTTTGTTCCCCACAGTTTAAAATAAATTGAGACGTAATGAGAAGTTTTCTTAAAATTTTTTTAGCCACATTGGTGGCCCTTGTAGTTTTTACCATAGCTTTTGTTTTAGTTATTGCGGGCATAGTTGGCAGCGCAACATCTACTTCCAAACCAACAATCGGTTCAAATGGAATATTGGTGCTTGATCTGGGCAAAGGCTTTGCAGAGCAGGCTAAAAGCGATCCGGTAAGTAGTTTTTTCAGTGATCACTCTAAAGATGTTCCGGGCCTGTATGATGTTGTACGCATGATTCATTATGCCAAAACAGATTCATCCATTAAAGGCATTTATATTAAAGCCGGCGACAATGAAAATGGTTATGCAGCGAGTGAAGAGTTAAGACAATCGCTGGTTGATTTTAAAAAGAGCGGGAAGTTTATTCTGGCTTACGGAAGCGTTATACCGGAGCGTGCATATTATGTAGCGAACGTTTCTGATAAAGTGTATTGTAACCCGGTTGGCGGTGTTGAGTGGGATGGGTTTTCTGTTGACCTGATGTTTGTAAAAGGCTTGCTGGATAAACTGGAAATTCAACCTGAAATATTTTATGCAGGAAAATTTAAAAGCGCAACTGAACCTTTACGCGCAACTCAAATGACAGATGCCAACCGTTTGCAAACCACAGTTTGGCTGAATGATATTTATAATAATTTATTGATAAGAACGGCTGACGCAAGACATACAGATACAGCAACCCTGCACCAGCTTGCCAATACAGGCGCAATACAAACTGCAAATGATGCGGTAAGATATAACCTGGTTGACGGTGTGAAATACGATGATGAAGTGCAAACAGAATTGTTACAACGTTTGAATAAGAAAGAAAAAGATAAGATCAATTTTGTAAGCCTTGGGAATTATGCAGCAGCTGTAGATTTTCAAAAAGACGGTGATGGTGGCAAAGTAGATATTATTTATGCGGATGGTGATATTGTTGACGGCAAAGGAGGCAAGGATGAAATAGGCAGCGATGATTATATAAACCTGATACGCAAAGCAAGGCTGGATGATGATGTAAAAGCAATTGTGTTTCGTGTAAATTCTCCCGGTGGCAGTGCAATGGCAAGCGAAGCTATCTGGCGTGAGATCACGCTCGCTAAAAAAGTAAAACCTGTTGTGGTAAGTATGGGTGATTATGCAGCTTCCGGTGGTTATTATATTTCCTGCGCGGCAGATTCTGTGTTTGCAGATGAAACAACTATCACAGGTTCGATTGGTGTGTTTAGTGTGCTCGCAAATCTTAAAGATTTTTTCAATGACAAGCTGGGTATAACTTTCGATGGCGTTAAAACTGCTACGTATGCAGACCTTGGTTCAATGAGCAGACCACTCACCGACCAGGAGAAACGTTTTGTACAAGGTTCCGTTGATTCTATTTATAAAACATTTACTACACGTGTTGCGGATGGAAGAAAAAGAGATACTGTTTATATTGATAGTATTGCCCAAGGCCGCGTGTGGATCGGTAAGCGTGCCATTGGCGTTGGCCTTGTTGACAGAACAGGTTCTTTACAGGATGCAGTTAATTGTGCAGCGCGTATGGCAAAGCTTTCAGATTATAAAACAAGAGAATACCCTGAACAAAAAAGCTGGCTGGAAGAGTTGACAGATCAATCATTCATGTCGCAGAGTAAAGAAGATGCGTTGGTAAAAGAAATCGGCCAGCAGCAATATGATGTTTTGCAAAAGGCAAAGCAACTATCAACAATTGTAAATATTCCGCAGGCGAGGCTGCCGTTTACTTATAATTTTAAATAACGTTCTTGTTTTAATATTCAACAAACAATATTCAATTATTATACAAATGAATATTGTTTATTGTGTATTAGATATTGAGTGTTGATCAATGCTTGTGTCTTGATACTTGAAACCTGCACCTTGTATCTTGAAACTTGAATCTTGTTCCTTGATTCTTGTTTACATCTCAATCAATTCTCCATTCACAATCGCAAAAACATTATCTGTCTTTTTCTTATCGATCAAAGCAATACCACTGAATTTTGAGAATGCAGGCAAAACTGCAAACCTTTCATTAAAATAAAAACAGGGAAAGCTTAAGTGTTGCCGGCTTTTTCCTCTTATAGATATGCCCGGATGCAAATGCCCTGTAAGAAAATATGCATCTTCATGTTCAGGAAAGTTTTCAATATGTAAATGATCATGCGTGAATGCGAATGCGCTTATGCGTAACAATTTATCATCAAACACATTAATGTTTATTTGATGATACCAGTCGCGGTGCAGTATATCATGATTGCCTTTTACCAACACTATTTCAAGCTGAGAAAAATCATTGCGCCATTTTTCAAAGAGCAAATGTTCTTTGTTTGAACGGCTATGAAAAAGATCTCCTACAACAATTAACTGTTCCGGTTTATAGGATTGCAACAGGTTGAATAAACGTTGAAGGTCTTCCAGGAAAACTGCCTGCGGTAAAGCAATACCTGATTTTCTGAAATGCCCTGTTTTACCAAAATGACTGTCTGATAAGATCAATACTTTTTCGTCTTCCCAAAAAATAGCGCGTTCGGGTGATAGCCATAAATGCTGATCGCGAAAATTAAAATGCTTGTGCTTCATTAATGCTGCAAACGTAGTTAAGTCAAATAATAAAACTAACATTAAATTATCACGGGAATTTTCCCCTATGTTTTGCGTGAAAGGCTGTTGGTAGGAATTTGAAGAAAAAAATACCTTGCAGAAGATTAAAACAAATTTCTAATTTTAAAAAAAATAATATGACATCACCCATAGGCAATTTTAAGCTTGATATTGCATTAGGAATAGCCGTAAAGGGAACAAGCTTAACGTATAACCTTAAACAATTGGCAAAAGATTGCATTTCTCTTTATAATAGAGGAGGTTATACTGATAATCCAACTAAAACAGATTATGTAAGTTTTGATAACGCAAAATTGCAACAATGGTTAAGAGATATGAACGGGGCTGCATTTATAAGAACAGAGATAGGCGTTTATACGCCTGACTTTATAACTGCAATAAATGATTTGGCAAGCAAAACAAGTAAAACTCAATCAGATGAATACGGAACTTTATTTAACTCACTTGATTCCGCAAAATATCTTTATAGGGTAACAATTTTTTTATTTGCTTGTAATGTAGACGGCACAGATTATATGCCAGGTGTAAAAGAGTCTTCGGGATATAATCTTGGTAACCTACATCCATAAAAAACACTCCGAAAATGAAAAACATAGCCTCAGGCATGTTAGTACTTTGCGCTAACACATGTATATTTTTTTTAAGCTGCAATAGTAGCAGCAATTTAAATTGTACTATTGATTCCTCGGCAGTTTACCAGCAATATAAGGTGCAACATTTCGATTCTGATACAGAAATAAATATAGGTAATGGATTATATAATCTGTTTAAAGGCTCATCATATAATTTAGAAAAAATGGCTGCAGATACAGTTATTGGCGATGGTGATGAAGTTGATACTACTAATTCAAACAGATGCCTTAGAAATTTTAGAACTCTACTTACAAATGTTGGTTTCTCCGTTGACCCGCCACCGGCAAGTCCCCCTGCTGGTTATAAAGGACAATTAACTCAAAGTGAAAGTTTTATAATAGAGGAGGTTATAC
>JABDFS010000012.1:47576-47663 GCA_013286425.1 Bacteroidota bacterium
TTAAAAGTGACGGTTTGGTAAAATGGCTAACAACAGCTCGGACTAATGGTGCTGATGAAATAAGATTATGTTTGGGCAGGTATGATA
>JABDFS010000013.1 GCA_013286425.1 Bacteroidota bacterium
TTGTTGCAGTTGCAGTGTGCGACGCAACGGAAGCTTAATAGATATTCAACTAATGATAACATAAAATTGTACTTATAAAAATCCCTTCAGGGATTTAGGGCTTCATACTGAAATATTCCGCAATCGGCCCAAGCGCCAACGGTGGAAAATAAGAGAGCGCTGTAACGATAACGATAACAGCCATCGTCATGATGCCGAATGTTACACTGTCTGTACGCAAAGTACCCGGCGATTCAGGAATATATTTTTTATTAGCGAGTGAACCTGCAATTGCAAGCGGACCAATGATGGGTAAAAATCTTGCAAGCAGCATCATAATTCCGCCGGTAACATTCCACCAGATTGAATTATCGCCGAGGCCTTCAAAACCACTCCCGTTATTAGCTGCACAGGAAGTGTATTGATACAACATTTCTGAAAACCCATGATAACCCGGATTGGCAAGCCATGCAGATGGCTTTTCTGCCCAATCAGCATTGGAATGATGAACAAGAATATAAGCGGCAAATGCAGTTGCCACTTTTATAAGAAATGCGCAAAGCAGTGTAACAATTGCAGCGATCTTCACTTCTTTTGCTTCTACTTTATGACCCATGAATTCAGGCGTTCGGCCAACCATTAAGCCTGATATAAATACTGCAATAATGATGAAGATGTAATAGTTTAATAAGCCAACACCAACGCCGCCATACAATGCATTTATCATCATATCAAGAATTACAACACCACCTGATAAAGGCATTAAGCTATCGTGCATGCCATTAACAGAACCGTTTGATGTGGATGTTGTAACAACACTCCAGTATGCTGTTGCTGCAGAACCTAACCGAATTTCTTTGCCTTCCATTGCACCAATATTTTGTGCAATGCCAAGCTTTGTTATTTCGGAATTTCCCTGCGTTTCAAAATAAATATTGTTGATGACGAAGAGCAGAAAGAAGACTGTCATCACACCAAAAATTACATACGCGAGTTTTTTGCGTTTGATATAAAATCCCAGTGCAAACACTAGTGCAACAGGGATAATAAGAATTGAAATTACTTCAACGCTATTGGTAAGATAATTTGGGTTTTCAAATGGCACTGCGGAGTTAGCACCAAAATATCCGCCACCGTTTGTACCAAGTTGTTTGATAGCAATCATTCCTGCAGCAGGACCTCTTGAAACCTGTTGCGTATCGCCCTGTAACGTTACAATTATGTCTTTGCCTTTAAAGCTTGTTGGTGTTCCGTTGAATGCAAGAATGATGGCAACAACAATTGACAAAGGCAACAATATTCTTGTAATGCTTTTAGTGAATATACTCCAGAAATTGCCAAGATTATTTGTTGTTTTTTCTTTAATGCCGTTAAGTAACGCAATCAAACATGCAATACCCGTTGCAGCACTTACAAACTGCAGAAACATAAACACAAACATTTGTGTTAAATAAGTTGCACCGCTTTCGCCTGAATAATCCTGCAGGTTTGTATTGGTAACAAAACTGATGATGGTATTAAAAGCAAGGTCAGGCGTTTGACCCGGATTTCCGTCAGGATTTAGCGGAAGTTTATCCTGGAACACCAACACAAAAAAACCATATACAAACCATAAAAGATTTATGGTGAGCATGGCTTTTAAAAATTCTTTCCAATTCATGCCTTTGTTTGAATCGATACCGCAAACGCGATAAATAAAACGTTCCACAGGATTCATAAAATCCATGAGCGTTCTTTCACCGGCAAAAACTTTTGCGATGTATTTGCCCAGCGGAATTGCCAGGAGAATGGTGATTAAAAATGTTGCGATAACGCCGATGAGTTCTGTATTCATAATAGTGAATTGTGAATAGTGGGTTGTGAGCAGAAAGCAGAGATTCACCACTGACTACTCACCACTTACCATTAAAATTTTTCCGGTTTTAATAGCACATACACGAGGTATATAAAAACCAGTATTGAAATGACTAAAAGAATATTGTTTGCCATGTTTTAAATTTTATCAAAGAATTGAATTGATTTATACATAAGCCAGAAGAGAATTAATCCGCCGATAAAACATTCGAGTAATAACATAAATTCATTTTGGCATCAGTAAGCGAATAAGATGCCTACACTGATTAATTTTTATGGGAAGCGCTGAAACGAAGCAGCAGCAATCGTTTCAGTGGTTATATTTTTTTCCTGGTGAGTTGTGCTGAAACACAAAACCCTTTCAAAATGAAAGGGTGATTTTTTCAAAATGAAAGGATGTTATTACAGGCAGAAGACTTTATACACAGAACTGCGAAGCCATGAGGTTACAAGCGTTCGAAACTGAAACTATTAGTAAATCAGGCATTATTATTTATCTGCCATATGTATATATGCCTTTATCATAGGATTTAACCAGCCTTAGATTAGCTATAAGTTAGCTATATGTTGGCTATAAGTAAGCTATAGTTAAGCTTTGGAGATATTCCTTAAATTGAATGCTTTCGCAGCGTGTTTATGTAGAAACGCAATAGATTATAAATATTTTATGAAGCCGCCGAAAGTATTTCCCTCTTCACCTGCAGAGAGGAAATTAAAGGGTGAGGTTATACTCTTCCAGCTTTCTATATAAGGTTGTTAAGCCGATTTCCAAAAATTCAGCAGCCTTTGTTTTATTGCCGCCGGTATATTTCAATACTTTTTGAATATGATTTCTTTCAACCGCACCCAGGCTTAAGTCAGATGAAGAAGTTTCTGTAGCGGATTGAATTTCATAAGGCAGATCTTCAGGCATGATTGACGAGTCGGCAAGAATAACGGCGCGTTCAATTACATTACGCAATTCCCGGATATTGCCTTTCCAGTTATATCTATTCAATAAGCCTGTTGCTTCGTTATTGAAATGCAAACCGGTTTTGTTCGCCTTTTCAGAACTTATTTTTAAAAAGTATTCGGCAAGCATATGAATGTCTTCTTTTCTATCGCGCAGCGCAGGTAATTCAATCGCAAATACATTTAACCTGTAAAATAAATCTTCACGAAAACTTCCATCAACAATTGACTTTTTTAAATCTTTATTGGTAGCAGCAATAATGCGAATGTTTACTTTAGTAGTCTTCTCATCACCCAGTTTTATAAATTCATTCTGTTCAATAACACGCAGCAGCTTTGCCTGCAATTCAATATTCATCTCACCAATTTCATCCAAAAACAAAGTGCCGCCGTCCGCCACTTCTATTAAACCTTTTTTATCTTTTGTTGCGCCTGTAAATGCTCCCGCTAAATGACCGAACAATTCACTCTCCAATAATTCTTTTGTAAATGCACTGCAATTAATAGCAACAAATGCACGGGTAATTCTTTTGCTGCTGTTATGAATTGCATTGGCAAAAATTTCTTTGCCTGTTCCTGTTTCGCCCAATAGCAAAACAGTTGTATTGGTTGCTGCAATTTTTTTTGCAAGATTGATTGCTGATAGAATTGATTTGCTGTTACCAATAATATTTTCAAAACCGGTTGCACTTTTATCTTTAATTTTTACAGCAGCCTTTTTGTTTTGATTTGATTTATTAATTGCCTGGTTTAATAAAGGAATGATCTTATCATTATCATCGCCTTTTAAAATATAATCAAACGCACCGTTTTTTATTGCCTGTACTCCATCAGGAATGTTGCCGTAAGCTGTTAGCAAAATAATTTCGGTTGAAGGATATTTTGATTTGAATTCTTTTACAAACTCAACACCATTACCATCGGGTAATTTTACATCGCACAATACAACATCAGCATCTTCCTTTTGCAAAGTTTTTAACGCAGATCTTAGATCGCCGGCTTCTAAAACTATTAATCCCTCCAGTTTTATAATGCGCGCAAGTAAGCTGCGCAGTTTTTCTTCATCATCAATAATTAAAATTTTGGGAGACATGCTAAAATTGTTTTCGGCTTAACCTTTTTTTAAAGAAGCGGCTTGAATAATTGTTTAAAACTATAAACAGGAAACTGAAGCTGCGCAACGATATGCTGATGCAGTGTTGCGACGCAAGGAACGATGCTATTTGTTCATTGGCAGGTATCCAAAAAATAATTTAAACAAATTTTATAAAAAGCAAATTTAGTTGCAACGCATATTGGGTACTTAACTTTGTTGCTGATGAAAAAAATAATTGGTATAGCCGCCATTATAATAGGTGTTGTTGCTATAGCCTCAGCGTATATTGTTTTTGGGCCGGCAACAAAATTTACTTCAGGCTCACACTATTTATATGTTCGTGATAATCCTTCGCCGGGCGAACAAATAATGTATGAATTAGACACAGGTAATATTATTAGAAGCGTTTCTATATTTAACCTTCTAGCAAAACAGGCAAAGGCATGGGATAAGATTACGCCTGGGCGATTTGAAATTAAAAAAGGCGAAAGTATTTTTTCTATCATTCGCACGTTACGCAACAATCATCAAAGCCCGGTAAGATTAGTGATAAATAAATTGCGCATTCGTGAGGACCTTGCAAAAACCATCGGCAAAAATTTTTCAACTGATTCCATCAATACGTTGGATTTTCTTTCCAGTAATGATTCACTGTCTTCATTAGGTGTTGATACTAATACATTAATGACGCTGATTATTCCTGATACTTATTTTTTAAACTGGAATGCATCGCCTGAAAAAATATTATCAAGAATGAAAGATGAACAGGAAAAATTCTGGAATAAAAATGACCGTTTGCAAAAAGCACAGTCGTTGAATTTAACGCCAACTCAAGTGTACACATTGGCATCAATTGTTGAAGAAGAAACCAATAAGAATGATGAAAAAGGAAATATTGCAAGTGTTTATATGAACCGGCTTAATTCAGGAATGAAATTAAGTGCAGACCCAACCATAAAGTTTGCGATGAAGAATTTTGCACTGAAAAACATTTATGACAAATATTTAAAAACACCATCTCCGTATAACACTTACATGAATAAAGGTTTGCCGCCGGGACCAATCTGCACACCACAATCTGTTACTATTGATGCAGTGTTAGATGCACCAAGAACTGACTATATGTTTTTTGTTGCACGAAGTGATTTCAGCGGTTATCATCAATTCACCAGCAATTATGCCGAGCATGAGAAATATGCTAAATTGTACCATCAGGCTTTTGATACTTTGATGGCGCATAAACGACTGGATAGTTTAACTAAAACACTACAGCATTGACGAAATTTGAAAGATTCCTGGTTAATCTAAAACCGGTTGCATACCTGGTAAAGCGCAGTAAAGAAATAATATTGCCTGGCTTCCACGGGTTATGCCTGTTTGATGTTATAAAATTTTTTTTCAGCCAGGTTAACCGTATTGGCATGCGCGACCGCGCTTCATCTATTGCTTTCAATTTTATAATTGCCATTCCGGCTGCGGCAATTTTTATTTTTACACTCATTCCTTATTTTCCTATTGCCAAAAATATGCAGGATGAATTGTTCAGCTTCATCCAGGATGTGTTGCCAAATTCAGAATCGCGCGAATTAATTATGACCACCATGCTCGACCTTTTTAATAAACCCAAAACGGGTTTGTTATCCATCGGTTTTGTGTTGGCATTGTATTATTCATCAAGTGCAATGCTCGGTATCATCCGCACATTCGATGCTTCGCTTCCGGTAAAACAAAAAAAGAATTTTTTACAAAGGCGGCTGCGCGCTATTAAGCTTACACTTGTTTTAATCTCAATGATATTGGTTGCGATTCTTTTGGTAATCGGCCAGGGCGCACTGTTCACCTCATTTCTTAATTGGATCGGCGTTAATAATACTGAAAGAAATTTCTGGACCGACCTGTTACGCTGGCTTATAGTTGTATTACTTTTCTTTTTTGCAATTGCTTACACATACAAGTACGCACCTTCCATAAAAAAGCGATGGAGGTTATGGTCGCCGGGTGCAGTGTTCGCAACATTTTTAATTGTATTAACCACGTGGTTATTTTCAATATGGGCGCAAAATTTTTCAAGCTATAACCGCGTGTATGGTTCAATAGGCGCTTTGCTCATAATTATGTTGCTTATCTTCATCAACTCATTAATGTTGCTTATTGGTTATGAACTGAACGTTAGTATAAATTACCTGCGTTCAAATATAGAAGAAGAGCGTTCAAAAGATGAAGTTATTGCTGATGTTGAGCCTGTCGCCTAAAAGCTGCTTGAGTTATTTATTTTGTTACCGGCTGATGAACAGATGGCATCACGGTTGCGTCGCATCACTTGTACTGTATATCAATGTGCAACTCCATCTTCTGTTCATACAACATTATATATAGTTAATTCAAACAACTTCTTAAAATTGCTAAAAAAATAATTATGCCTTCACAGGAACAGTTGCTTAACCTTATTAAAACAGCTTATGATTTTAAAGGAGAAAGTGTAAAGATCGGCGTAGCCATGCTTGACGGAAATGTCGTTAGTGGCGCTGATATTTTTCTTCCATTGAAAACTATGAACCGCCATGGGCTTATTGCCGGCGCAACCGGAACGGGTAAAACAAAAACACTGCAAGTGATCAGTGAATTTTTAAGCGATGCAAGTGTGCCTGTTTTATTGCTCGACATAAAAGGTGACCTGAGCGGAATTGCTGCTGCAGGCTCCGATAATAAATCAATTGATGAACGTTGCAAGCTTTTAAATATAACATATAAGCCATCGGCGTTTCCCACAGAGTTTTATTCTTTAAGTGATGAGAAAGGTGTAAAACTGCGTGCAACCGTAAGTGAATTCGGGCCGATATTATTATCAAAAATCCTTGGATTAAATGATACGCAGGGCGGCCTTGTTTCAATGATATTTAAATATTGTGATGACAACAAACTGCCTTTATTAAACCTGCAGGATTTTATAAAAGTACTTCAATACATAGCCAATGAAGGTAAAGCTGATATGCAGAAAATGTATGGCAATATTTCGTCTACATCTTCAGGAACTATTTTGCGTAAAGTGATATAACTGCAGCAACAGGGTGCAGATATATTTTTTGGCGAGCCAAGTTTCCAGGTTGATGACCTTATGCGCATAAGCGATGACGGCAGAGGCATGATAAATATTCTGCGTGTTACAGACATGCAGAATCATCCAAAATTATTTTCAACGTTCATGTTACAGTTATTGGCTGAGTTATATGCAACCTGCCCTGAAGAAGGTGATCTTGATAAACCTAAACTTGTGCTCTTTATTGATGAAGCGCATTTGATTTTTGATGAAGCAACAGATGCTTTATTGCAACAGGTTGAAACGGTAATAAAATTAATCCGCTCAAAAGGTGTAGGTATATTTTTCTGTACACAAAACCCGCAGGATGTTCCGGCTTCTATTTTAAGTCAGTTGGGTTTAAAAGTGCAGCATGCATTGCGTGCATTTACAGCAGCCGACAGAAAAACAATAAAGCAGGCTGCACAAAATTTTCCTGAAACAGAATTTTATAAAACAGAAGACCTGTTAACACAACTTGGCATTGGCGAAGCATTGGTGACTTTCTTAAATGAAAAAGGTATTCCAACACCGCTTGTTCATACGATGCTTTGTTCGCCACGCAGCCGCATGGATGTTTTAACGGATGATGAATTAAATGCTCTCATCAACAAAAGCAAACTCGCAGCAAAATATAACCAGGCTGTTGACAGTGAAAGTGCATATGAAATTCTTACAGCCAAATTGAATGAAGCCGCCAATCAAACACAACAGGCACAACAACAGCAAGTGCAGCAAAAACAAACTCAGGCAAAACCGCAAAAAGAAACAAGCATTTTTGATAGTCCCGCAATGAAGCAGGCCGAACGCACAGCCGCTTCTGTTATTACCAGAAGTTTACTTGGCGCACTAGGTTTAGGTGGAAGAACAAAAAGGCTGTGGTAATTCTAAGTCTTTGCTTTTATAACGGTCTTAACGGTTAAGTGGCGGCATCATTTTTATCAAACGCAATCGTGCGTTATATTTGCGACCCATGAGTGTTCAGCAAGAGAATCGTTTCCAGGCAATAATTTCCCACGCAAAAGAATATGGTTTTGTATTTCCATCAAGTGAAATTTATGATGGCTTGAGTGCTGTGTATGATTATGGTCCTAACGGAAGTGAGCTGAAAAAAAATATACGCGACTATTGGTGGAAAAGCATGACGCAGATGCACGAAAATATTGTTGGCATTGATGCGGCAATCTTCATGCACCCGACAATATGGAAAGCAAGCGGCCACGTTGATAATTTCAGCGACCCGATGATTGATAACAAAGACAGCAAGAAACGCTATCGCGTAGATCATTTAATTGAAGCGCATGCCGAGAAATTGGCAATGGAAGGCAAAAAGGAAGAAGAATATGCATTGCTGAAAACCATGGATGAATTGCTTGCAAAAGAAGATTATGCAGGTTTAAAACAATTGATCGAGGATAATAAAATTACCTGCTCGGTTAGCGAAACCAGCAACTGGACAGATATTCGCCAGTTCAATTTGATGTTCTCCACGCAAATTGGTGCTGTTGCCGGTGAAGCTGAAACAATTTATTTAAGGCCTGAAACCGCGCAGGGGATCTTCGTGAATTTTCTGAATGTTCAAAAAACTGCGAGGCTTAAAATTCCTTTTGGTATTGCACAGGTTGGAAAAGCTTTCAGAAATGAAATTGTAGCAAGGCAGTTTATTTTCAGGATGCGTGAGTTTGAGCAAATGGAAATGCAGTTTTTTATTCGTCCCGGCACACAAAAAGAATGGTATGAATTCTGGAAAGAAGAACGTTTGAAATGGCATTTAAGTTTAGGCATTCCGAAAGAAAAATATCAATATCATCCGCATACCAAACTGGCGCATTACGCAGATGCAGCGCTTGATATTGAATATGAATTCCCGATAGGATTTAAAGAAGTGGAAGGCATTCACTCAAGAACAGATTTTGACCTGAGCAGTCATCAAAAATACAGCGGCAAAAAACTTACTTACTTTGATAATGAAATCAACCAGCATTATGTTCCCTATGTTATAGAAACTTCGATAGGATTAGACAGGATGTTTTTGTTGATATTATCGCACAGCTATGATGAAGAAATCATAACCAAAGAAGACGGAAGCAAAGATAGCCGCGTGGTAATGCACATTCCGGAAAAATTAGCGCCGATAAAGCTGGCTGTTCTACCTTTGGTAAAAAAAGACGGTTTACCGGAAATTGCCAGAAGTATAATTGCAGGGTGTAAACCGTATTTTAAATGTTTTTATGAAGAAAAAGATGCGATAGGGAAACGCTACAGAAGACAGGATGCAATCGGAACTCCATTTTGTGTTACGGTTGATCACCAAACTAAAGAAGATAATACCGTTACCTTACGATACAGAGATTCAATGGAACAGGAAAGAATTCATATAGATGCAATAAAAGACAAGCTCTTACTGCGTTTATTATTTTAACTTAAAAAACATACGTTAGTTTTTAGGTAAACTTATATTTAAATATTACGTATTATAATTAAACTCTTTTACTATACCATAACCTATAACAATGATTACACCTCTATCAGTGAGTTTTTTATCGTGGCCTGTTGAAGCAGGAGTTGCAATTGGCGCGTTTGCTTTGGGCTTTCTTTTTAAAAGGGCTACGATTGCAAAACAGCGTAAAAGGATCTTAAACCTTGAAGATGAAATGCTTTCTAACCATGCAAGAATACTCGACCTCGAAAAAAAATTATCCGAAACAACTGCCGGTAAAAATGGAGTAATTCACGATTACGATCTTCTTTCTTCCCGCAAATCTGACAGGGAAAAAAAAATTTCCTAACCATATAATTCAAGGTGAATGCTTTTCTTATCATAGCCCATTGCTATAATATTTTGCTTTGCATCATCTATCATATTTTTCCATCCGCATAAATAAAAATGCGCACCGGGTTTTTCACTGCCAAGAATATTTTGATAGATAGCATGTACATATCCATGCTGAATAGCTTCATTTTCTTTATTTTCTCTTGAATAGGTTGGTATATAATGAAAATTGCTGACCTGACTGGTTAACTCCTTTAATTCTTCACCATATAAACTATCGCATAATTTTCTGCAACCAAAAATGAGATAGATATTCTTATGTTCAACATTGTGCAGTTTGATATAATGCATCATTGAGCGAAAAGGCGCAATTCCTGTTCCGGTACAAATAAAGAATAGGTCTTTATCAATTATTTCAGGCAAAGTGAAAACGCCTTGCGGGCCACGTAACGGAACTTCTGTTCCAACTTCAACACTATTAAATAAATAATGTGTACCAAGGCCTCCTTCCAGCAAAACAATTACAAGCTCAATAACATTCGTCCCGTTTGGATGTGATGCAATGGAATAACTTCTCCAGCGTTTATTCGGTTTATCAGCAATGGGAAGATCAAGTGTTACAAATTGCCCGGGTTTAAAATCAAATGTTGAAAGCTCCGGTATCTCGATCCAGAAACGCCAGGTAGCTTCAGTAATTTTTTCAATTTTTGTAAACTTACCTGTTCTCCAAGGCTCTGGCATTGCAAAAATTTTTTAGTAAGATACAAATTTAAAGTTTCAAAGAGGCTATGGAATTACTCTATCCAGAATTGCCGCAATCGATTTGCCATGCAATTCTGCCTCTGATTCTGCTGTATAATGAATATTATCCTTGCCCACTGGCCAGTTATCACCATCGATTAAATAAGCATTATGGTAAGTTTTCGCAATATCCCCCTGTGCCTGTCTTATCATATCTGAATAGGGATAAACGTTTCGTGTTCTTGTAATTATTACACGCATATTATTTACAAAAGAATCAGTGGCATATAAATCTCTTTTAAAACTATTTAATAAGTCAGTGAGGTTTTTTTCATAAACTTTTGCAGCAGATGATTCATGGGCATCGGTTTCACCCTGGCACCACACAAATGCTGCGATGTAAGGTTTATAGCCTGCCTGTTTAAACGCTGCAATAGAAGGCTTCGCCCAATCATTAATAAGAATTTGATAATGCGCTAATGTGGCATTTGAATTTACCTGCCAATATCCATTTGAATCAGGATTACCTATCTGCGAAAGTTTCGATCCGCCATAAGCATATTTTACAATGGCTACCTTATGGCCATTCTGCGTTAAGTAATAAGCAAGGCCGGTTTCAGGGCCAAAATAAATTTTTGGGCTACGCCAATTATTGTTCACACCATATTGCAAAGCTTCAATATTGGCATTATTTACCGAATTATTTGTTGGCTTATAAAACACACTTGCATTTGAAATAGTTTGTTTAAAAATTTCAGGCAATAATGAATCAACAGACACACCTTCCATATTGCTTTGGCCGCAAAGAAAAATAACCGGCAAATATGATGAGTCGGGATGTTGTAAATTATCTGTGTTATTGCCTGCTGAAGTTGTTTCTTGCTTTGTACAGCTGTCAAAAAAAATTAAACAGAAAAGTAAACAAATGATTTTGATTTGCATTGCTTATAAATTAGCGACAGACATAAATACAAACATTTAATCTTTATACGAATCTAATGTTTTTTAATTGGCAGGACTTGAAATTATCATCAAACCAACAGATCTATAATCTAATATAATTTTTAGTTGGTTTAGTTGGTCGGATTTGCAATCCCGGCCTGGGAGCAACGGATTTATAATCCGCACAACTATCGATTTTTTTAAACAAAGCTGTTATAAAATATATTGAACAGCTGCTTTATTTATTTTTTAGCAATCGGCGTTGTAACTTCGCTGCGAGTTTATGAATTTGGGTGAATTACTGAAAAAGTACAAAGAACATCCCCGCCTTTTTTATTTGGCGGACAGGCTGACATTTGCCGATACGCAAAAAATCTTTCTTAAAAACTTACAGGGCAGCAGTACAGAATTTGTTTTAGCAGCGTTGTTTTCTACCTATCAAAATGATAAAGCCAACAACGCTTCAACGCATCTTGTTATTTTAAATGATGCGGAAGAAGCAGCATATTTTCACAACACGCTTGAGAATCTTACACAGGCTTTGAACCTTTTTTATTTTCCCTCATCATTCAAAAACAAAAAAGATTTCAAACACTTAAACAGCAGCCATGTAATGTTGCGCACGGAAGCGCTTACAAAACTTTCTGTTATGTCGTCAGGCGTTATTATTACTTATCCTGAAGCGTTGTTTGAAAAAGTAGTGCTGTCAAAAACTTTAAGCAGTAATATCATTCACATAAAAACAAATGATACACTTAATCTTGACAACCTGCTTGAATTATTTGTGATGTATGGTTTTGAGCGGACAGATTTTGTTTATCAACCGGGTCAGTTTGCATTACGCGGAGGTATTCTTGATATCTATTCTTTTGGCAATGAAAAACCTTATCGTGTTGAGTTGTTTGGAAATGATGTTGACAGCATAAGAATTTTCGATCCGGAAACACAGTTAAGCGAGAGAAAACTATTGCAGGTTTCTATCATTCCGAATATTGAAACACAGTTTGAAAGCGATGAAAAAATTTCGTTGCTTGAATTTTTGACTGAACATACTGTTGTTTGGATAAAAGATTGGGATGTAATTAAAGAAATGATCAATGAACAGGAAGAGCATTTAGGTGATTTCATCGAATATAAGAAAACAACTACTTTAAGCGATGAAGACAACGAAGATGAAACAACAATTTTGAAAACTGTTCAGTTAAAAGATTTTGTTCCTGCATCAACTATTGAAAGGCAGATCAACGAGCATCATTTGGTTGAGTTTGGCTATAAACCACATCTTTCAAATTTTGAAATTGAATTAAATACAAAACCACAGCCAGCATTTAACCGTCAGTTTGATCTATTAATAAAAGATTTAAAGTTGCATGAAAGCAAAGGTTATACTTTATACATTTTTGCAGAGCAGGCAAAGCAGTTGGAAAGGTTGAATACAATTTTTAATGATCTTAATACAGAAATTCAGTTCACGCCTATTGCAACATCTATTCATGAAGGTTTTATTGATGAAGACATAAAAGTTGTTTGTTACACTGACCATCAAATATTCCAGCGTTATCATAAGTATCGTGTTAAACAGGCTTATAATAAAAATAAAGCGATCACGCTTCGCACATTAAAAGAGTTACAGCCAGGCGATTTTGTTACGCATATTGACCATGGTGTTGGCAAGTATAGTGGTTTGCAAAAAATTGAAGTAAATGGCATGCTGCAGGAAGCAGTAAGAATTATTTATAAAGACAGTGATATTTTATACGTGAATATTAACTCGCTGCATAAAATATCAAAGTTCACCGGCAAAGAAGGTACTGCACCAAAGATTAACAAACTCGGCAGTGATGTCTGGAATAAACTGAAAGAAAAAACCAAAACCAAGGTTAAAGAAATTGCTTTCGATTTAATTAAGCTGTATGCGCAACGAAAGGCGCAGCAAGGTTTTGCGCATACGCCGGATAATTACATGCAGACAGAACTGGAAGCATCCTTTATTTACGAAGACACACCTGACCAGGGTAAAGCAACTGAAGATGTAAAGAAAGATATGGAAAGTGCTTCGCCGATGGATCGTTTGGTTTGCGGCGATGTTGGCTTTGGTAAAACAGAAATTGCAATCCGCGCAGCATTTAAAACCTGTGTTGATGGCAAACAGGCTGCAGTGTTAGTTCCTACAACCATTCTTGCATTCCAGCATTATAAAACATTCAGCGAACGCTTAAAAGATTTTCCTGTCACAATAGATTATATCAATCGCTTTAAATCATCTAAAGAGAAAAAGGAAACACTTAAAAAAGTTCAGGAAGGAAAGGTTGATATAATTATAGGCACGCATGGTTTGCTTGCAGACAGCGTTAAGTTTAAAGACCTTGGTTTAATGATAATTGATGAAGAGCAAAAGTTTGGTGTTGCACATAAAGAGAAATTAAAAACATTAAAAGCAACCGTTGATTGTTTAACCTTAACCGCAACGCCTATTCCGCGCACATTACACTTTAGTTTAATGGGCGCGAGAGATCTAAGCATCATCAATACGCCGCCGCCAAACAGGCAACCTATACAAACAGAAGTTGCGGTGTTTAATGAAGATGCCATCCGCGATGCGATCTATTATGAAACGGAACGCGGCGGGCAGGTTTTCTTTATACATAACCGTGTATTGGGTTTGGCTGAAATGAGTGCATTGATACAAAGCCTTTGTCCTGATCTTAGCATTACATACGCGCATGGGCAAATGGAAGGCAATGAACTGGAAGAACGTTTGCTTGATTTTATTGATAGAAAATATGATGTGTTTGTTTCAACCAATATTGTTGAAAGTGGTGTTGATATTCCGACCGTGAATACCATTATTATTAATAATGCACATCAGTTTGGGTTGAGCGATCTGCATCAATTGCGCGGGCGTGTTGGGCGCAGTAATAAAAAAGCATTCTGTTATTTGTTTGCACCGCCGATGAGCACATTGCCTGCCGATTCAAGAAAACGTTTACAAACATTGGAACAGTTCAGCGAATTGGGAAGTGGTTTTCAAATTGCCATGCGAGATTTGGATATTCGCGGTGCAGGAAATTTATTAGGTGGCGAACAAACGGGTTTCATGGCTGATATTGGTTTTGAAACTTATCAGAAAATTTTGGATGAAGCTATTCGTGAATTAAAGCGCACTTCATTCAAAGATGTGTTTAAAGAAGAGATAAGTAAGCAGGATGATTTTGTTAGTGATTGTACAATTGACACTGATCTTGAAATTTTAATCCCTGATAATTATGTTGAAAGTATAACCGAACGTTTATCGTTGTATACAAGATTAGATAATTGTGAGAACGAAAAAGAGTTGCAGGATTTTGAAAAGGAATTAATAGATCGGTTCGGTCCAATACCCAACGAAGTAAAAGATTTAATTACAACAGTTCGTTGCCGCCGCGCTGCTGTTGATCTTGGTTTTGAAAAAATGACCTTAAAAGATAAAACACTGCGTTGCTATTTCATTAATAAAAACGACTCTCCTTATTTTGAAAGTGATGTATTTAAAAACATTATGCTGTACCTGCAAACAGCAACGAACAAAGCAAGGTTAAAACAGGTTGGCAAAAACTTTTTGCTTGTTGTGAATGATGTGAATGATATGAACGTGATGCTTGTATTTTTACAACGTATGCATGATGCTGTTGCAAAGAAAACTGAACTAACAGAAGCTTAATTGCTGCCATAAAAAACTGCAGTACAAGGGAGTGACACAACCGTGCTCAATTGAAGTTAATTTGCCGGTCACCTAAAAGCAAAAATTATATAAGTGCTTATACAATTTTATTAATTCGTACTGGAACTCAAACATTGAAAAGGCTGTTATTGAACAGCAACCTGCACCGTCATGTCGAGAAAACATACGGTTGCACCGCAACCAAAAGAGAAGTGACGCGGTTATCGGTCAGACGGCTCCAGCCGTTATACCGTTCTAAGCTTCAAAACGTCATTGGCAACGATAGTGAGACATCTCCCGAATTTGTAGCGAATTACAATTTGCGTAGAAATATTTTTAAAGACAATAACTTAATTCAACATTAAAAAACTTTAAGAGATTTCTCCTCGCGTCGAAATGACGTGCAAAGAGGTTGTACTTCTTCAACCAGCCTGAATTTCATGTCATACTATTTTAAATTAATCTGTGTGCTAATTTAAAAATGTACGTTCCAGGTTACAGCAGGGATAATAGGAAACAACGAAACCTGCTTTGCGGTTATAGCTAAACTTCCGTCTGCAACATTGCCGGTTTGATCAAAATAATAGAAATAAGGATTTTGCCTGCTGTATAAATTGTAAATACTAAACACCCAGCTATCTGTGTATTTTCTTGGCTTTTTATGTACAGGTGTATATGTTGCCGCAACATCAAGACGATGATAAGGTTTCATGCGGTAAGCATTGATGCTGCTATATTCCTGCGTAAGCACACCATCAACAAAATAAAAACGCTCAGGCAAAGAGATAGCATTGCCTGTTCCGAACACAAACGTTGAAGACACTTTCCATTTCTTTGTTATTTCATACATGCCCACAACAGAAAGATCATGGCGGCGATCGTATTTACTCGGATATTTATTGCCGTCATTCAGATCAGGAAATTTTCGCCACGACCATGAAAGTGTATAACCAATCCAACCTGTTAATCTTCCTTTTACTTTATTAATGAATAATTCACTTCCATAACTCCATCCTTTTCCAAACACAAAACTTTCTTCAGGATCTGAAAGATCAGGCGTATACCCATTTTTGTATTCTATCTGGTTCTTCATGGTTTTGTAATACAACTCCAGCGAAGTTTCAAACATATTATTCGAAAAATTTCTGAAATAGCCTGCTGCATATAAAATGCCATCCTGTGGCTTTACACGATAAGTAGAAGGAACCCAGATATCTGTTGGCAAAGTAGTGCCCGCACTGCTTACAAGATGTATGTATTGCAGGTTTCTTGTAGCAGATGCTTTAATGGAACTGTTATCATCCAATGCATAACGAACGGTAATGCGTGGCTCAAAACCTCCGTACGTTTTAACCACCTGGCCGTTACCGTAAGCGGTGCTGTCGAGTTTATTTCCGTTTGCGTCAGTTGCATATTTCGTATATGGGCCAACCTGCTGAAAAGCGCTGTAACGTATGCCGTAATTTATTTTTATGCGGTGCGTAACATCCCAATCATCCTGTATATAAATGCCATATTCGTTAGCATATTTTTTTTGTGTATTGGCAGGATGAAAAACAACAGAGTCCTGGCTGCCACTTGCAACGCTCGGATAAAAAGTATGGTAAGTATATTGAGCGCCGAACTTTACTTTATGCGACGTGGATGCGAAGTAATCAATATCCGCTTTTGCATTCCAGTCTTTAATGCCTGATGAAAGCCCGAAATTGAAATTATCCTGTGTGCCTAAAAAATCAAACTTGTAATCGTTATAAATTAATGATACGTTTGAAAATAATTTTTTGCTGAAACTATGATTCCATCGGAATGTTGCGGTTGCATTACCCCATGGAATACTTGTACTGAATGAACGGCGCTTGTTATTAAAATCAAATTTATCCCTGCCGAAATACCCGCTTAAATACAAATGATCATTATTGGAAACCTGGTAATTCATCTTTGCATTCAGGTCATAGAAATAATAACCTGAACCGGAGAAGCTGCTACTCTTTGGCACAAATGGTTTTATTAAAAGATCGATGTATGTCCTTCTTGCAGAAATAATATAAGAAGCCTTATTCTTCACAATCGGCCCTTGTATAGAAAACCGCGAAGCGATCAAACCAATGCCTGCATCAACTTCTGTTTTATTTACGTTGCCTTCTTTCATGGCAATATCAATTACAGAAGATAAACGGCCGCCATATTGCGGCGGCATCCCGCCTTTTATAAGCGTAAGGTTTTTTACTGCATCTGAATTAAACACAGAGAAGAAACCAAACAAATGCCCGGTGTTATATACAACCGCTTCATCCAATAAAATTAAATTCTGATCAGGGCCACCGCCGCGCACATAAAAACCGCTGTTGCCTTCACCTGCATTGCGCACACCGGGCAATAACTGCAATGTTTTTAAGATGTCTGTTTCACCCATAAATGAAGGCAAAGATTTTACAGTGGCGATGCTTAAATCAATCTGCCCCATTTGCGCGCTCTTTACATTGTTCAATCTTTTTTGTGATGAGGTTACCACAACATCCTGAATGGTTGAAGAAATGGGCAGCAGCAAAATATCCTGTGCCACATCTTTGTTGAGATCAACATCAATTATTTTAGATTCATAACCGATATAAGAAAATATCAGCTTATAACTTCCTTCAGAAAGTGTTATAGAAAAATAACCATATTGATTTGTAGTTACGCCGCGCGATTCATTGTTAACGATAACACTTGCGTTGATGAGTGTTTCGCCACTTAAAGAATCTTTTACATAACCTTTCCATGTAAACTTTTGCTGTGCCATCAGCGGCAATGCACATGCAAAAAAAATAAAGATTAAAATGCAGCGCACATACATCATTGCCTGTTATTGATTGAGTCTTCTACAATTCCGCACTCAAGCATTGCGTTTTTATATTTAGGATGATATTTTCCGAAATAGGGATTATCAATTGTTATTGTTTCTGAAAGCCACCAGCCTTCTTTGCTTCCTTCAAAAGCCATCGGGCATTTTTTGTGATAGATCACAGCTTTATCATAGCCTGTAATTTTAATCAAATGATATAAGCTTTCAGACACTGTATAAAAAAATCTTCGTTTATCATTGATAGAATCAACGTTGATTAAAGTTTGCAAACCATCTGCAGCATTTTGCGCAATGCTTGTTGCACGTGTTGCACTGTCTTCATCTTTCAATTGTTCGTAAGGAACACTTATCAAAGCCAATTGTAATGTAGTTGCATATTTATCGGCAGCAGTTGTATCCCAGTTTATAAAAGCATTGCGCAGGCTGTCGTAATTCAACAACATGCTGTCGAATGCTATATTAAAAGAATCTGTGTTTTTGCTGGTGAAAGTTTTTCCTGTTGCAACATTATTTACAGGCGAACTGTTGTTACACGCTGCAACAATAAAGGTTAAGCTTAAAAAAATTATGACAGTTCTGAACGCTATCATTAATAAAAGTTTTTGCAAATTAAACTGTAAACGGTTTGATGCAACACTACTCAAAAAATGTTTAACAAATATTGATGCGCATTGTTGTATTCAATACATAAAAAAAGAGCAGGCTGAAATACATCAACCTGCTCACACATCAACCAATCTATCTGCTTTCCTCTATTTATCCCAAAACAGTTTAGGTGCATACAACGTTGCCTGTGGCGTGTTTGCTCCATTCAATGAATATTCTGTTTGAGGATACAAAAACCGGCGGGGAACTCCATTCGTACCTGCCGTTGGGGTTAATTGCGGGCTATTCGTTCTGCGCCATAAAGTAAATACTTCCGGATTCATATACAACGCAATATATTCCTGTGTTGATACAGCTGCAATAGCATCACTTACACTTGCAGGTAAAGTACCATTTGCAGTTATGTATGTATTGATATCAGCATCGCTGATGCCCAGCTTTTGCATACTTGCTGTTATACCGTTCTGATAATAGGATTGAGCAGTAGCAATATTTCCGGAAGACCTTAACGTTGCTTCAGCTTTAAGAAATTCCATTTCTTCATACATGATGAATTCAACATGGCCGTTTATATTACCATAATAATTACCAACGCCTACTTCACCTACATCAGAATAAGTTGGATCTGCAGTAAGGCCAAGCCTTGGATCATTTAAGCCGGTAAGCAGATCAACATACGTTCCTGAACCATAATCTATGTCAGCTCTTTGTTCGTTAAACTGATAGATCGGGTTTGAAAATGTTTCAGTAGTACCAAATACAAATTGTGCGCTTTCTGATTGATCAGCCATTGCCAGGTTTGCTTCAGCTAAAGCCTGCGAAGCCATTGTAGCATTGTCTTTACTTTGATGTATATAGATCCTTGCTTTAATAGCATGCGCAAATTTTATCCATAATGAAGGATCGCCACCAAAGATCATATCATCGGTAGTCGGTGTTTGCCCGCCTGTGCTTGTGCTGCCTAATTGTGCAATACCAACATTCAACAAACTTATTATGGTATCGTACAATGCATCCTGTTTATCATAACCCGGATGATTTTGTGCATCACCCTGCAACGCTTCTGAATAAGGAACATCGCCCCATTCATCTACCAGCATTTGCAGGCTGTAAGCCATAATAACCCTGCCTATGCCGCTGTATATATTATCGCCCACAGCATCTGCTTTGTTTAAAAGATCTTTATTATTTCCAAGTACAGAAGTGTACATATTGCCCCATGGTGTATCAAAGTCTGTTGATGTAAACACATATACATAATATGCTGCAGACTGGCGCGAAAAACCAAAGCATTGTTGCGTTAATAATCCTGTGTAACGCGCGATGTCTCCCCCTTGTATATAAGCAAGGCTTGTTTCAACGCCCGGCAAAAGATTTCCCGGTGTAACGGTAGAAGGTGCATTAGGATTATTGTTAGCGCCGGTAAAAGCATCCTTTGAACAGGATGCCTGCGATAATACAATCATCAGCGCTACGTATGGATAGATTTTTTTTACTAAATATTTCATGAGTTACATTTTAGATGTTTCGTGATTGAATGTGCCCAACATAATTTTTGCTTACATAGTTTGATCAACCGAATCGTTTATTGCAAACTGATGTTTAAGCGAACGCCATAACTTTTTGCACCTGGATTATTGAAGTAATCAAGCCCCTGTCCATTTGCAGGGCCAGCCAAACTTGTTTCAGGATCAACACCTGTATAATTTGTATGAAGAATTATATTGTTGGCGAAAAAAGTAACGCCCAGGCTGCTGAAAGTTTTGCCCAGCATTGATTTTGGAAATGAATACCCAATGCTTGCTTCACGCAGTTTTACAAAAGAGCCGTCTTCAACATCAGGTTCTGACGGGCCTATAAAACTGCTGCCAATGTTCTGCCAGTAATATTGATCATATGTTGTGGCTATTGTATTACTTGCACCCGGCCCTGCAACTTCATTGTGGTTTGCATCATAATGTACAATCTCACCGTTTGCATTTAAATGTCCTTCCATACCAGGGAATGTAACTGCAGTTCCCCTGTTGGCTGTTTCTTTTGATGTACCAAAATATGACATTGCACCTCTTGTTCCGTTCCATATATCGCCACCTTTTCTTACATCAATCTGGAAACCTAACGTTATGCCTTTATAAGTAAGGTTATTGATAACAGAACCTATCCAGTCAGGATTTATATCTCCGATAATAGCATTTTGTGTTGCAGTAATTGGCTTGCCATAACCAGGATCGGTTGTATTATCGTTTATTAACAACGGGCCACCAGGAAGATCATTGGGGTTCTTAAGTGTTTGTTCATTGGCACGTACATAAACGCTTCCGTAGATCTGGCCAAAAGGCTTGCCGGCAAATGCATCAACTTCCCCGTTTTGAAAACCTGCGATCAATAATTTATCTACACCCGGTGCCAGTTCTTTAACCAGGTTTTTATTGGTTGACCAGTTGAAATTAAGGTTCCATGTAAAATCTTTTGTTCTTACAGGTACTGTGTTTAAAGTTAGCTCAACACCACTGTTGGTAATTACACCTGCATTGAACAACTTGGATGCAAAACCTGTTGAATAAGCTAATGGTACAGTAAGGATAGCATCGTTTGTTTTTGAATAATAATACGTGCCGCTTAAGTTTATCCTGTTCTTCAGAAAGCCAAGATCCAGGCCCGCTTCATACGAATCTGTTTTTTCAGGCTTCAGATCAGGATTGCCGATAGTTGAAATAGTAGATGTTATCTGGTATGATCCGATAGGAACGCCATTTGAGTTTACAGGAAAGAAATCACCCGGCGTAAAACCATCAGCTATTAATGACGGGGAATAGTATGTCTGCAAACCTTGTATCGGTGCATCTTTACCAACCTGTGCATAAGATGCTCTCACTTTACCAAATGATAAAATACTGGAATTTTTGAATGAAGGCAATTCAGTAAATACCCACGTTAAGCCTGCTGAAGGATAAAAGAAATTACGGTTGTCAACAGGTAATGAAGATGAAGTTTCTCTTCTGCCTGTAACATCAAGAAATAGCATGTTGCGATAAGATAACTGTGCATCGCCATAATAAGCCATCGTACGTTTTTGTCCGTCAGCTTCGAGCGAAACATAAGAAAGTGCATTAGAGATATCGAAGAATGTAGGAACGATCAATCCATCACCAATAACAGTGCGTGAATGTGTGTGATCATAAAAATAATTATAACCAACAAGTAAGCTTCCGGTAAGATCGCTGCTGAAATCTTTTTTAAGATTTACAGTAAGGTCTGAATTATACTGGTTATTATAGTAACCATTGATGATGCCTTTACCTGCAGGAAATGCATTTGAATTTATGTCGTAGAAATTTTTTGCATCCTGGCTGTACACATCACCACCAAAACGCCAGGTTGCAGATATCCAGTCGGCAAACTGGTAAGTTGTCTGGAAGTTTCCTATCACACGGTTTAAAAGTTCAGTGAATGGATTACGGTTCACCGTCCAGTAAGGATTATCATAACTGGCGCCGCCACCACGATAGTTTCTTTGTTGTCCTGTTTCTTCAATTACATAAGAACGCTCATCATTTGCAGGATCACTTAATCCAAAAGAGTTATCAAATGTTGGTGGTGTTCTCAGCAAGCCTAACATAATACCTGAAGTATTTGAGCCTTGCTGCACTTTATCATTCGCAGAATTTATATAGGTCATAGAACCGGATGCAGTAAGCTTATCACTTAGTTTGGCCTGGCCTGTTAAAGAAAAAGTGGTTTTGTTGTATTGGGTTTTTGGAACAATTCCTGTTTGATGCACATTGCCTAGCGAAGCCCTGAAACTTGTGTTTGCAGAACCGCCGGTAACAGCAACATTATTGTTCATTAAAAACCCTGTTTGAAAGAAATTATAACGGTCATAAGGTGTAACAGGAATCTTTGCATCAGGACTTGACTTACCTACAATATTCCCATGCGGATCCCAAATGTTTGCATCGCCATCCCAAAACAAAGTATCAATAGCAGGGCCCCATGTTGTTCTGCGTGCAGCGCCACCTGTTGGACCTGCATAAATATTATTGGAACCTTGCGCATAAGTATCCTGCAGATCTGGTAATTTATTTTCCTGGCTCCAGCCAAAAGAAGAATTAACATCAACACGCATTTTCTGCGCTCCTAAATTCCCTTTTTTAGTAGTGATGATAAGTGCTCCGCTCGCTGCTTTAATACCCCATAAAGCTGTTGCAGCAGGGCCTTTCAAAATGCTGATTGATTCAATATCATTTGGGTTAAGATCAATGCCTCTGTTGGTGGGCTGCGTACCTCCGCTTAAATTGGCGTTGGCGCCACTCACATTTGGCGTTGCAGATGTTGGATCATAATTATTAATAGAGTTATCGATCGGTATTCCGTCAACAACCATTAAAGGCTGATTGTCCCCGGTAATGGAAGTAACACCCCGTAAACGAATATAAGTTCCTGCACCCGGATCTCCTGCACTGTTGATCACAGTTAAGCCCGATGCTTTTCCCTGTAATTCGCTGAGTGGATTACCGGTTCCTGATTTATTTAATTCATCGCTGCCAACAGTTTGCGCAGCATACGTAAGCGATCGCTTTTCTCTTTTAACACCTAACGCCGTAACCACAACTTCATTCAAAGTTTGATCTGCAGTAACAAGGTGTATTGTAACGGCTGAAGAGCCGCTGATCGCCACTTCCTGCGGCGCATAATTCAAAGCTGAAATAACAAGTGTCTGGCCTGTTGATACCGGAATTGTAAAATTGCCTTTATCATCAGCACGCGTTCCTGATTTGGAATTTTTTATGCTGACTGAAGCGTATGGAACAGGATTGCCTTTATCGTCCAATACAGTTCCTGTAACAGGTGCCTGTGCTGTTGCTGCGAGTGAAATAGCGAGCGCACAAACAAGTGTGAGTAGTTTATTAATGCTCATGCAATAATTTTTAATAGTGATTGTGTAATGGAATACAGAGAGCCTTTTGAAATGACAGGCATTGAAATAATAATGCTGTTACAGTTGTTAAGGAAAAAGACTTAAGTGGGATTTTTTCGGAACGAAACAAGAAAAACAACTACCGAAATTTTTTTAAAAAGTTTCAGTTGATTTTAAATGAAGATAACTGCATACAAAAAACAATTATCTACTAACAAACAGTAGTGAATGATCAAGAGTTAAAACATTATGATGATAAATGGTCAGACGCATGAAAGCGTCAGACCGATAACATACCAAATCATTCTAATTACACAACACTTTAAGATTATAACCTCTTCAATAAAATAATATAAGTAGGAAAATGATCGCTGTAACCGCCGCGATAAATATTACCATCCCAGGTGCGCATAGGGTAACCTTTATACTTGCCAATATTTTCAACCATGAATTCTTTGTTGAAGATATGCGCCTGGTAAAAGAAATAACCGTTTTGATTTTTATCCAGCCATGTTGAACTGATAATGATCTGGTCAAACAAACCCCATGCATCATTATAAGCAAGCGTGCCGATTCCTTTTTTATACATATTGATCCATGGATTGTATAAGCCACCGGGTTGTACATCATTGATATTTCCTTTTGCATTCAGCACTTTGGTAACACTTAGCGAAACAGGATCGTCATTCAGATCACCCATAACAATGATCTTTGCATTCGCATTATATTTTTCAATTGAATCAATAGCGATCTTATCAACTTCAGCAGCGGCTGCACGGCCGGGTTCACTGCGTTGCTCGCCTCCTACCCTGCTTGGCCAGTGATTTACAAATACGTGAATAGTATCACCATTTAAAACTCCTTTAACCCATAAAACATCTCTTGTAAAATACGACGACTTGCTGCCGCTTGGTAAATGCACAAATAATTTTTTACTGTTGATGACCGTAAAATATTTTGGATTGTATAACAACGCAACATCAACACCGCGTATATCTTTTGAATCGTAATGCACGAAATTGTAATTACGATTTTTCAATAACGGGTGATGAATAAGATCATTCAGCACTGTATCATTTTCTATTTCAGCAACACCGATCATTGCGATGCCATCAGCATTTATATCTGTTCCTATCTGTGAAATAACAGTGGCAAGATGTTCAACCTTTGTATTATATACTTTGCTGTTATAATTCTTTACGCCGTTCGGCAAAAAATCTTCATCATTAATATTTGGATTATCAACGGTGTCATAAAAATTTTCAAGATTATAAAACGCAACCACAGCAACTTTATATTGCTTTGATTGTGCAGCAACATGTATAATAAAAGCAAGTGAAATAAGTAACAGCAGCAGTTTTCTTTTCATGGTAAAAGGTTCAGAGATCATTCAAAAAAGTAAAGGATCAATGAATTAAAGTTATGTTTTAATAAGAAATAAAAAATTGCTTTATGCAAAAAAATGCAGCAGTTGCTTTAGGCTTTTTTGTTATATTGCTATAACCTGCCGATATCTCCATATTAATTAAAATTACTGCTGAAAAAACTGCTACTCGTGCGAGACCTTACAGAGACCTTATAGAGACATTATAGAGACCTTATAGAGACTCTACTTCCTGCCAAAGCGCTGATAACTGGCAGGCAAACCCCACTTAAACCCTACCTATAGCAATTCAGACCTGGTAGAGTTATGACACGATTACATACCCATCCTTATACAATAATTATATCAAAGCTTAAGCTTCTCATAACTTAAAATATTAATCTGTCTTGCTTCAGCCTGAATTTCTTTCCTTCAATTTTATGTATTAGTTTACATGCATGAGCAAGCAAACAAACAGCGCTTTAAAAAAAGTGCTGAAGCCTGTGCATTTATGGGCTTTGGCTGTTGGTCTTGTAATCTCCGGTGAATATTTTGGCTGGAATTATGGCTGGAGTGTTGCAGGTACAATGGGCTTTCTCATCGCAACACTTATCATCACTGTTCTGTACATTACTTTTATTTTCAGCTTTACTGAATTAACTACAAGCATTCCGCAAGCCGGCGGTCCTTTTGATTATGCACTAAAAGCATTCGGGCCAACGGGTGGTTTAATTGCAGGTTATGCAACGCTGATAGAGTTTGTTTTTGCGCCCCCCGCCATTGCATTTGCATTGGGCAGCTATGTTCATTTTTTGCATAACGGCATTCCGGTTATGTATACTGCTGTTGCATGTTATATTATTTTTACCATTATCAATTTATCAGGTATAAAAGAATCTGCAGTATTCAATCTTATCGTGACCATACTTGCAGTGATTGAACTTTTAGTTTTCATCGGCATTGTTTCGCCTGCATTCAAAACAGAAAATTTTATGCAGAATAATTTGCCTTTTGGTTATGCAGGAATTTTCGCAGCCATACCTTTTGCAATATGGTTTTATTTAGGCATTGAAGGTGTGGCAATGGTTGCAGAAGAAGTAACAGAGCCCAGGCGCAATATTCCCAAAGGTTATATTGCCGGCATTGCAACATTAGTGTTGCTTGCATTGGCGGTGATGATTTTTTCCGGCGGCGTTGGCAACTGGAAAAGTCTAAGCACGATCGATTATCCCTTGCCTGCATCTATAAGCATGGTGCTTGGACAAACAAATAGCTGGACAAAAATTTTTGCAGGCATTGGTTTGTTTGGTTTGATTGCTTCTTTTCACAGTTTAATAATTGGTTATTCAAGGCAAATATTTGCTTTATCAAGAAGTGGGTTTTTGCCAGGATTTTTAAGCAGTGTGAATGCAAAATTTCAAACGCCGCATTGGGCATTAATTGCAGGAATGCTTGTTGGCCTGTTATCATTGTTCACCGGCACAACGGATAAAGTGATCATCATTTCTGCATTGGGCGCAGTAGTGATGTATTGTATCAGTATGATAAGTTTATTCAAATTAAGAAAGCAACCAACACACCAGCCTTCATTCAAAACACCTTTGTATCCATGGTTTCCGGCAATTGCATTATTGCTTTCTATCGTTTCATTGATTGCAATCATTTACTATAATTTCTTATTGAGCATTATATTTTTCGCAGGATTGGTTGTAGCATTTATTATGTTCAGGTTGTTTAATAAAAACAGTGCAACTTTAAATAACTCCCTTTAAGATTGGGACGGTCATGTATAAATATTCTGTACATAATCATACTTACCATTTCAATGATCTTAAAACATTGATGGCAAAAGCTACGCCATTCAGAAGCGGCGATGCGCTCGCCGGTTTAATTGCTGACAGTTATGAAGAAAGAGTGGCCGCGCAAATTTGCCTGGCTGATGTTCCTCTAAAGAACTTTTTGAGTGAAGCAACCATTCCGTATGAAACAGATGAAATAACAAGGCTGATAATTGATACACATGATGCAGTTAATTTTAAATATATAAGCGCTTATACAATTGGCGAATTAAGAGATTGGTTATTGAGTGATGATGCACATACAACATTGTTACAACAATTACAGTTTGCATTTACGCCTGAAATGATTGCTGCAGTAAGCAAGATCATGCGCAACCAGGATTTGATTCTTGTTGCCCAAAAATGTGAAGTAGTAACACGTTTCAGAAATACGATCGGGTTAAAAGGAAGATTTGCAGCGCGGCTTCAACCCAATCATCCGACTGATGATCCCAAAGGCATTGCAGCCAGCATAATTGATGGTTTATTGTTAGGAAGCGGCGATGCAGTCATAGGTATTAATCCTGCAACAGATAATCCTGCACAAGCGCATTTGTTGTTGCACATGATGAATGAACTGATCCATAAATTTTCTATTCCAACGCAGGCATGCGTGCTATCTCATATAACTACAACACTTGATCTTATAAACAAAGACGCACCGGTTGATCTCGTATTTCAATCCATCGGCGGAACAGAAAAAACAAACAAAAGTTTTGGTATTAATCTTTCTATGTTGAATGAAGCATATGAAGCTTCTTTATCATTACAACGCGGAACTGTTGGTAATAATGTTATGTATTTTGAAACAGGCCAGGGTTCATCATTATCAGCCAATGCGCATCATGGTGTTGACCAGCAAACCTGTGAAGCAAGAGCATACGCGGTTGCGAGACATTTCAAACCGCACCTGGTAAATTCCGTTGTTGGTTTTATCGGCCCTGAATATTTGTATGATGGCAAGCAAATAACACGCGCTGCATTGGAAGATCATTTTTGCGGCAAGCTGTTGGGCCTGCCTATGGGCGTTGATGTTTGTTACACCAATCATGCAGAAGCAGACCAGGATGATATTGATAATCTTTTACTCTTACTTGGCATTGCAGGATGCAATTTTATTATGGGTGTTCCCGGTGCAGATGATATTATGCTCAACTATCAGTCAACCTCTTTTCACGATGCATTGTTTG
This sequence comes from Bacteroidota bacterium, assembly GCA_013286425.1. GTDB lineage: Bacteria > Bacteroidota > Bacteroidia > Chitinophagales > Chitinophagaceae > Parafilimonas. The sequence continues at coordinate 27,873 of JABDFS010000013.1, forward strand.
TGCGCAAAGCGCTTGGCTTAAAACCTGCTCCCGAATTTGAAAGCTGGCTACTGCAGCAAGGCCTTGCCGATGATGACGGAAATATGCTTCCGTCACTTACCTTGCAAAAACAATTGATGGAAAAGTTTTTATAACCAATGCATGCAGTCAAATAAAAATATTTCAGCATCGCAATCAATAAAAAAATATACACAGGCAAGAATTGCATTGGGCAAGAAAGGTGTTTCTGTTCCGGCAAAAGAAATGTTGCAATTCAAGATGGATCATGCACATGCAAGGGATGCTGTTTTTTCCTTGTTGGAAATTGATAAATTATCAAAAGAGCTGAAGTCATTTAACCTCCCCGTTTTTCTTTTAAAGAGTAAGGCAACAGATAAACATCTTTATTTAAAACGACCTGATCTTGGAAGAAAGCTTGATGAAAATTCGATAGAACAATTATCTGTTTTGAGAGATATGCAATATGATGTTTGTATTGCAATAACGGATGGCTTATCGGCAACGGCTATAAACAATCACGCAAAAAATATATTGGTAGCATTAATGCCTTTATTAAACAAAGCGAATATTAAAATTGCGCCTTTGTGTTTGATTGAAAGAGGAAGAGTTGCCATTGCAGATGAAGTATCCTCATGGATGAACGCTAAACTTTCTTTGATATTAATTGGTGAAAGGCCGGGTTTAAGTTCGCCTGATAGTTTGGGCGCGTACATAACCTATAATCCTTCTATCGGCTTGAAAGATGAACGCCGCAATTGTGTTTCCAATATAAGGCCTGAAGGTTTGAAATATAAAGAAGCAGCAAATAAAATTTTCTATCTCATTAAAGAAGCATTCAGGTTAAAGCTTTCAGGCGTTGAGTTGAAAGAAAATGATACAAATGCTTCACTAAACAACTGGCACATATAAATTGCTAAAGAATAAGGCTTGTAATAAAAACAATCTTCTTCCGCTTATTTTTGCAGACTAATTTTTTATTTGATGCCGCAACAACTGAGCAAAGAACAACTGATTGATATCGCAAAAGAATTTGGGACGCCGGTATACATCTATCACGCAGAAAAAATAGAAGAACAATTAAATGAACTGAACACAGCCTTTAAGAATTGTAAGGCTAAATTTTTTTATGCTGCAAAGGCATTAACCAATATTAATATTTTAAAGCTGCTGAACAGCTTGGGCGCCGGCATCGATTGTGTTAGCATCAACGAAGTGAAGCTTGCATTGAAAGCCGGTTTTACACCTGATAAAATTTTGTTTACGCCTAACTGTGTTGACTTTGAAGAAATAGAAGCCGGCAAAGCATTGAACGTTCATCTTAACATAGATAACATTTCTATACTGGAGCGCTTTGGCAATAAGTATGGAAATTCATATCCTGTTTGCGTTCGCTTAAACCCGCATATTATGGCGGGTGGAAATTTTAAAATTTCAACCGGGCATATTGATAGCAAATTTGGTATTTCTATTCACCAGGTTCGTCATATTGAACGCATCATTAAATCAACCAAACTAAAAGTGAACGGCCTGCACATGCATACCGGCAGCGAAATAAAAGACACGAATGTTTTTATTGCCGGCCTTGACATTATGTTTGAAATGGCAGAGCATTTTAAGGATATAGAATTTATTGATCTGGGCAGCGGATTTAAAGTGCCTTATTACGATGATGATGTAAGAACAGATGTGCATGACCTGGGTAAAAGATTAGCCGAAGCGTTTTCAAAATTTGAGAAAGAAAACAAACGCAAACTGGAGATATGGTTTGAGCCCGGAAAATTTTTGGTAAGTGAAGCAGGATATTTTATTGTGAAAGCAAATGTGGTAAAACAAACAACTGCCACGGTTTTTGCAGGTGTAAACAGCGGGTTCAACCATTTGATACGGCCGATGTTTTATGAAGCCTATCACCGCATAGAAAATATAAGTAACCCAAACGGTGCGGAACGCATTTATACAGTGGTTGGAAATATTTGTGAAACAGACACGTTTGCGTGGGACAGAAAACTGCATGAAGTGCGCGAAGGCGATTACCTTGTTTTTTACAATGCCGGCGCGTATGGTTTTGAAATGAGCAGTAATTTTAATTCGCGTTTGAAGCCTGCTGAAGTGTTGGTGAAAGATGGCAAAGCGCATTTAATAAGAAAGCGGGATGAGTTTGAAGATCTGTTGAAGAACCAGGTTGAAGTGTTGTAGTGGTGAATGGTCAATAGTGAGTGGTGAATGATGAGATCGCTGAATAGTATTGATGCAGTATAAGTGTTGCGACGCAACCGTGATGCCATCAGCACAAAAGCCGGCAACATAACTAAGACAAAAATTATTTCATAATTTTTAATTTCTTTTCAAAGGACAGGCGTATGATAGAAGTAAAAGACATAAAGAAAAGTTTTGGCGAAAAGACAATTCTTGATGGAATAAGCGGCGTGTTTGGCACAGGCAAATGCAACCTGATCATTGGTTCGAGCGGAAGTGGCAAAACGGTTTTTACCAAATGTATTGTTGGATTGTTTAAACCTGACCAGGGTGAAATTTTATACGATGGCAAGAACATGCTTGAAATGGATCGTGAAGAAAGAACAGCATTGCGCCAGCAAATTGGTATGTTGTTCCAGGGTTCTGCTTTGTTTGATTCGATGACGGTTGAACAGAATATTATTTTTACGCTTGATATGTTTTCTAACATGAGTTATCGCGATAAAAAGAAACGGATTGATGAAGTACTTGAACGTGTTGAGCTGACAGGATCGAACAATAAATATCCTGCAGAAATAAGCGGCGGTATGAAGAAACGCGTGGGTATTGCAAGAGCAATCGTATTAAACCCTAAATATCTTTTTTGTGATGAACCTAATAGCGGTCTTGACCCGCAAACATCGCTGGTGATTGATAAACTTATTAAAGAAATAACGACAGAATATAACATTACAACGCTTGTGGTTACACATGACATGAACAGCGTTATGGAGATCGGCGATCACATTGTGTATTTATACAAAGGCAAAAAAGAATGGGAAGGAAATAATAAAGAGATCATCTTTAGCAAAAGCGACCAGTTGAACGATTTTATTTTTGCTTCTGAATTTTTGCAGGGCGCAAAAGCCATCCGCATGCTTGAAGTAGAAGGAAAGATTGAAGAAGGTACAGCCGTACAGGAAGCAGAAAAGCTTATTGGCGAAAGTGAAGGGCAATCATCGTGAAACAGCCTTTAATTTTTGTATTGTTTCTTTTGGATCAGTGGAACTGAAAACAGTATTGCCTGCCACTAAAACGTCTGCACCGGCGTTAACTAAATCCTGTGCATTTTCAACAGTAACACCACCATCCACTTCAATTAAAACATTCAGTTTTTTATCATCAATTAATTTGCGCAATTGCTTTACTTTTTCCAATGAATGCGGAATAAATTTTTGTGCGCCAAAGCCCGGATTAACAGTCATAATAAGCACATGATGCAGATCGGGTAAAATATCTTCCAGTAAAAAAACAGGTGTGTGCGGATTGATGGCAACAGCGGGATTCATGCCCAGCTCTCTTATCTGCTGAATGTTGCGGTGAAGATTAGGACAGGTTTCCCAATGCACGATGATATTATCGGCACCAGCTTTTTTAAATGCAGGAACAAGATCGCCGGGTGCTTCGATCATCAAATGCACATCGCAGATTTTCGTTGTGGCTTTGCGCACATGCTCAATAACAGGAATACCAAAACTTATGTTTGGAACAAAGCGGCCATCCATTACATCAAGATGCAGCCAGTCTGCCACACTTTCATTAATCATTTTACATTCATCTTCCAGTCTTAAAAAATTTGCCGCGAGCAATGATGGTGCAACGATTGACATGTTCTTGATTTAATTTATAGATTTATAAATACACAATAATCAACATTCAATAATCAATGCTCAATTTATAAAATATTTCTGCTGAATATTAATTATTGAATATTGCATGTTGAGTATTTACGTTTGTTTATTCAGCTCCTAATTGTTTTAATCGTGTTTTCGCTTCATCCATCGTCGGATCAATCTGCAGCGATTGCTTAAAAAACAATACAGCACTGTCTTTCTTACTCATCATTTCATAACAACGCGCCTGGTAATAATAGGCATCAGCATATAAGTTATTTACCGTTGATGCAAGCTGAAAAATGTTGAGTGCTTTATCATATTGCTGCCTGTCGAAATATATCAACCCTTTTTCTATGTAGGCTTCCATATAAGTATAGTGATCGGTAATGCATTCATCAAAATATTTTATAGCTTCATCACTTTTATGAATGCGCGCATAATAAACACCAACAATAAATGCACAGTTCGCATCAGCATCTCTTCCCAAACCTAATGCTTTCACACGTGAGCAATACAAAATTGCGCGTTCATCTTTTTTCTCTGCATAAAGGTTTGCAAGTGCAAGCAAAACATCAGGAGATTCATACACACCGGCAGCTTTGCTGTAACTTTTTAAAGCAAGTAAATTATCACCCGCATCTTCTGCAATTTGACCTTGCGCAAACAACATCCCGTAATTAAGACTGTCTTTTTCTACAATTGAATCCATTTGATCCAATGCTTCCTTATACATTTTCAAACTGTCTAATGCAAATGCATATTGAAGCCGCAAACCCGGACTGTCAGGAAATTCTTTCAACTGTTGCTGCATTTTCGCCGTAAATAATTTTAGTGCGTCCTGCTGAGATGCATCAGTTTTAGCAGTTGTGTTTTCGCTGTTGTTGCATGCAAACAAAACAGTACAAACAATAATTATAAACGGAATTATTTTCATCTGCGCAAATGTAACTTTCAAAGAATTATAGAATATTTAAAAATGTAAACGTATGCTGTTACTTTCTTTTATCTTAAATAATTAAATTTTATTGCTCATGGCCGCATGGCCTCGCTCATGCAACGGCGCCGTCTGCGCTTCTTTGAAAAAATATCCTTTGGATTTTTTCAATTCCACCTACGGTGGAACCGAATCGCAGAAGGCGCCTAACGCATGAGCTGATGAAACTCGTGTAACACTTCGCTTATTTATTTAAGAGAGACTTCTTTAAGATTGTAAATTTTATAGCCCATAATACGTTTATCTTACAATATCCGAATTATAAGTTGCTATATTTTCTGCAATTGAATTGAATTACGCATTGCATCTTTGTAAAAGATTTTAAATAAGTCATCCAAAAAATAATTACATGAAACACGCTTACATATTTCCCGGGCAAGGCTCTCAGTTCAGCGGCATGGGCAGAAATTTATATGATACCAATGCACAAGCGAAAGAATTATTTGAGCGAGCAAATGAAATTCTTGGTTTCAGCATAAGTGATATAATGTTTGGCGGAACTGATGAAGAATTGAAACAAACAAAGGTTACGCAACCTGCTGTTTTTTTACATTCTGTAGTTGCATTTAAAACATTGAATGATGCAAAACCGGATATGGTTGCAGGCCATTCCTTGGGCGAATTTTCTGCGCTTGTTGCCAACAATGTTTTAAGTTTTGAAGATGCGCTAAAGCTTGTAAGTATTCGTGCAACGGCAATGCAGAAAGCATGCGAAATAAATCCATCAACCATGGCAGCTGTGTTGGGTTTGGAAGATAAAAAAGTTGAAGAGATATGTGCGGCTGTTGCTGCTGAAACAGGGATGGTTGTAGTAGCTGCTAATTATAATTGTCCCGGCCAGTTGGTAATCAGCGGAGCAACGGAAGCAATTGATATTGCCTGCGCGCGCATGAAAGAAGTCGGGGCAAAACGTGCGTTGTTATTGCCTGTTGGCGGCGCTTTTCATTCAGTATTAATGCAACCTGCGAAAGAAGAATTAACTGCCGCTATTGAGTCAACGAATTTTAATGAAGCAAGTTGCCCGGTTTATCAAAACGTTGTGGCAACTGCAGTAACAGATCCATCTGCAATAAAAAATAATTTGATCGCACAGTTAACAGGCGCTGTACGCTGGACACAAAGTGTGCAGACAATGGTTGCAGATGGTGCAACAGAATTTACAGAATGTGGGCCAGGAAAAGTTTTACAGGGACTGGTAAATAAAATTTCAAAAGAAGTTGCAACGAATGGTGTAAGTTGATATTTACAACCTTGATGTGCAGAGAATTCTCATAAATTTTTTATGGTTCGAATGACAGGAGATTTATTTCGGGCATAATAATTTTTAAATTGTCTCAATGATTGCTTCGCAATTCTCTCAACGTTGAAATGACGTCACCTAGCTATCTTATTCTACGTTATTTTAATTTGAGATCAGTGATCAGCATGGAATGGTCACTGAGATTTTCATCGGTCATATCAAATTGCGTTACATTGAAAGACGTATCGGGCAGTATATAATCTATTCGAAGCATAGGCGCAAGTGAGTTGTATGATTTTCCAACACCAAGCCCTTTTTGCAGAAAGACATCATTCCTGTATTTACCGCGAATGTGAAAGTAGGTGTATGATGTAGGCACATCATTAAAATCGCCGCAAACAACAGAACGGTATGTTGAAGAATCAGTGAACCGCTGCACAATATCCGCCTGCATACCGCGGTTTGTAAATGCAGCTTTCATCTTATTAAAAATATTTTTTGAAGCTTCAAGTGATTGATCATCGCGCTGTTTTATTTTATTAAGCTCTGCATAATCAGCATTATTAAACCCGAACGATTGCAGGTGCGTTGTAAAAATGCGCAATGTATCATCGTTCACTTTCAGATCAACATAAATAAGACTGCCATTGTCTGTGCCGGGATAAGTAACTTTTACTGAATCTATAATTGGATATTTTGAAAAAACAACAGAGCCTGACGTGTAATATCCATTCTCTTTATTAAAATCTTTTGAATAAAAATAATTGGGCAATTGCTTGGAGAAAAGACCAATATTGTCTGCATTTTCTCCTTGTGTGTAAGAATGATTGAACTCCTGTAAACAAACAATATCAGGGTTCAGATCAAGTACGGATTGTGCAAGTTCTATACGGTTATGCAGTTTTATTTCTACATCATTGCTCAAGCCATACATGTTGGCAACATTCCAGCTAATGATGCGGATGGTGCTGTCTGGTTTTTTACTAAGATCAGAATTAGGAAAATGGAATGCAAAGCTTACGAATAATTGTTTTATGCCTATTAGCATTACAACTAAAGGGATTAATGCAAGCTTTGGTTTTGCAATCAACCAAAAGAAAAAAACAAACAACAATACAAAGAATAAGTAAGGAAAAGTTAGTCCAAGAAAACCTATAAGCCACCAATGTTGCGGATTAAGATACGGTACGAATAAAGTAAGCATGTAAACCACGCACAGTATGATAGTGAGTATAAAAAGAATTTTTTTTACAGTGCTGCGTACAATGCTTGCCATGAATAAAAATAACGAATTAACTAATAAATTATTTCCATTGCATATCTGTAATTACAGGATAATGGTCTGAGAGCTTTTTATCAACAACATAGCAATTCATTATTTTAAATCGTTTATCGGCAAAGCAATAATCAATGCGTAGCATGGGTGCAACTTTATAAAATGTAGCGCCAATGCCCGAGCCTTTTTCAAGAAATGCGTCCTGGAAATTATTTCTTAAAATGCGATAGGTATATGAAGAAGGAACTGCATTCAGATCACCGCAATAAATAACGGGCAATGATGTTTGAGCAATTGAGTTGTGAATGATATCCACTTCCTTTTGATGAAAACGTTCTACGTCGCGCAGCTTGTATTGAATATTTCTTTTGCGGTTATAAGTTATTTCATAAATATCCTGTTTGGTATTTTCCGTGTCTTTGTATAAAGAAAAAGATTTAAGATGCGCAGTATAAATACGCAAAGATTTGTTCTTGAAACTTATATCAACATATACAAGGTTTTCATTCTCATCTGTGTTATTAATATTAATGCGGCCGCTATCAGCAAAAGGGATTTTTGAAAACACAGTAGTGCCTCTTATTTCAACCACATTCTTCATAACATTGTATTCATCGTTCGACATAAAATAATATTTATATCCCAATGAATCCATTTCCTTTTTAATGCAAACATATCTTTCTGTACCCTCTATATTGGTAAACTCCTGCATGCACACTATGTCTGGATTATTTTGTGCGATCAGATCCAGCATTTTAGAAGGTATTGTTGAAGTAACTCTGAGGTCGACAAAATCCTGCGTATTCCACGTCATTATTCTTAATGCTGAATCACTTTTTAAAGCATTTGTATTAAAGTTGAATGCTATTATATGCGACAGATTTATAAACCCCAGTAATAAACTCACAAGCATTATTACAGCAATCTTTCTGTTGCATAAAAGATTAATTAAACCAACAGTGAGAACTGCTATAAAAAAATATGGAAATGCAATAGCCAATAAAGGCATGTAAGAAAATGAAGCAGGAGAAACGTAAGCACTAAAACATACAGCAATAAATATCCCGGTAAGAATAATACAGAATATGATCCATGCTGCTTGTATTAATTTCTTCATGTAGGAAGATCAGTTTGATCCGGCTGCTATAAATTTTCTTTGCTTGCCTGCTTTAGAAATTCTTTTTCTTCTTCGGTAAGAAAATGGTAGCCTTTCTCATTTATTTTATCCAGGATCTCATCAAGTTTATGCTGGCTGAAATGAGGTTTTTTTTCAAAGGGTTTTCTTGTTGAAGAATAGAAAAATTTTTGCTCTTCGTATTTTTTTTCAGGATTGAAAAGGTTGTTGAACCAATTGACAAAATTTGTCATCCATCTGCCAATATCATTACCACGTTTTAACTGGTATACAAAAAAGAAACCCATTAAACCACTTGCGAAATGTGCTACAGCTACCGCAGGATTGGATAATCCTATTGTTCCAAAATCAATAGCAACAAATATCAATGTAATTACCCACAAGGGAATGCCGCCGTTGATCATGGGCATTATCCGAAAGTTTGGAGTAAGCGTTGTTACAGCTATAGCTACAGCCATAACTGAAGTGCCTGCTCCCATTAAAGAATATGCTTCTGCATTTGCATGAATAGAAGGAACTAAATTGGCAGTTATTAAAAAGAATAATCCTCCCGCTACGCCGCCGTATAAGTAAACTGGAAACAGTTTATTGTTTCCGGCAAGGTCCTGTAAAATATAACCAAAGCACCAAAGCCAAAGCACTGTACTTATAAGATACCAGATACTGTTATGAGCGAACATATAAGTAAGGATTGTCCACGGACGTGTAAGGAAGCGGTAACCTTCTGCGGGCATTGCTACCCAACTATCAATACTAAACTCTGTTGACTGTAAATGGCCGGTAGTTAGATCATAGATCACTTTTATAAAAAGTATGGAAGCAAAAAACAAGGCGTTTAAAATAATAAGCCACGTTAAAGCATTATGATCCTCGCCCAATAAAATCTTTCTCGCTCTGTTTTGCTCTCTTACTGCCATAGGTTTACTAAAGTTACATTTAATAAAGTGTTTGCCGGTTGGTTTTATTCCAGAAATAAACCAGGGCTAAACCAAAAAGTGCGCCACCTAAGTGTGCGAAGTGCGCTACATTATCGCCGGCACTGTTTTGCAAACCTGTAACCAATTCAATGCCTGCATATATAAGTACGAACCATTTTGCTTTTAGTGGCAGGAAAAAATAAATATATATGTATGTATTTGGGAAAAGATATCCGAACGCCGCAAGACAACCGAATATAGCTCCTGACGCGCCTAAAGTGGGCTCGTTCAATTGTGCATCTTTAAACCCTTCTATAATAAGTGAAGCCTGGTGTGCTGCCATAGGATCGTTAGGATTATTCCTGTATTGATCTACAATTTCAGAATAATTTGTATTCTGCATATAATCGGCAACATGATGTTGAGCAAAAAAGTTCTCAAATGTTCCGAAATTAAAATGCTGCAATAGTGCATTATAATCGTTCAACAAAGAGTTCGTTTCAAAATACAGAACCGTCATATGCATAAGCGCTGCGCCTAAACCACAAACGATAAAAAAAGTGAGGAATCGCTTCGGACCCCATAAATTTTCCAGCACGGAACCAAACATCCACAATGCAAACATGTTCGAAAGTATATGATCCCAACTGCCGTGCATAAAAAGATGTGTTACAAATTGCCATGGCTGGAACAAAGGGCTTTGCCAGGTGTGTAATGCAAGCAGATCATCCATCGGTGTATAATTATCGTGTTGTATTGTTTGTCTTGTTATAAACATCAATACATTGATGATAAGCAAATTCTTTATGATAGTAGGCAGAATCTGGAAACGACCGGGCCTGAATTCTCTCATTAAATTGGTTTAAACAGTTCTTAATTTTAATTGCATTACATTTTCTATGTGATGCGTATGCGGAAACATATCTACCGGCTGCACTTTTTCAATGCTATATTTCTCATCTAAAAGATTAATATCTCTTGCCTGTGTTGCCGGGTTACAACTTACGTAAACAATCAACGGCGCTTCAATCTGCAACAATTTCTCAACCAGCTTTACATGCAATCCGGCGCGTGGCGGATCAACGATCATTACACCGGGCCTTCCATTTGTTTCAAAAAATTCATCGCTACAAATATCAATTACATCTCCTGTATAAAACGATGTATTTGAAATATTATTAAGAGCGGCATTTTCTTTTGCATCAACAATGGCTTCAGCGATCACCTCAACGCCTATGATCTTTTTTGCTTTCCGGCTTACAAAAATACCAATGCTTCCTGTACCGCAATACAGATCGTACACTACCTCTTTGCCTGATAATTCTGCAAAATCCCTTGCAATTGTATACAATCTTTCTGCCTGTTTTGTGTTAGTTTGAAAAAAAGATTTCGGACTTATTTTAAATCTGAAATCTTCAAGCTGTTCTGTTATAAAACCATTGCCTTTTACCACAACCGGAGTAAGATCATAAATACTGTCGTTACGTTTGGGATTAATGGTATACAGCAATGTTGTTAGCTGAGGGAATTGGTTTAGAATAAAATCAAACAGCAACTGCATATTCTTTTTGTCTTCAGAAGCCAGCACCAGGTTCAGCATGATCTCACCCGTAGATGCAATGCGCACCATCATATTTCTTAACCAACCTGCATGCTGTTTAAAATCGTAGAAAGAAAAATTGTGTTGCCTTGCAAATTCGGCAATATTATTTCGTAATTGATTTGTAGGTTCAGGCTGAAGCCAGCATTTATCAATATTCACCACTTTATCAAACACACCTTTTGCATAAAAGCCGGCAACTTTTTTTTCCTGCAAGGCTTTGAAATCAACGTCTTCTTTTTTCATTTGCCTGAACATTACTTCCGGAATAAATTGCTTTGCCGAAAAAGAGTATTCAAGTTTATTGCGGTAAAACTTTGTTTCCGGTGCACCGATGATTGGCCATAATTCCGGCAGTTGCACTTTCCCGATCCTTTTCAAAACATCATATACCTGTTGTTGTTTGTATTCAAGCTGTTTGTTGTATGGAAGCATTTGCCAGTTGCAGCCGCCACACACACCAAAATGTGCGCAGAAAGGATCAACCCTGTCTTCAGAAAACTTTTTTATTTCAAGCGGAAACCCTTCAGCCCAATCTTTCTTGCTTTTGTACAACTGAACATCGGCCACATCGCCCGGAACCGTGTTTTCCACAAAAATTACTTTGCCATCCAGTTTCGCCAACGATTTACCTTCGGCTGCATAGTTCTCAATCAGCAGGTCTTCAAGAATTATGTTTTGCTTTCTCTTCACAAGCGCAAAATAACTTCATTCAGTTTCAAAAATCAAATCACTCGCTACTGTTGCTTATGCTGTTTTACATTGGATTAACAAAAGCAAATAGATATTGAAATATATTTACGCCAATTTTTTTTACATGAGGATATTTTTTGCCGCGCTTTTGCTTTTTATTTTTACTACCACAACTTTTGCGCAACAAACCAAAACCGGTTACGAAATAAGAGTTACTACCGATTATAAAAATGCGCAGATATATCTTGGAAATTATTTTGGCAAACGAAAACAATTGGCAGATTCTGCCATAGCTGATGCAAAAGGCACAGCTGTTTTTAAGGGTGCAAAAAAATTGCCCGAGGGCATTTATTTTATTGTATCACCGCAAAGGGTTATAATGTTTGATATATTGATGGACAAGAGCCAGCATTTTTCGCTCGTTGCCGATTCAACCAAACCAGATCAAACAAAATTTACCGGCTCACCAGACAACGATGTTTTTCAGAATTATACGGCATTCCTCTCAAAAATTTCTCCTGTATTAAATAGCTTACAACAACAATTAAAAAATGCTCCCAATAAAGAAGATTCTGTTGCCGCAAGTAAACAATTAATGGCTTCGGCTGCACAATTGACAAACTACCGTAATGATGTAATGAACAAGCAATCCGGCACTATGCTGGCAACTTTACTGCAGGTGGCGAAAGTTCCGGACCGTCCGCAAATGCCTGCGCACGCCGACGGAACGCTGGATTCTGCTTATCCGTTTTATTATGTAAAAGATCATTATTGGGATAATGTTGATTTTAATGACAGCATCATTTTATACACGCCTTTTTTTGAACCAAAGCTTGAAGATTATTACAAATATTATGTATCGCCCGATCCTGATTCAATAATTAATGAAGTGAATTACATGCTGCTTGCTTCAAGAAATAACGAACAGGTGCATACTTATTTGCTGGGCAAATTCACAGATAAATATATTAACCCGGAATTTATGGGACAGGATAAAGTGTTCCTCTTTTTGTTTCAGAATTTTTATGCAAGAGGTGATACTTCATGGCTGAATGAAAAACAACGCAAATACATTTTCGATCGCGCATATAGCCTTATGGCAAACCAGATAAACGACCAGGCACCGCCGCTAGTGCTTACTGATACTTCGGGTTCAGTTGTTTCTTTGTATGACATAAAAGCGCCGCTTACATTTGTTGCGTTTTGGGATCCGCATTGCAGCCATTGCCAATTACAGATTCCAAGGCTTGATTCGTTTTATGAAGCAAAATGGAAAGCGCAGGGTGTAAAAATATTAGCGGTTTGTGTGAATGATTATGTGGTTGACGACTGGAAAAAATTTATAGTTGAACACAAGCTGAATGGCTGGTATCATGCATATGAAACAAAAGAAAAGAAAACCGAAATTGAACAGGCCAAGCAAGCTGATTACAGGCAATTGTATGATATAATACAAACACCAACTTTTTTTCTGCTGGATGAAAACAAAAGGATCATTGCAAAAGGATTAAGTATTGATCAGTATAACGATCTTATAGACAAAAAAATAAAAACTTCTTCCCGATAAACTATTGACTTATGAAAATACGACTGCTTTGTTTTTTCACTTTTATAATTGCTGCTGGAAATTTTGTCAAAGCGCAAACGCTATTCACTTATGGAACACATGCTGTTTCTAAAAAAGAATTTTTAGATGCATACAATAAAAATCCTGATACAACAGCGAATAAGGAGCAAAGCCTTAAAGATTATCTTGACTTATATGTAAATTTTCGTTTGAAACTGCAGGCAGCCTATGATGAAAAAGCGAATACCAATGCTGATCTTATAAGTGAAGCAGATAATTTTAAAGGACAGCTTGCAGAGAATTATATCAACCAACAGGCAGATATAACAAAATTGCTTCATGAAGCTTTTGTGCGCAGCCAGAAGGACATTCAGCTTCAACAGGTTTTTGTGAAATTTCAAGGTAATGATTCTGTACAGGCATACGCAGCAATTCAAAAAGCATACAACGATTTAAAAGCCGGTAAAAGTTTTAATGAAGTAGCAACCGCTTATTCAACCGATTCTTCTGTAAAAGCAGTTCAGGGAAATGTTGGATACATTACTGTATTCACCTTGCCATATAATCTTGAAACATTCATTTATAATATAAAACCAGGTAATTATTCAGGCATATATAAAAGTAATGTTGGGTATCACATTTTTAAAAATGTTTCAGAAAGGCCAGCATTGGGGAGAAGAAGAATTGAACAATTGCTTTTCAGTTTGTACCCGGGATATACCAATGAACAGGAAGATTTTATTAAACATACTGCTGATTCTGTTTACGGTCTTTTACAAAAAGGCACTCCGTTCGAACCACTGTATTCTGTTTATGGCCATACGAGTTATGATCAGGGGCCGAACGTTATGGAAATAAAAGTGGGTGATTATGATGCAGACTTCGAAGAGCCGGTATTCAACCTGAAAAATGCTGATGATTTCACCAAACCTTTTAAAACCAATTATGGGTATAACATCGTTAAGCTTAATCAAATACTTCCTGTTCCCGCTAATGAAAATGACATCAATTATATTGCCTGGCTTCAAACTCAAATTCAAAATGATGGAAGGCTTGATGCGGCAAAAAATGTTTTGGTAGAAAGCTGGCTTCCTAAAACCGGCTTTAAAGAAATGCCTTATAAGCATTCAGATTTATGGATATATACAGATAGTACCTTACAGAACTCTGCCAAACTGCCTGTTAATTATAAGGGATTTACCTCTGAAACAATTTTGTTTCAGTTTACCAAAGAAAAATTTTCGGTTAAAAACTGGATTTCATATTTGAATAACAACGGCGTTGCGATAAATCCAAATATTAAAATTAATTATGAAAAATTAATGCATGATTATATTAGAACTTCATGCGGAGCTTATTACAGAAAGCATATAGAAGAATTTGATACCGCTGCCCCTGAACAACTAAAAGAATTCAATGATGCAAACATGTTGTTTTATGTAATGGATAAACATGTTTGGAGCAAAGCGTCTGATGACAGCACAGGCCTTAAAAAATATTACACACAGCATGCAGCCGAATACCAATGGAAACAAAGTGTAACTGCTCTTGTTATTTCGGCACAGGATAAAAAAACGGCCGATTCCATAGCGCTTAAAATAAAAAATAACCCACAGGATTGGAGAAATATAGTGGCAGTATATAATGCTGTGTATGCTGATAGCAATAGGTACGAGATAGATCAATTACCTGTTCATCAACAGGTGCGTGCCGAAAAAGATTATCAAACAACGTCAGAAGTAAACGAAGCCGGCGATTCTTATACGTTCGTGCATGTTTTACAGATATATAATCAACCTCAACAAAAAAGTTTTGAAGAAGCCAAGGGCATTGTAATAAACGAATATCAACAGCAGTTGGAAAAAGATTGGCTTAATGTTTTGAAAAAACAATACCCTGTAAAAGTTAATGCTGCAGTTCTTAATACCCTATTGAATAAATAAATTTTGCAAAAAAATTTGATTTTGAAAATGGGTTTGGCAGTTAATTTGTTAAAATAATAAACGTTTAGATTATACATTTTAAATTTGTGACGTTGTTTAACCTTGCCTAAGCTCAAATTTATTTGCATGGTACAAGTGATTGCCGGAATAATTATTGCATACTTAATAACCTATTTTTTGCTGCCTTTGATAATACGCATAGCACACGACAACAAGTTGTATGATATTCCTGATGAAAGGAAAATACACAGTCATGAAGTGTCTTCGCTGGGTGGTATTGCTATTTTTTCGGGATTGATACTTAGCCTTCTTTTGGTATCCGACGGTAATTATAATTCAGAGATGCAATATTTTATTGCGGCTTTCTTCATTATTTTTCTTTTAGGTGTAATCGATGATATATTCTGTTTAAAGGCGTGGAAAAAAATTGTTGGGCAATTGCTTGTAACCGCAATGCTTACACTTAAGGGTGGTTTACTTATTACAAATCTGCATGGATTTTTAGGCATTAATGAATTAACTCACATCGAAAGCCTTTATGTAAGCTCCTTTACTATTCTGTTACTGATAAACTCATTTAATTTAATTGACGGTGTTGATGGTCTTGCCGGATCACTTGGCTTTATTGCATGCCTGTTTTTCGGGACTTTCTTCTTTATCAATAATAATTTTTCTTACGCGGTTTTATCTTTTTCAATGTGTGGTGCATTGCTGGGGTTTCTCATGTACAATTTTCCTCCGGCAAAAATTTTTATGGGAGATTCCGGTTCTACTACAATCGGGCTAATGTGTGCCATACTTTCAATAAAATTTATTGAGAACACCGCTATACAATCTGATCTTGGCAGTAGTGCCGTGCCCGCAATTGCTTTTGGCTTCCTGTTGATACCTCTAATGGATGTATTACGGGTTTTTGCTTTACGTATCGCTAAAAAACAATCACCGCTGGCACCTGATCGCAATCATTTGCATCACTTATTGCAAAACAAGGGTTTTTCTCATACAGAAGTAACTATAACTTTAGTATCAGCCCAGTTTCTTTTTGCAGGATTTACTTTTTTAATTCAAAAACTTGATCTGCACCTAATAATTGCTATACAGTTTATTCTCTATTTTGGCCTGGCATTCATGCTAAAAAAATTTATTCCCGTACGCAAAAACATGCATATCGTGCGCGATGAAATTGCCAATGAAGTTGTGCCTGATATCAGGGTTTATACTATTTACCGCCCTAAAGAAAAAGTATCGTCCGGCGAAGACTCATAGCATTTAATTTTAGATGCTTAGTTTTGTTCAAATTTTTTTCGATTATGGAATCAGAAGAACTGGAACTTGTCATAGATGATGCTGAATCATCTATGAAGAAGGCCATTAATCATCTTGAAGCTGAATTAACAAAAATCCGCGCGGGCAAAGCAAATCCAACTATGGTTGACGGAGTATTTGTTGAATATTATGGCAACCCGACACCTATAACGCAAGTTGCCAACGTTACCATACTTGATGCACGTACCATCAGCATTCAACCCTGGGAAAAAAAAATGTTGCAGGCAATTGAAAAAGCAATATTGCAGGCAAATATTGGTATAACACCACAGAATGATGGTAACCAGATCCGCCTCTTTCTTCCTCCCTTGACTGAAGAGCGTCGCAGAGAATTATTTAAAAGAGCAAGTGGCGAAGGTGAGCACTCCAAAGTAGCAATAAGAAATATTCGTCGTGATGCAGTTGAAGAAATTAAAAGATTGCAGAAAGATGGTTTAAGCAAAGATGTCGCTGCTGATGCAGAAGAAACTGTGCAGCAAACAACAAACAGATATATTACTTTGGTTGATAAGCATCTTGCTGCGAAAGAAAAAGAAATGATGGCAGTTTAGTTTTTTAAAAATATTCAATAAAAAAAGGTTTCAATAATTTGAAACCTTTTTTTATTTAGAATTTATCATCTGCAGAAGGTCCGTACATCCCGGGAACAGGAACATCAAGCAAACGTAAATACACACTTAACTGACCGCGATGATGATAGATATGATTATAGCTAAAACTTCTCATGGCTACTTTCTTCGGCATTTGAAACATAACCTGCCCGTTGCGCTTAACCGTCCATATTTTGTTAAGGTCATCATCTGTTGCCTGCTCTAAAGCTACCGTTGCTTCTGCAAGTCTTTCATCAAATATTTTTAAAATTTCTTCTATGTTTTCAGGAAAAGCGGAACTAAAAGAAGCTGTGGCAAAATCAAATTCATCTGATTGTAAAATGCGTTCGATCCACAAATTCAACTCAGCGATATGCTTTGTAAGCCTTCCGAGTTTCATAGATTTTGAATGAGGATGCCAGTCAAATTTGTCAGCAGGAATTCGTTCAAGCATTTTTCTTGTACTGGAGGCTTCATGTTTAAGTTCGCCAAGTAAAGTAGTGTTGATTGCCATTGTATTTATTTTGGTGGAGTGTTAAAATAAAAAATAAAGAGGTATAAATGTATCGACAGATGGTTGCCATTAATAGCTAAGCATAATGCGCAAAATCTTTTTCGTAGTTTCCTTTTATTCTTTCGATCGGTGGATTGTAGTAGCCAAATTTTAAGTGCGGAAATTCTTCTCTTAATAATTCCATCAACTGTTTCATTCCGAGCATTTCACCTGTTTCAA
>JABDFS010000014.1 GCA_013286425.1 Bacteroidota bacterium
ATATTGTACCCGCTCATTTTTTTATTGTTTTTTCATGTAATGGATGCCTCATTCGTTACTGCTTACCACAATAGCCTTGATAAAACTTCACTGTTTTACAAGGAACAATATGAAAGTGTTTACAATTTTGATTTAAATGGCATCATCGCCTGGAAAGTATATGCTTTATTTGTACAGTTGACAGGCATGATGTTGACAGGCGGTTTATATTTCAACAAAATCCCTTTTATTAAAACAGGGCTGGCAATTTGTATTATTGTGCTTGCAATTTTTGGCTTGAACTGGATAATAGCAAATGCATTATTCAGTAATGTAAACGATGCAGGCCCTTATGATCATATAACTTTATCTGTGGGCAAGGAATCAGGCACCTTAATGTTACCAGCCAACCTGGAAAACTTTTTTCATATAGCTATTGAGTTTGTTATCCCTGTCATTTTATGGTTCCTGCCTTTATTACGTTTAAGAGAAAAAGAATTTTAAATTACCTGCATGGAGTTTAAAGAAAATCCGGCGATCTATATACAAATAGCAGAATACGTTTGTGAGCAAATATTATTGAAGAAATGGAAGCTTGGAGAAAAAATAATCAGTATCAGGGAAATGGCGGTTCAAATAGAAGTTAATCCAAATACAGTACAACGTGCTTACGATCTTTTACAACAACAAAATATCATCAGCAACAAAAGAGGCATTGGTTATTTTATTGAAGATGATGCAATGGAACGGATTTTAGATTTCAGGCGTGAACAGTTTGAAGAAAATGAACTGCCTGTTTTCCTGCGTAATATTTATTTGCTGAAAATGGACTTCAAGGAAATAAAAGCGAAGTATGATGAATTCGTAAAAAATAATTTTAAAAAATAATGTATGAAACTTACAACACGCATATTGATTTGTATATCTGTAGTGATGATTGCAGGTTTGCTTTCATCAAACATAATATTGAAAAAGCAATATGATGCGCTTGATAAAACAGATATGTACTGGACATATAAAAAAGTATTTGAGCAACCTTTCAAATATTTAAATATTACAGGAGGTAATGGAACCAATATTTATTACGAACAAAGCAATAAACCTTCTGTGCGTTTATTGCAGGAATGGGTTAACTACCATAATGGTGAAGTAAAAGCTGTTATAAAGAATGATACATTGTTCCTGAACTTTGATTATATACCGGCTAATCCTTTCGAAAAATTTTATCTTGAAAATGCAACACCTGTAAGAATATTTTCACCTGAACTTTTATCTGTTACCGGTAAGAACACACATTTTGAAATGCAAAAGCTTAAACAGAAGAGCATATCCGTTAATATGACCGGAAGGTCAAAGTTTGAGGTAGAAAGTATGTATCCTGACCTGGATTCTGTGAATGTTTATCAAAGCGATTCATCTGCAGTGGTATTTGAAATGTCGCCTGATTACAGAAAGCAGGCATCAGGAGATCAGTCACAAGCCAACCAGCAGGCAGGTAAGATAGCGTATCATGATGCAAATGGTGTTTTGGTGGAATATAAAGGTAGGAAACAAAATAATTTTGATGAAACCATGTTCTTCAAATCTGTTACCGCATATATCAAGGACCATTCAATACTTGACATTGGTCATGCACAAATAAACAACCTTAGCGTTAATGTTTCAGATAGTGCTGCTATTGTATTATCGGGCGCTGCATTAAAAAAAACCAGGTAAAACATTTGCTGCAGTAATTTTCACCATAAGCAATATGGAAAATATAAATATAGAAGGTGTAACGCTGAACAAGATTGATCAATTGCAAAAGATCAGCAGGCAAACTTTTTTTGAAACATATTCAGCAGTTAATACTGAAGAGAATATGAAGAAATATTTAAAGGAAGAATTTTCTTTAGAAAAACTTACTGCAGAATTTAATAACAAAGGATCAGCATTTTATTTTGCTGTACTTGACGATAACATAACCGGTTATATAAAACTAAACTTTGGTGCATCACAAACAGAATTAAAAGATGACAATGCACTTGAAATTGAGCGTATTTATGTGTTACAGGAATTTCATGGAAAGAAAATAGGGCAATTATTGTATGAGAAGGCAGTACAAATTGCAAAGCAGAGAAATGCAGATTATGTTTGGTTAGGTGTTTGGGAAAAGAATTTACGGGCAATAAATTTTTATAAGAAAAACGGTTTCGTTGAATTTGACAAACACATTTTTAAACTGGGTGATGACGAGCAAACTGATATAATGATGAAACTGAAATTGTAATACTGATCATGCCTATCATTAAAACCTATACCCCATATCTTTCCTGCAAAATATTTTTATGATGCAGCAAATGGCCGTAGATAATATAAGCCAATGCATTTACGCTTACAGGATTATTAGATGCAGTTCCTACACGTTTTATTTGTTCTTCATTCAGGGAAAGCAGGAACATATCTGTTGCTGCACGCACTGCATTGAACTCCTGTTTTAAAGCAGATAATGCACGTGTGGAAGCAAAACCATTTTCAACGTAGACATTCTCATCAAAAGAGGGCAAAGGCGTTTGATCGTTACGGCTGATGCGCAAAACACGATAAGCAAAAATGCGTTCGGCATCTGATACATGCTGCAAGACCTGTTTTACCGTCCATTTGTTTTCATCATATGCATAATCGCCCAATTCATCGGGCAGGCTGTTATAAAATTCCTGCAGGTCAAATGCATAATTATTTACAACTTCAGTTACTGTATCGCCTTGTGCCAGCGCAATGTATTTATGATAAAAAAATGCTGATTCGTTTGGTTGCGGTCTTGCCATTATTAATTTTTTTCAAGATTGTTCTGCAAATTTTTACTGTTGTTCTTTTCGTTATTCTTTTTTTCAGGTTTTAAAGTAGCGGCTAATTCAACTGCTCCTGCTGCATTTACAAAACCGGGATTTATTCCCAGATCACTGAAAGGAACAGGAATGAGAGTTGTATTATCATCACGGATTGGTTTATTAACCGTTGCACTGAAATGGCTTCCTGAATTTACAATAGCATACTTTACCTGGTCTGCACTTAACTGTGGAAAGTAAGAACGTATTAATGCGGCAATGCCGGTTACAACAGGCGAAGCCATACTTGTCCCATCATGGTAGGCATAACTATGCGGCACCGTTGAATATATTTTCACACCAGGCGCAAAAACATCTACTGAATTCTTTCCGTAGTTGCTGAAGTAAGCAATCAGTTTTCCGTCATTCACCTGCGGATCGCCATAAGCGCCAACAGTAATAAAGTTTTTAGGAACATTTTTTATGTAAAGAAAATCCGGGTTAGGGAAATTATCTGAAGAGTCAATATTGTTTGATTCATTGCCTGCAGCATGCACTAATAAAACATCATGGTCTTCTGCATATTTCACCGCTTCATCTACCCATTTCTTCTCAGGAGAAAAGGCTTTTCCGAAACTCATGTTGATCACTTTCGCACCGTTGTCAACTGCATATTTAATGGCAAGTGCAATGTCTTTATCATATTCATCGCCATCAGGTACTGCGCGGATCATCATGATCTGTACATTATCTGCAATGCCGTCAATACCAATGTTGTTATCACGCTGCGCTGCAATTATGCCCGATACATGTGTACCATGATCTGCATCAGGACCCATGATATCGTTGTTGCCATAATACTTATCGTTGATGTCAAGATAATTGTCTTTGATTGTTTGAGCGCGATAATCAGGCGGTGCAGTAGTTTTATTTTCCAATGCGCTGCGCTTGCTGCCAAGGTATTCTTCAAGATCAGAAAGTATAGCTGTATTGGTGGTTGTACTGTCCACTTGTTCGATTCTTAAAATATTCAGGAAACTTGTCTTTGCCTGCTTTCCGCGCGCTGAAAGATTCTCTGTTTGTTCAAGATCACTTAACGAATATTCTGTTTTGCCCAACTCCTGTTGTAACACTGCATCCTGCTTGCGTAAAGTTTTGTCCAATGCATCAAGCATCATCACCTCCATCTGTTCATCGCTTGAAATGGTCATGTCTGCGGCTGCCTTCGTCCATTCGCGGTAAGCCCATTTTTCATCGGCAGATAAAGTAGTTGTATCAATTGTTTTCCCGTCAAACTGATCTTTATACCTGTAATAAACCCTTGACCTTTCATCAGAGGCTTTTTCAAGATCATCACCGTTCTTATTGCCTAAAAAATTCCAGCCATGTACATCATCTACATAACCATTATGATCGTCGTCAATACCATTGCCCGGAATCTCTTTTTTATTTGTCCATAAAACTTTTTTCAGGTCTTCATGTGTTGTATCAACACCGGAATCAATAATCGCAACAATGATCGGCACTGATTTTTTCCCTTTCAAAAAATCATATGCTTTGTCAATACTGATCCCATCAACATTATCTGTTGCAGAATCCATCAGGTACCATTTTTTTGCATTGATGCTTGGTTGTGCATTAACTGAAATAAAGGCTAAGCTTAAAGCAACGGATAAGGCAAGAACATTAAAAAACCGCATGATAAATTTTTAATTTTTAGGACGGCAAATATCAGTATTTGTAAATCCCTGATTAAGCCGGGGCAGGCAATTTAGGAAACTATTATGTAAATATCGCCTTAAAGATATATGGCTAATGTAATTTTCAGGCGGATAAATAAACCATACTTGCTTAATTTTCCTGAATGAAAACGCTGCATATAATATTTACCACGCTTGTCTTTTGCTGTTGTACAGTCAACCTGTTTGCGCAAACAAAGCCATCATTTTATTCAGGTTATTTTAAATCGTTTGATAATACAAACATTTATTATGAAGTGCATGGCAAAGGGTTTCCCGTTTTGTTGGTACATGGTTTTATTGTGAACAGTAATTCATGGAAACATGCTGCTTTATACGATAGCCTTTTGGCTGCAGGCAATAAGGTTATTTTGATTGATTTAAGAGGAAACGGAAGGTCTGATAAACCGCATAACGATGAAGCCTACACAAATGATGCTGAAGCGAAAGATGTTATGTTGCTGATGAAAAAACTGAACATAAATAATTATGATGTTGTTGGTTATTCACGAGGCTCCATTATTACTGCACGATTGCTTGTATTAGATAAAAGAGTTGATAAAGCTGTATTTGGCGGTATGGGCATTGACTTTACAAATTCTGATTGGCCAAGGCGCATACAGTTTTATCATGCGCTTGCTTATGATACAGTGCCTGCATTGCACAGTATGGTGCAGTATGTACAGAAATCAAATCTTGATCAGCAGGCTCTTGCACTGCTGCAGAAATACCAGCCATCAACACCAAAAGAAGCGTTGTCGAAAATTAAGAAACCTGTATTGGTTATTCACGGCGACAGCGATGTTGATAATGGCAATGCATCTGCATTGGCTGCGATATTTCCCAATGCAACAACGGCAATAACTCCGGGAGATCATAATCATGCTGCATCAACACCTGAGTTTGCCGCAGCAGTAATGCAGTTTTTAAGAAAGAAGGATGAATAGTTGCTTAATAATATTCATGCAGTACATGGAAGTCCCGAAATAATCGCATAGGCGTCAGGCTAATATTGTTTAAATTGGGCTGAAACCCTTGCTGTGAATGAATTTCAGGGATACTCAAGATCAAAATTGTTCTTCCCGAAAATATCACCCCTCCGGGGGTTTTGTGAATTGCTGGTACGTTATTACTATAATCATTTCATCCGCCGTGGCGGATTGAAAAGCCTGAAGGGCTGACATGATTACAGATAGAAAGATTTGTCATTTGCACAAACCGCGAAGCGGTGACATATTTTATAAGCTTAGCTTAACGCCTATGCGAAATAATCGGGATAAATGAGATGAGGAACGATGATAGAAGATCAAAAGCTGGCCAACGAAAATTCTCTTCATAAAATTATTTACACAAATAATACCTTAGCCGTTTTTAAAACAATTGCATGCAACAAATTATAGAATGTGTTCCAAATTTCAGTGAAGGAAGAGATTCATCAATCATCAAACAAATTACAGATGAAATTGAAAGTGTTGAAGGTATTCGATTGTTAAATGTTGATCCGGGCAAAGCAACCAACAGAACAGTTGTAACTTTTGTTGGTGATCCGAAAGCGGTTGTGCAGGCTGCTTTCAGAGCAATTAAAAAAGCAGGTGAAGTAATTGATATGAGCAGGCATACAGGCGAGCATCCGCGCATGGGTGCCACTGATGTTTGTCCTTTAATTCCTGTTGCAAATATTACAATGGAAGAAACTGCTGAGTATGCACAGCAGTTGGCAAGGCTCGTTGGTGAAGACCTGCAGATCCCTGTTTATTTATATGAGCATGCACAGAAAAATAAACTGCGCAATAATTTATCTGTTATCCGTGCCGGTGAATATGAAGGGTTTTTTAAGAAGATAAAATTACCGGAATGGCAACCAGATTTTGGCCCGCAGGAATTTGATGCAAAACGTGGCGCGACAGTTATTGGTGCACGTGATTTTTTAATTGCTTATAATGTAAATCTTAATACAACTTCAACGCGCAGAGCCAATGCTATTGCATTTGATGTGCGTGAAGCAGGCAGAACAAAAACAGAAAACGGTAAACCTGTTTTAGATGAAAATGGGAAGGCGATAAATGTTCCGGGCAGTTTAAAAAGCGTGAAAGCTATTGGTTGGTTTATTGAAGAATATGGTGTTGCGCAAATTTCAATGAACCTGACCAACATTGGTGTAACGCCTTTGCACATTGCATTTGACGAAGTGTGTAAGAAAGCAGATGCACGTGGCATCCGGGTTACGGGAAGTGAACTGGTTGGTTTAGTTCCATTACAATCAATGATTGATGCAGGCAAATATTTTTTGGAGAAACAACAACGCTCAACCGGTGTTTCAGAAAAAGAGTTGGTGCGCATTGCAATTAAGTCAATGGGATTGGATGAACTCAGTCCGTTCAACCCCGAAGAAAGAATTATTGAATATTTATTGAAGGATAAATCAGACAGTAAACTAATCAATACAACGCTTACTGATTTTGCTGATGAAACAGCGAGTGAAAGCCCTGCGCCGGGTGGTGGTTCTATTTCAGCTTATGTTGGTGCATTGGGAATTTCGTTGGCAACGATGGTAGCGAATCTTTCCTCACATAAAAAAGGCTGGGATGAAAGATGGTCAGAATTCAGCGATTGGGCTGATAAAGGCCAGCACTATAAAAATGAATTGATGAAACTGGTAGATGCTGATACGAAAGCATTCAACCGGATTATGGCTGCGATGAGTTTATCAAAATCAAATGAAGAAGAAAAAAAGGTTCGCAAACAGGCTATACAGGAAGCAACAAAATTTGCGATTGAAGTTCCATTTAAAGTAATGCAGTTGTCGTATGAAAGTATGTATGTAATTAAAGCAATGGCTGAAACAGGAAACCCGAATTCTGTTTCAGATGCAGGTGTTGGCGCTTTGTGCGCGCGTAGCGCAGTGATGGGCGCATTCATGAATGTGCGCATTAATGCAAGTGGCTATGATGATAAAAATTATGTCGATGATATTATTACAAAAGGAAAAGAAATAGAAAATAAAACGATTGCACTTGAAGCAGAGATTTTGAAAATTGTGAATGAGAAGATTGGTATGTGATAAGTGGAATATCTAATATATGAGCTTGTCACGAATTAATAAACCAGGCTGCCGTCATTCCCACAAAAGTGGAAATCTCATAATCAGGTTCTTCAAGCTTTTAATAATGAGATGCTCAGTCAAGCTCCCGAAAATATCTGGATGGATGAGCAAAATTGCAAATGGTTGTGTTTTGCTCTTGATTTGTTTAAATGCTAAGATTTAAAAAGAAAACATTAACAGCAAACCAATGTTGCTATGAAAAACTGCAGTACAAGGGAGTGACACAACCGTGTTCAATCGAAGTTCAATTGCTGATAACAAAAAAAAATCTTTAAACAGCTAATCTTTCTTCAGCAACTCAATTTCATTCTGTAATTGTAACAGTATAGCGCTTATGGAAGCAAGCGTGGCTGCCTGGTTTTTTTCTGCCGGGTTATCTTTCAGGTTATCTACTTCAATGTCTTCCTGTATTTCATCAACATCTTTTTGTATCTCCTCAATATCTTCTTCAATGTCCTGTATGTCTTCCTGTATTTCGCCAACGCCTTCCTGGATTATTTCAATATCCTGGCTGTTTTTATTTACAGACATCTGGATAAAAATGGCGAGATAAATAGCTTCAAGCGAAACAACCGTAGTTAATATCAGCAACATCTCTTCAAACGTAACAACGCCGGTAACAGGAAGAATAAAAGAAGTAATAAAAAATATGGTGTGAAATATAATGGAGGAAGTAGAACCGATCCAGCGCGTTGCTTTATCTGCTACACGCTCCAGTTTTATTTTTCTTTCTTTGCTTAAAGTCATTGGTGAAGAAGGATTCTTTATTCGATCGCAATAAGTCTGCAATCAGTCTTGAGGCTGCAAAGTACGCAAACCTGCATGCGTGGTCTTTATCTTTTCTACTCTTTTTTTGAATTCTTCAAGTTCTTTTTGTTGCTGTTTTACAAAACTGTTCTTATCAAATTTACCTAACACGTCATTCATTTCTGCTTCTGAGTCGTACACCATTTTTCTAAACGGATTGGTATAATCTTTTTTTCTTGATTCACTTATTTTGTGCGTGATAGATTCAGTTATTTCAACTGCTTTATTTAACCAGTTGTTCAATTGAACAGCAGTTACATCAGTTGCATGTATGTTTTCAATTTCAATCAAAGAACTTAATGCATGTTGTACTTTTTGCAAAGGATAAATAATTCCCTGCGCTGTATATGCATCATGCAATTCATCCCAACTGTTTACCTGTTGATTCTTTATTGCATCTTTTAAAGCATTCACTTCTTCAACAGGTATTAATTGTCCGCCGACATTTAACCATTGCGTGCGAACATTAAAAGCACCTAACCCTTTAATCAGCTCTTTAACAGGTGGCGTATTATTTTCTTCCATCCACTTTATTAAATGCAATAATCCGTAATACAAGATCATTTCTCTATAAGCATTATAAGATTGTTGGGTTCTTCTTATAATTGTTTTGCGCTTTGCATTTTCAAAGCCTTCGGCAATTATTTCCAACTCATTTATAACCGCATTTTTTTCAAGCAATAATTCTTTTCCTTTTGCAATGTTTCCTTCTTCACTTGTATTTGGTTGATTGTTTTTTCTGAACCATGCTTTGCCTGTAAATAATTCGAGCAATCGCAACGATTCAAACATTTCATTCACGCTGTCGGGCGCTAAATAGTCATATTCAAGCAACTGGATTTTTTCTGCACGTCCGTCACGGTCCGGATATTTCCATGCGTTGCGTGCCAATGCGTACATGTTATACATAAACCAATAAGCCGGCATTATTTCAAGCTGGTCATCTTTATAATTTAAACTGACCAATGCAAACGGAAAAGGTATATTCAGTTCAAATAAATAATCGCCTTTCACGATCATAGTAAAGCTTGCAAACTTTGAATTGTGTTTAAGGCTTACACACAAGCCCGGCCAAAACCCACGCCCTGCAACAATTTCGCCATCTGCTGCTCTTGAATTATGATTGGAACCAATGGTTGCGCCTGCAGGAATATTGCTTTGTCCCATTACCACCGCAGCGCATAAAAAGGAGTTGTTATGATGTTGTTCATGCGCAGGAAATATTAATGAGTTCAATACTTCGCAGCAGGAAATAGTTGCGTTGTTACCGAGATAAGAGTTAATCAACCGCGCGCCATATTTTAACTGCGAGTGCGAAGCCATTACAAAACGAACGGCTTTCACTCCATAAAAAATTCTGCAACCTTTGCTGATGATGCCATTTACTAATTCGCACCCCTCGCCTATTTGTGTTGCTGCTTCTTCGGAAGAATGTATGGTGAGATTTTTAAGTTTGTTTGCACCTTTTATGTAAGCGTCACTGCCTATCCAGCAGTCTTTAATTATTGCTGTATTTTTTATAACAGTTCTGTCGCCAACCTTTCCATAATAACCACGTTCTTTTTTAAATTCTTTTTCCGTTATTTCTTTAAAGCGTTGTAACAGTTCAACATCATCGCGATACTTGCTCCATAAATATGCATCACCCGGTAACATGCCCGTAAAAGGAATCACACTTCTGCCGCCATTCTCATTACATATTTCCAGCCAGATGCGAATGCTTTCTTCTTCTCCATCTTTTATAATACCGTTGCCAAATTTTGCGCGATCTGTTGTTGCCAGTTCATTTGTATTGGCCACAATAACTTCGTTGCCGATTATATAGTTTGATAAATAATTCACATTATCAATTGATACATTATCGCCGAAATCTGAACTGATGATGATGGAATTATACATGCCTACTGCATAACGCATATCATTAAACTCAAGAAAGTAAGGTTCAAGTTTACCGATGCGCACAAGGCCAAAGAACTTGCAGTTCTTCACCAGTTCAGGATTGAATGCATCGCTTACCAAAATCTTATTCCAGTCGTCACTTGTATTGCGGTTCTTAACGAGCGCTTCAATTTCATAGGCACTAAGATTTCTGTAATCAATACCGCTCCTGTTTTGAAGATTGCGCAGGTAATATTCATCTTTTCCATCAGGCAAAAACTGCGGTTTAATAAAATTATAACCAAGTTTTTCAATAGGTATTTTTTGTATGTTATTCTCTGCCATAATAGCAATATATATAACGAAAGTAGTGCTTTGATTTTTCTGTTTATGTTGAACAAAATTTAAAACTTAATATTCAAATTGAACTAATAGAAGAGTTAGTTCATATTTTGTGTTTAATTCAATACTTAATCTCATGAAAAAAATTATTTTGTTTTGTTTGATTCTATCTGCAACAATTGTTCACGCGCAGGAACAAACTACCATAACGCCTTTACCAACTTTATTAACGTATAAAACTTATGGTTATGTAAATGGCGTGCGGTTAGATAGTATAGATGCGCAGTATGCTACTTTCTCCTGGAAAAATTCAAATACGCTCAGCTTTGATTTTGGCCAGTTTGTTCCTTCAAAAAAACTTATGGCAGTAACGGACAATAAAACTGTGCCGTTATATTTTCAAACACAAGATGATATGTTGGTGCTGAATTTTCTTTATTACAACGGATGGGAATTAGACCAGGCCAATGCAATTGCCCCTAATGCTTCAAATTATGTTTTGAAAAAAAGAAATAAATAAGAAGGTTATTCAAGTGCAGTGAAATTTTTATAGTCAAATATTTCAGGATTGATGTTTTCATTGGCTTTACAATCGTAATACATTTCTTTTTGTACAAGTTTTTCATTTACATAAAAATCGCAGGCAGTTTCGCTCCAACCATTGCCGAATTGTTTATGATCTTTAAATATGCCTTCTTCTTTTTCTCCGTTTTCATAGCTGATAAATTTTACAGCCACCAGCTTTTGCTTATCAATCCATAACTGGTTTGTTTTTTCATCTGCATTAGTTGCGCCGATCACATAAACAGGTTCGTTATTAAATATTGTTTCGAATGATTTATTTATATCATAACCATATTGTGTAAACATTGCTTTCACCGTATCAAACGGATAAAAATACATGCCACCTAACATGAATGTAAGGTTATCATCATTCACAGTTGTTCTTGCTAATTTCCCTTTACGAAAACTATAGATTGAATCTGTTGTAAAGATTGCTGCATTACCACTGTTTTTATCACCAAAATCTATACGGAACTTATCAGGATATTCAACATTCTCATACCATGTTGAAGTATTGGTCAAACTATCATTTTTATATACTTCTGTAGTTTGCGTAAAGCTGAAGGTCTTCATCCATTTGCCTGCATATTGTTTATACATTTTTGCAAGTATCTCTTCTCCGTTATTTTTTGCAGAAGAAAAAGAAACGAGTATAAAAAACAAGCATACTGATACAGCAGGTTTCATCTTTTAAGGTTTAATATTCCAAAGTAAATAAATGAAAAACGCTTTCCCGAAAATTTATATAAGAAGCAAAATGCATTTATAAACGGAGGAGCTATTACCTACAATTATGGCTTGATTATTTCTGTATTTTTATTTACACTTAAAAAGAAGACATATGGAATCTTTTAACCAGCTAATTCAATCTGATAAACCAGTATTGGTTGATTTTTTTGCAACCTGGTGCGGCCCTTGTAAAGCAATGGAGCCTGTAATAAAAGATGTTGCTAAAACAGTTGAAGGCAAAGTGCGTGTTGTAAAAGTTGATATTGACAAACAACAACACTTAGCTCAACAATACAATGTAAATGCAGTGCCTACTTTCATGATTTTTAAAAGCGGAAAGCCAACATGGCGGCATCCGGGAATGATTGATAAAAGCAGTTTGCTAAACATGCTTAACCAGGCAGTGTAAGATTGTTTTGAGTTACGAATTTTAAGCACCCGCTGTATCAATCAACCTATTGCACAGAGGCATCCCTCTCCACCTGTGGAGAGGGAACGAGGGTGAGGCACTATTCCACCGTAACACTCTTCGCTAAATTCCTTGGCTTATCTACATCATAACCTTTGGCAACACCAATATAATAAGCTAACAATTGAAGCGGGATAACGCTCAGCATCGGCGCAACAATTTCATCGGCAGGTGGTACAATAATTATATCATCAGATAAAGTTGGAGAAACTTCATCGCCTTCTGTTATAATTGAAATCACTTTTCCCCTGCGCGCTTTTATTTCCTGCATATTGCTGATGATCTTATGATGATAAGAATCTTTCGTGGCAACAAATACAACAGGCAAGGTTTCATCAACCAAAGCAATTGGCCCATGTTTCATTTCTGCAGCAGGATAACCTTCTGCATGTATGTAAGAAATTTCTTTAAGCTTTAATGCGCCTTCCAATGCAACAGGGAAATTATAGCCTCTGCCGAGATAGAGGAAGTCATGCGCGTCTTTATATTTTTCTGCGAGCGTTTGTATAACATCACTTTGCTGAAGCACTGTTGCAACTTTATCAGGAATGTCCACCAGTTCTTTACACAACAAAAGATAACGTTCTTCATCAATTGATTTTTTCATGTGCGCGATCTTCAACGCAATCATTGTAAGTACTGCAAGCTGTGCTGTAAAGGCCTTGGTGCTTGCTACACCAATTTCGGGGCCTGCGTGTGTGTACGCGCCTGCATGTGATTTACGCGCGATGGAAGAACCTACAACATTCAACACGCCTAAAATAATTGCGCCTTGTTCTTTTGCTGTTTCAATCGCTACCAATGTATCTGCTGTTTCACCGCTTTGAGAAATAGCAATGATGACATCGCCCTTATTTATAACAGGATTTCGGTAACGAAATTCAGATGCATATTCAACCTCAACGGGAATCCTGCACAGCTCTTCAAAAATATATTCAGCCACCAAACCCGCATGCCAGCTTGTTCCGCACGCAATCATAACAATGCGATTGGCATTCATTATCTGCTCCGCATACTGCTGAATACCACTCATGGTTATCGTGCCTTTATCTGCATCCAGTCTTCCGCGTAAGCAATCATAAATAGTTTGCGGTTGCTCAAAAATTTCTTTCAGCATAAAATGTTCAAAGCCGCCTTTTTCAATGGCAGCCAGGTCCATATCAAGCCTTGTAATGAACGGTGTTTGTTTTTCGTTGCCAAGATTTTTTAAGATCAGTTCATCAGCCCGCACAATTGCAATTTCATAATCGTTTACATACACCACCTCTTTTGTGTATTCAATTATCGGCGATGCATCGCTCGCCAGGAAATGTTCATTCTTTCCAATACCAATTACCAGCGGACTTCCCTTACGCGCTGCAATAATGGTATCCGGATCATCTTTATCAATTAATAAAACACAATAAGCGCCAACGATTCTTCGCAGCGCAATGCGTAATGCTTCTTCAAGTGTGCCTTCATTATTTTTTTTGATGTCTTCTATAAAATTCAGCAACACTTCTGTATCTGTATCACTGCTGAACGTGTAACCTTTTCTCAGCAGTTCATTTTTTATCTGTGCATAGTTTTCAATAATCCCGTTATGGATCATCGCAATATTACCGCTGTTGCTCACATGCGGATGCGCGTTGCGGTCGCTCGGTTCACCATGCGTTGCCCAGCGTGTATGTCCAATACCAATACTGCCGCTTACATCTTTTCCGATCAGCGTTTCCTCCAGTTCAGCAACACGGCCTTTCTTCTTATACACTTTCAATCCATCGTTAATTAATGCAACGCCGGCACTGTCGTAACCACGATATTCCAAACGCTTCAATCCTTTTAAAACAACAGGATAAGCCTGCCTGTAACCTATATATCCAACTATTCCACACATAAATAATTATTTATTTTGCTTCGCAAAATGTTTTGAATGATGTTATGTAGCCGGCAAATGAACTCCGGTTAAACTTCGTTGTTTCCAAACTTGCTGCTATCCTCAAGCAAATTTGCTCCTTGTACTGCATGAATCCTATTCAGCAACGGGCCGCTGTTCATAGCTGCTTATTGATGTTCAAACAACCTGCAGGTTTATCTTTGATAAAAATATTTATTACGAAAGTATGGAAACAACACCGGAAAAATTTCCCAATGTAACGTTAGAAGATGATCGTGTTTTATTGAGGCCGCTTGAAGAAAATGATTATAACAATTTATTGCCTTTGGCATTAAATGAACAGGGACTTTGGTTTTATTCTTTGGTAAGGCCTGAAGGCGAAGAAGGTTTAAAAAATTATATAAGCATTGCGCTTGCTGAGAAAGCTGCGGGCAAAGAATTTCCCTTTATTGTATTTGATAAACAAACAAACGAATATTCAGGCAGCACAAGATTTTACGATA
The DNA here is from genome assembly GCA_013286425.1 of Bacteroidota bacterium. GTDB lineage: Bacteria > Bacteroidota > Bacteroidia > Chitinophagales > Chitinophagaceae > Parafilimonas. Next base: position 14,797 of record JABDFS010000014.1, read on the forward strand.
TTAATCTTTCGTATAGAACTTTGCAGTTAGGCTATACATGGTATGGAAAAAAATTTCATGGAACAGGTTTGAATAAGCATTGCAAATTTTTACTGCTGCAATTTGCCTTTGAAGTTTTAGAATTTGAACGCGTTGAGTTTCGTGCCGATACAAGAAATGAAAGAAGCATTGCTGCGATGAAATCTATTGGTTGTAAAGTAGATGGTGTATTGCGAAATAATATGCCTACAGTTGAAGGTGGCAGAAGAAGTTCAATCGTGCTCAGTATTTTGAAAGACGAATGGATTGATGAGGTTAAAAGCAATTTGATGAAGAAACTGTAACGCTAACTTTTATTCAATATTTACTTATGAAAAATGTAACCGGGATAATTGTAAACCGAACAATACATTGCTTTGTATAATGAAGATTACTCATACTGAAATCTACAAATACAGTATTCCTATGGTTCCTTTTACCATCGCAACAGGAACCATGCATTATGCGCAAAATATTTTTATCCGGATACATACAAATGAAGGCCTGACCGGAGTTGGCGAATGCTCTGCTTTTCCTATGATAACAGGTGAAACACAATCAACCTGTTTTGAAATGGCTAAAGATTTTGCTCTGTTATGGAAAAATAAAGATGCACTCAACATTGCATCACGCATGAATGAGTTGCATGCATTTACAGCATATAACAACACGGCTAAAAGTGCTTTTGATATGGCTTTGCATGATATCAATGCACAACATGCGCAATTGCCTTTATATAAATTTTTAGGCGGAACAATCAAGAAACAATTACTCACTGATGTTACTGTAGGAATAAATGAACCCATGCAAATGGCTGCTGCAGCAAACAATTTTGTTGAGCAAGGTGTAAGCATCTTAAAAATAAAACTGGGTAAAAATGTTCAGCATGATATTGATGCAGTAACATTAATTACAGAATCAGTTGGCAATTCTATAAAGCTAAGAGTTGATGCAAACCAGGGCTGGAGTTATGATGAAGCAGTTTATGTATTGACAGCATTAAAAGATTTCAATATTGAATTTTGTGAGCAACCTATGCGCAGGCATAACGATCATTTATTGCCACAACTAAAAACGATCTCACCTGTAAAAATTATGGCAGATGAAAGTGCGTTTGATCACTATGATGCAATAAGATTGATTGAAGCAGATGCCTGCGATTATGTAAACATTAAGTTTGCAAAAAGTGGTGGAATACTCGAAGCAAAAGAAATTAATGCAGTTTGCGAAAAGCATACTATTAAATGCATGATGGGTGGAATGTTGGAAAGTCGCGTTGCATTAACTGCATTCGCACATTTTGCAACAGCTTTTGACAATATTTGTTTTTACGACATGGATACCTGTATGCTTGGACATAAAATTGATCCTGTTATTGGTGGAGTAAGCTATAATAATTTTTATGTTGAGTTGCCTGATGCAATTGGTATTGGCGCTGACGTAGATGAAACATTTTTAAACAAACCGGAGAAAGTGATTGTATAACCTGCTTATTATTGAACTAAAATTTAAAAATAAAAATAATGCGTATTTTAATTGATATGGATGATGTTATTGCTGATGCAAGTGAACGTTTCCTTGAATGGTATGAAAGGGATTTTGGTGTAAGATATGCAAAGGCAGACATTCATGGAAAAAGATTGTATGATATCATTCCAGCTGAGCATGCACAAACAGTAAAGAGTTATCCGCATCAGCCCGGTTTCTTTAAAGATCTTCTTGTAATTGAAAATGCAAAAGAAACAGTGGAGGCATTGAACAACCTGCATGAAATTTATATTGTTTCAGCAGCTATGGAATTCAAGCATTCATTTTTGGATAAATACGAATGGCTGGATAAACATTTTTCTTTTATACATTGGAAACGCAGAATTTTTTGCGGCGATAAACATTTGATCAAAGCAGATATTTTAATTGACGATCACGATTTCAATTTATCTGTTTTCACAGGCAGGCCGATTGTATTCTCCGCTCCTCACAACATGCATTACACAGAATATGAACGTATGAACGGCTGGCACGAAGCTGGTAATTTTTTTGAAGGATTGAAGTAATATTATTTGCCACGAATGCACGAACACTTGTGTAAATATTATTCGTGCATTCGTGGCTTATTTTTTAATGCATCCTGTCTCCTCTTGGCTCTAAATGTTGAATTACCTCAGCTTCATAGACAAGCCATTCATTCCAGCGTTTGCGTACCTTTTCTTTATCAACATAAGTTTCAGCCAACTCAATAAAAGTCACATAATGCCCTGCTTCACTTTCCATAAAACGGCGATAAAAGTTTTTCAAATAATCATCATTCAAACCTTCACTCAAACGCTTAAAGCGTTCGCAACTTCTTGCTTCAATCAAAGCACATATTAAAAGTTTATCCAGCAAACGATACTCCTCTCTCCCACCCTTTACTTCAAACTGCAGCAGTTTATTTACATACTCATCTTTACGTTGTTTGCCAAGATATAAATTTCTTTTTCTTAATTCCTGCAAAACCAACCGAAAATGGCCCCATTCTTCTGTAACAATTGGAGAAAGTTCATTCACTAATTCGATCTTATCCGGATAACGTTGTATCAATGAAATGCAACTGGTCGCAGCCTTTTGTTCGCAATAAGCATGATCAGTTAAAATATCCTGTAAGCTAATGACAGCAAGGTTTACCCAACGGGGATCAGTAGGCAGGTGCAATCCTAAAATATTTCTTTCAGCTTCATTCATTTAAACAAAGTAAATACATAAACCCGTTGTGCATTAACCAGGTATTAGTGAAACAGGCAACAGAAGATTGTTTAATACTAATTAAAAACATATAAAAAAGGGATTAAAAAGGTACAAAAAAGGGACCAAAGAGGTAATATACTTCTCTTTGATCTGTTTTTTATTTGTTTTTTGTCTCTGTTTAAATTGATATTGATAATACTTAATTCAATGCTTATACAATGACTTGTTACCGTTAGTTTGGAATAAGAACTTGAATACTGCAAAGGTTTGCTATCAGGCGGCTACTTGTATCGCCATGTCGAACGATAGTGAGAAATTTCTGCATAATTTTAAGCTTAAGAGAATTTGAGAGGTTTATTTCGTTCTTAATTATTTTTTAATTGTCTCAATGATTGCTTCGCAATTCTCCTAACGTCGAAATGACGTACAAGAGGTTTTCACTTGTGAATTTGGATTTATTTTATTCTGTCTGTAAACCTTATGTGCCTTATTAGGGTGAAAAAAACTCAACTGCGGTAATGTATGTCGCAACATAATTTCTTTTTGTCTCTTTAATTAAAAAAAACGCTGCAACAAATTAATTTCGCAGCTTCAAAAAATCACCAACTGCCACACAAACATCGCGTATGAAAAAATTGCTTTTACTCACCGTTCTTCTTCTTTCTTTTTATTCGTCTAAACTGGTTGCTCAGAATGCACCACAATTAGGCAAAGCATCAGTTAAAGATGTTATTGCTGCTATGACGCTTGAAGAAAAAGCCAAGCTCGTTGTTGGCAATGGCTTCAGCATGCCGGGCAGTAAAAATCAGTCTGCAACCAATATCGGAATGACAAAAGATAAAGTTGCCGGTGCTTCCGGAACCACATTTGCCATTCCGCGTTTAGGCATTCCTTCTATGGTTGTTTCTGACGGGCCTGCAGGCGTTAGGATTGACCCTATCCGCAATAACGACAGTGCAAAAACATATTATGCTACAGCCTGGCCTGTGGCTACGCTGATCGCTTCTTCCTGGGATACATCCATTGCAAAAAAAGTTGGTGTTGCTTTCGGGAGTGAAGTACATGATTACGGCTTGGATGTAATTCTAGGCCCGGGAATGAATATTCACCGCAATCCTTTGGGCGGAAGAAATTTTGAATACTATTCTGAAGACCCGGTTATCTCCGGCAATATGGCTGCAGCGTTGGTAAATGGTATTCAGAGCAATGGTGTTGGTGTATCTGTAAAACATTTCGTTGCAAACAACGAAGAGACAGACCGCATGACTATAAATGAAATGATTAGTGAAAGAGGCTTAAGGGAAATTTACCTGAAGAATTTTGAGATAGCAGTTAAAAAATCAAATCCCTGGACGATAATGAGTTCATATAATATAATCAATGATACCATGACTTCGGAAACCCATGATTTGCTTACAACCATTTTGAGAAAAGAATGGGGTTTTAAAGGTTTTGTAATGAGCGACTGGTTTGGCGGAAGGGATGCAGTAGCACAGATGAAAGCAGGTAATAATTTATTAATGCCCGGCACACCAAAACAAACACAGGCTATTATTGACGCGGTGAAAAACGGAACGCTTGATGAAAAGATTTTAGATGAAAATGTGGCGGGTATTTTAAATGTAATGCTGAAATCACCTTCATTCAAAAATTATAAGTACTCAGATAAACCTGATCTTAAAAAGGATGCTGAAATTTCCCGTGAAGCGGCAACCGAAGGAATGGTTTTATTAAAGAATGATAACAATGCACTTCCATTAAAATCAGTAAAAAATATTGCTTTGTTTGGCGTGAACGGTTATGAATTGATTGCCGGCGGTACCGGCAGCGGCGATGTAAACAAAGCTTATACAGTTTCGCTGGCGCAGGGTTTAAACAATGCAGGCTATGTTTTAAATGATGAAACAAAAAATTTATATGCCGCATACGTTGCTGACTATAAATCAAAAAATCCAAAACAAAGCATTATTGAACAATTCATGCATCCGCGGGCGCCTATGCCTGAATATGCTGTAAGCAATGATATAATAAACAAGCAGGCTGCTTCATCAGATATTGCCATTATTGCAATCGGCAGAAATGCAGGTGAAGGCAAAGACAGGCAGGTAGATAATGATTTTAATTTATCAGACGTAGAAAAGACAATGATTAAAAGCGTAGCCGATGCTTTTCATGCGCAAAACAAAAAAGTTGTTGTTGTATTGAATATTGGCGGCGTAATTGAAATGGCAAGCTGGCGCGATAATGTTGACGGCATATTGCTTGCATGGCAACCGGGTTTGGAAGGTGGTAATGCAATGACTGATATATTGAGTGGCAAAGTAAATCCTTCAGGAAAACTGGCAACAACATTTCCTATGCAATATGAAGATGTGCCTTCGGCTAAAAATTTTCCGGGAACAGAATTTCCTGATAAAGCTACATCTGGCATGATGGGCATGAAGTTAATACCCGCAGAAGTTACTTATGAAGAAGGCATTTATGTTGGCTACCGTTATTACAATACTTTCAATGTAAAGCCTGCGTATGAATTTGGTTACGGATTATCATACAGCAACTTCACCTTCGGTAATTTAAAACTCAGTTCATCAACATTTGACAAAAGCATTACAGCAACACTTACTATTACCAATCAAGGTAAGATGCCGGGAAAAGAAGTAGTTGAAATTTATGTGTCTGCCCCTGCAAACAATATTGATAAACCTTCAGAAGAACTAAAAGCATTTGCAAAAACAAAATTGTTGAAACCGGGTGAAACACAAACAGTGAAGTTCACTTTAACTGCAGCAGATCTTGCATCTTTTTACACTGATAAAGAAGCATGGATTGCAGACGCGGGAAAATATACGCTTAAAGCAGGCGCTTCATCAACAGATATTCGCTTAAAAGCTTCATTCAATTTGCCGAATGAAATTACAGTTGAGAAAGTAAATAAAGCACTAACACCGAAAGCTAACATAAATGAGCTAAAAGCGAATTCAAAAGAATCAAGCTATATTGAAGAATTGAATAACTTCGGAATGTAAGCAAACGTTCAGATTGCTTCTCCTTGTAAATTCACTTCATGAAAAAGATCATCTTATTTTTTGCAATTGCTTTTGCATGCAATGCATCCAAAGGTTTTGCGCAGGTTGAAGTTAAACCGTTGTCAGATCAGCAATCAATGCTGCAAAGCAGCGATCCGCAACTTGCACAGAACAAAAAACTGCTATACGATTTCTGGCGTGAAGTGTTTGAAGGCGGCCATCTGGAGCTCGCAGATAAATATATGGCTGAAACATATATTCAGCATAACCCAAATGTTGCGACAGGCAGAAAAGCTTTTGTTGATTTCTTTTCAAAATACAGGCAGCCACAACCAATTGCTGATACCATCAAAGCGCCTGTTGTGTCAATTATTGCAGAAGGCGATATGGTGATGATAAGTTTTGCAAGAGAGCTGCCTGATCCAAAAGACAGTACGAAAAAATATACAACCACATGGTTTGATATGTTTCGTATTGAGAACGGAAAGATCGCTGAACATTGGGATGCTGCAACAAAGCAATAAATGTTTGAAGCGATTATAAACTGCATTTATTATTATTGCTTACCGAATTCCGATTCTATTTTAATCATATAGTTTACGATTCTCCATTATGAAAAAAATTCTCATTCTATTATTTTTTATTGCATCCATTGCACATGCACAGCAAAAAGTAATTCAGTTATACAATGGCGCAGCGCCGGGTTCTGAAAACTGGAGCTGGGATGAACAGTTCATTGCAGCGGATAAGAACATGTTTAAGACAAACATTGTTTACAATGTTTCAAAGCCAACACTTACTGTGTACGCACCCGATGCATCTGTTGCAAACGGAACAGCGATTGTTATTTGCCCTGGCGGTGGCTTTCATCTTTTATCCATCAACAGCGAAGGCATTGATGTGGCAACATGGCTTGCAAAAAGAGGCGTTACGTGTTTTGTGTTGAAGTATAGATTAATTCATAGTACAAGCAATGATCCTATACAGGATATGATGAACATGATCAATAACAAAGGCGAGTCTGATGATCAAACCAAAAATGTGATCGCTATGGGAATAAGCGATGGCCGCGAAGCCATTACTTATGTGCGTAAACACGCTGCTGATTATAATATCAATCCTGATAAAATTGGTATCATCGGTTTTTCTGCAGGCGGTACTGTTGCTGCATCGTCAGCCTTTAATTATACGGCGGATAACAAACCTGATTTTGTTGCACCAATCTATCCCTTCTTCCCTGATAGTATGCAAACAGCCATTGCTGCAGATGCACCGCCAATGTTTCTTGTGGCTGCATCAAATGACCAGTTAGGATTAGCGCCGCACAGTGTTAGTTTGTACAATAAGTGGTTATCGTCAAAGCATTCTGCAGAACTACACATGTATGTACAGGGTGGACATGGTTTTGGTATGCGTACACAAAATATTCCCACTGATTCATGGATTGACCGCTTTGGCGATTGGTTACAGGTTATGAACATTGCAAAAGGAACTGCATCACCGGGTGATGAACAGGTTGACCGTATGCAGAGAACATTGAAAGACTGGCCCAACATTCAGCGTTATGCAGATGACAATGAAAAGCTGAAAGCAGTTGAAGATAAGAAGCGTGTGGTGTTCATGGGTAATTCTATTACTGAAGGCTGGAAAAATAATGATTCGTCATTTTTTATAAACAATGATTATATTGACCGCGGCATCAGCGGACAAACAACGCCACAAATGCTTGTACGTTTCCGCGAAGATGTGATCAACCTGAAACCAGCTGTGGTAACGATTCTTGCAGGCATCAATGATATTGCACAAAACACCGGCCCGATAAAGCTGGAAGACACTTATGGCAACATTATTTCAATGGCCGAGTTGGCAAAAGCAAACAATATAAAAGTAGTTATCACTTCAACATTGCCTGCTAATGCAATTCCATGGCGCACGTACATTCATCCAGCAGATTCAGTAATTGCGTTGAACAAAATGCTGAAAGCATACGCGGATAAAAACAAAATAATATTTGTTGATTACTATTCCGCAATGGTTGATGATCAAAAAGGTTTACCGAAAACTTTGTCTAATGATGGCGTGCATCCAACGCTTGCAGGTTACCAGGTAATGGAACCATTAGTACAGAAAGGTATTGCAGATGCATTAAAGCAGAAATAAGATTTATTATTAGTGCATTCGTGGTTTTATGATTTATAAAAATAGAACGCGCATGCGACAATAATCTTCAAACATCAATCCAACAAAATGAAAATAAAACGTTTGCTGACTTTTTCAGTTTCATTATTTATTGCAGTTGCATCATTCGCACAAACAAAAACACCTGTTGTAAAAACAGATGCAGGTTTGGTTTCAGGAATGATTGATGGAAACATAAATATTTTCAAAGGCATTCCATTTGCAGCACCACCTGTTGGTGAATTAAGATGGAAAGCACCGCAACCGGTACAGCCGTGGAATGATGTTAAAAAATGTGATGAGTTTGGTGCAAGCCCGATGCAGGCTTCACCCGCTCCGTTCAGTATGTGGAGCGAAGAATTTTTAATACGTAAAGAACCCATCAGCGAAAATTGTTTGTATTTAAATGTCTGGACAAGCTCAACATCATCCAATAAAAAATTGCCTGTACTAGTTTGGATATACGGTGGAGGTTTTTCAAGTGGCGGCGCAAACGTTCCTATTTATGATGGTGAAGCTATGGCGAAGAAAGGAATTGTGTTTGTAAGCATTAACTATCGTGTTGGCATATTCGGATTCTTTGCCCATCCTGACCTTACAAAAGAATCAGGCTATAATGCTTCCGGCAATTATGGATTGCTTGACCAGATCGCTGCATTAAAATGGGTGCAAAAAAATATTGCAGCTTTCGGCGGTGATGCAAACAATGTAACAATTGCCGGTCAGTCTGCAGGTTCAATGAGCGTAAATTGCCTGGTTGCTTCTCCCCTTGCAAAAGGTTTATTCAATAAAGCTATTGCTGAAAGTGGCGCTAATTTAATCAGTGGTGCTTTTGGAAGCAGAACATTACAACAAGCTGAAGAAGATGGAGTGAAAACAGCTTCATCATTACACGCAAATTCAGTTGGAGATCTGCGTAAGATGTCCGCAACAGAACTGATGAAAGTTCAGGGTATACGTGGCGGACCAATTGTTGATGGTTATGTGTTACCTGAACCTATCGGCGAAATATTTGCATCCAACAAAGAAAATAATGTTAGCTTATTAACAGGATGGAATGAGAATGAAGGATTAATGTTCGGCCAGGTAAAAAAAGCAGATGATTTTAAAAAACAGATGGAGCAGCAATATGGCAACGATGCACAAACTGCTTTGCAATATTATCCTGCAACAAATGATTCAATAGCTTCAGCATCTCAGTATGATCTTTCACGCGATATAATATTTGGTGTACAGAATTATACATGGGCAAACGTTGAAAGCGGTCAAGGCAGCAAAGTTTATGTTTATCATTTCACGCGTAAAGTGCCGGGCACAGGCCAGTATGCAAAGTATGGTGCGTTTCATACAGGCGAAGTTCCTTATGCCTACGATAACCTGAAATTCGTGAACAGGTCATGGGAAGATGTTGATCATAAACTGGCTGATGTAATGTCATCTTATTGGGTAAACTTTATAAAAACAGGAAATCCTAATGGAAAAAATTTGCCTGACTGGAAGGCTTACAACACAAAAGATAAACAAGTGATGATACTTGGAACAACGCAGCAATCACAGCCATTAAAAGACGCTGCGCAACTTGATTTTATTTACTCAAAAATGAAAGCTCAATAATTTCATCAATACAAAAACGAATGCCATGCTACAAAGAAGAAAATTCATCAAACAATCTGCTGCCGCTGCTGCCGCAGGGTTATTAATATCAAAAAGCGCAAATGCATTTTTTAATCCGAAAGCAATGCCGCCGGTCGGGTTGCAGTTGTTTACTTTTTTTGGAATTATTGATGATGATGTGCAAGGCACATTGAAGCGTATTGCTGATATTGGTTATAAAGAAATTGAATCTGCATTCAGCAAGAAAGGTGGTTATTATGGAATGAAAGCAAAAGAATTTAAATCACTGGTTGAAAGTTTAGGCATGCAATGGAAATCGCATCATGTTTTGGGCGCGCCGTTTAAACTTCCGCCGGGTACAAAAATGCCCAACGATGCAAACGGTAAACCCATTACTATTCCGCCAATGCGCAATCTTAAAGAAAACATGCAGGAGTTGGTTGATGAAGTAGCTGAAGTTAATTTACCTTTTTTGGTTTGCGCCAACACACCTCTTGACACTACAGAAAATATCAACAGCTCGCTTGAAGTGATGAGTAAAAGCGGTGAAGCATGCAAGAAAGCAGGCATACAATTTTGCTATCATAACCATGAAGCAGAATTTAAAGCTGTTGATGGAAAAGTTCCTTATGATCTAATGCTGTCGCAATTAGATAAGAACAATGTACAGTTTGAACTGGATCTTGCATGGGCAACAAAAGCCGGCACAGATCCGGTTGCTTTATTCAATCAAAACCCGGGGCGTTTCCCTTTATGGCATGTAAAAGACCTGGATGCAAGCCGCGAGAATATTATGCCTGTTGGCGAAGGCACTATTGACTTCAAACGCATATTTGCTGCGGCTTCTGTGGCAGGTATGAAAGATTTTTTTGTTGAACATGATATGCCTAAAGATGCTTACGCGAGTATTACATCAAGCATAGCTAATTTGAAAAAAATGTTAAGCTGAAAGAAGGTTAACAAAGAATGCTTAACAAAATTGGACAGACAATGATTCACGTCTGACGTATGACGATTCACGTTCATAATCTCTTGGTATATTCGCCCACCTAAAAATTTTTGCAATGCTATTGCTTGGAATAGATATAGGAACATCATCAGTAAAAGTTTCTGTTGTTGATGCGGCTTCACAGAAGCGCATTGTGTCTGCACAATTTCCCGAAAATGAAGCAGAGATCATCAGCCTTCAAAACGGTTGGGCAGAGCAAAACCCTGACACGTGGTGGGAATATTTACAGCATGCATTGATGGAAGCAAATGTTTCAGGAAAGTATGATCCGAAAGATATCGCTGCGATTGGTATTGCTTATCAAATGCACGGACTTGTTGTGGTAAACAAGATGCAACTCGCTTTGCGCAACAGTATTATCTGGTGTGATAGTCGTGCTGTGCCTTACGGCGATAAAGCACTGGCTGCAATAGGAGAAGAAAAATGTTTGAGTTGCTTATTAAATTCTCCGGGAAACTTCACTGCTTCCAAACTTGCATGGCTAAAAGAAAATGAACCTGTAATATATAAGCAGGCACATAAAATAATGTTGCCCGGTGATTTCATCGCTATGCGTTTAACAGGCGATATCACTACAACACCTTCTGCCTTATCTGAGGGCATCTTTTGGGATTTTCAGCATGATGAAATTTCAAAAGATGTAATGCGCTATTTTAATTTTAAAACAGGGTTGATACCACAGGTAAAAGATGTATTCAGCACACATGGTTTTTTAAAAGAAGAAGTTGCTGCTAAGCTTGGATTAAAGCAGGGTATTCCGGTTAGTTATAAAGCAGGCGACCAATTGAACAATGCACTTTCATTAAATGTGATGCAGCCCGGAGAAGTTGCTGCAACAGCAGGTACATCAGGTGTTATTTATGCTGTTGCTGATGATCTGGTGCACGATAAATTAAGTCGCGTAAACAGTTTTGCGCATCTTAATCATTCAACAAAAGAAAAAAGAATTGGTGTATTGCTTTGCATTAACGGCACAGGCATTATGAATAGCTGGACAAAAAAATTGATCGGCTCTAATAAAACTTATTCGCAATTGAATGATGAAGCGGCAGCAATAGCGCCGGGAAGCGAAGGATTATTAATATTTCCTTTTGGCAATGGTGCGGAGCGTATGTTAAGTAACGAAATAGTTGGCTCGTCTATTCAAAATATAGATCTGAATAAACATACACCTGCACATATTTATCGTGCAGCACAGGAAGGCATTGCTTATGCATTCAGGTATGGATTGGATATAATGCGTGAGAACAATATTGAACCAAAAGTTATTCGCGCAGGCAAGGCCAATATGTTTTTGAGTGATGTATTTGTTGATGCATTTGTAAATGTTTGCAATGTGCCTGTTGAGTTGTATGAAAATGATGGCAGCGTTGGCGCCGCACTTGGTGCAGGTATCGGTGCTAAAATTTTTGAAGATGAAAAAGCAGCATTCAGCAATATGCAGCGTTTAAAACTGATTGAACCGAATGGGAAACATGCTAATGAAAAGAGTTATGAGAAGTGGAAGAATGAGTTAAGAAAAAAACTAACTACTTAAATTTATTAAATTGAAGAGATACAACCCTAATAAAACTCACTTAATCGTTTCAATCGTATTCCTGTTGTTGTTGCTCAATTACAACTTTCCTTTATTTAGGTTTAAAAATATATTAGCGAATTACTATGTAGGAACTATATTTTGCCTCCTTCCGATATTTTTAATAGTTAATTTTTTTTATTGTCAGTTTTCATCTGTAATTAAAATAATATCTGGGGTTATTTTTGGAGTATTATCACTTTTTTTTACAGTATTTGCACTCTTTACTTTCATCGAAGCTTTATCAATACAAGATACTGGCCATGATGATTCGTTTCAAAATATTCATGAAATAATAACCAACGGTTACAGCATTAAAGTTTATCAAACTGATGGAGGAGCCACAACTGATTTTGGAATTGTGGTTCGCCAGGAAAAAGAAATTTTACCAGGGTTATTGTTAGTGAAAAGTTTATACTCTCAATATCATTGCGATGATGTCAGGTATAAATTAAGCGATGAAAAAAATCTGTTGATTGATGATTATGAAAATGATTCTATGGTAAAAATTAAATTAAATAGTTGGGTATATTTTTAATTTTTGCTTAAATAATTATTACAACACTAACTATTTATCTTTTTCAGAAAATCATAAATATCTTCCCATCCTTTTGTTTCAAGTGCAAGCGAAGTTTCGCGCAGCACTTCAACCGTATCTGTCAACTCTTTTAAACCAAGTCCATCGCGCCTGTGAATCCATATTCCTTTACAGCCAAGATTCTTTGCCATTTGTACATCAGTAATACGGTCACCAATTACAAAAGAATTTTCAATATCATAATCTGGATTATTTAAATATTGTGTTAGCATACCAATGCGCGGCTTGCGGTTGGGCGATTTATCTTCTTTAAAAGAACCATCAATATAAACAGCTTCAAAATTTACATCTTCATTTTTAAAAGCCTTCATAATAAAATCCTGTATCGGCTGAAAATGTTCATATGGAAAATATTCAGTGCCTAATCCATCCTGGTTGCTTACAATTACCAACTCATAATCAAATTCTGTAGCAATTAAATTCATGTATTTAAAAACATGCGGAAGAAATTCAAGCTTATCCCAGCTATCAATATTGCCGCTTTGTGGTTCAATTATAAGTGTGCCATCACGATCGATAAATAAAATTCTCTTTGCCATAGCTGCAATGTTACAATTTGTTTTTATGTTGAATATTATTAAGCTTCAATTATTATATGCAGATAAAAAACAAATACCTATTTTTAAAACCTTTATTCACCTAACGAGCTATCATCATGAACACGTCAAGAAGAAAATTTGTAGTACAAAGCACGCTTGCCGCTGCAGGCTTTTCATTGTTGAGATCAAAATCTTTTGCATCACCATTTGCAAGCGATCATATCACAGGTTTACAATTGTATTCTGTAAGAGATGATATGGGCAAAGACCCATCAGGAACATTAAAGCAGCTTTCAGCAATTGGTTATCGCTATGTTGAACATGCGAATTATGTTGACCGGAAATTTTATGGATACAGCGCTGCTGATTTTAAAAAATTACTGGATGATCTTAATTTAAAAATGCGAAGCGGCCATACTGTAATGAGCGCCCAGCATTGGGATGACTCAAAAAATGACTTTACTGATGTATGGAAAAATACAGTGGAAGATGCGGCTGCTGTTGGACAGGAATTTGTAATAAGCCCATGGCTGGATGAAGCATTGCGGACAGATATGGACAAGCTGAAAAAATTTATGGATGTGTTTAACAAGTGCGGTGAATTATGCGGAAAGTATAACATGAAGTTCGGTTATCACAATCATGACTTTGAAATTGTAACCAAAGTAGGTGATGAAAATTTATATGATTTCATTATAAAAAATACTGATCCCAATCTTGTTATTCAGCAGATGGATATTGGCAACTGGTATGGCAATGGTGGACGTGCAATTGATATAATGAAAAAGTACCCCGGAAGATTTGTATCAATGCATGTAAAAGATGAAATAAAATCTACCAAAGGTGAAATGGGCGGCGAACCTTATGAAAGCACTGTTCTTGGTAAAGGTGTACTTGATGTAAAATCTATTCTTGATTATGCAAAAAAGAATGGTGGCACAAAACATTTTATTATTGAACAGGAATCTTATCAAAACATGACACCACTTGATTCTGCTAAAGAAGATCTTGCAATGATGAAGAAATGGGGATATTAAAAAAGAAACAAGATACAGGGGACAAGAATCAAGACACAAGGGTCAAGATACAAGAAGTAATATTCAGAAAGCATCAATAAAAAAATCCTGCAACATTATTTGCAGGATTTTTTTATTTCTACCTGAATCTTGTTCCTTGACCCTTGTGTCTTATCTTTAATCTATCACTTCTTCCAGCAATTCCTTTTCTTCTTTAAATGCCACTCTTGGCTTCAATCCAAGCAATTGAAACATGGCATCATCTTCTTCAAAACTTGGGTTAGGTGTGGTTAATAATTTATCACCTGCAAATATTGAGTTAGCGCCGGCCATAAAACATAAAGCCTGTTCAGAAATAGTCATGTTGGTTCTTCCTGCGCTTAAACGCACCATTGCTTTCGGCATTAAAATACGCGCGGTAGCAATCATGCGAATCATATCCCACACATCAATTCTCTGATTATGTTCTAAAGGTGTTCCTGCAACCGGCACCAATGCATTAATAGGTACACTTTCAGGATGTTCAGGCATTGTTGATAATGTATGCAACATCTTTATGCGGTCTTCATGTGTTTCACCTAAACCAATAATGCCGCCACAACAAACACTTACACCTGCTTTACGCACATTGTCTAATGTTTGTAAACGGTCATTATACGTGCGTGTAGTAATGATGTGTTCATAATATTCAGACGATGTATCAAGGTTATGATTGTAAGCATACAAACCTGCGTCAGCAAGCTTTTGCGCCTGTGTTTCCGTAAGCATTCCTAATGTGCAGCAAACTTCCATTCCCAATTCATTCACGCCCTTCACCATTTCCAGCACGCGGTCAAAATCTTTGTTATCGCGCACTTCACGCCATGCAGCACCCATGCAAAAACGCGTGCTGCCTGCATCTTTTGCTTTTTGAGCGTAACACAACACTTCATCTTTTTTCATCAATGCATGCACATTAACTCCTGTATGATAACGCGCAGCCTGTGGACAATAAGCACAATCTTCGGTGCAGCCACCGGTTTTAATACTCAGTAAAGTGCAAACCTGTACTTCAGCAGTATCATTGTATTTTTTGTGTACTGCTGCAGCTTTAAAAACCAGCTCCAGCAATGGCGCGTTGTAAATTTCATATATCTCTTCTATCGACCAGTTATTACGAATTACGTTTTGCATAATCATCATTTAAAAAAACAAAAATAGGGAAGTTGGTTTTTATACAAAGAAGAATGAATATTCGGGCAATCAGCAGTTGATAAAAATCAGCTTCGGTTGCGGCTGTACGCTGCACTCCGCCTCAAAATCCTGGGCACAAAATCTTCACCGGGGTATTCACTTCCATCCGCTGCCTTTGAATTATTGAAAAATTGTCAGCAAAAATCACTGTGCCAAAAACTGGCTATGAATATAATCCACTACATCATTATAATCCTGCCGTTGATTATATACTTCAAGCTGGCGATCTGCACCTGTGCCGCGTTCAAGAATTTTATGTACATAATTAATAGCATCCCTGCTGCCTAACTCATCTACAACATCATCAACAAACTCCAGCAATTCATAAATTAAAACGCGGGTATTTACTTCAGTTTCTTTACCAAAATCAATCAAATTGCTGTCAATACCATACCTGCTTGCGCGCCATTTATTTTCATTCACCAGCACACGCGGATAAATAATGAAATTCAAATTCTGGTTGCGCAGCTTATACAGTTTTGCACAAATAGCCTGGAACAATGCAGCAATAGCAATCGTTTCATTGATGGTCATCGGTACATCGCATATCCTGAATTCAACAGTATTGAAGAAAGGATGCACCCTCAGGTCCCACCATATCTTTTTTGCATTATCAATACAGTTGGTTTTGATGAGCAGGTTTACATAATTTTCATATGCTTCAATGCTTTCAAAATAATCAGGAATACCGGTGCGGGGGAATTTATCAAACACTTTAGTACGGAATGATTTATAACCTGTGTACCTGCCTTCCCAAAAAGGAGAATTGGTGCTGAGCGCATACACGTGCGGTAAGAAATATCTCGCCGAATTGGCAATATGAATCGCCATCTTACGGTCTTCCATACCCACATGCACATGCAACCCGAAAATAAGATTGCTGCGCGCAGCTTCCTGCAATTCATTTACAATTTGATTGTAACGAACATGGTCTGTGATCAACTGGTTTTCCCACGGACTAAAAGGATGTGTTCCCGATGCACCCATCCAAAAACCTAAACCATCTGCTATTTGCGAAATAACAGTACGAAGCGTTGTTACATCATGACGCGCTTCTTCAATGTCCTGGCAAATATCTGTGCCTACTTCTACAACGGCCTGGTGCATTTCAGCCTTTACTTTATCCTTAAGTAGTTTATGGCCTTCGGTTACTATCTTTTGTTCATGGCTTTTAAGCTCACGCGTTTCAGGATCCAAAACCATGTACTCTTCTTCAACACCTAATGTAAAATGCTTATAGTTTATTTGCGACATATAACCCCCAACCCCTGAAGGGGAGTTTTACTCCACCTTAAAGGGAATTTTGTAATTAATAATTTTTTTAAGTTGCGCATTTACGAAAACAATGGTTGTTTGTTTGCGCTTGTTCTTATATACTCACCCCATGTAAGGTTATCTTTGTTTTCTGCATAAGACTGTGCTTTTTCAATAGCATAGTTAGCCGCAGTTTCCACAACCCATGCAAAGTTTTCTTCTCCAACACTGTTGCGGTCTGCATCAGGTGCAGGGTTACAAAAATCTATTGCATAAGGCACGCCATCGCGCAGCGCCAATTCAACTGTATTAAAATCGTAACCAAGATATTTGTTGATGCGCAGTACTATATCTTCCATCTCTTTCAACTTTTCTGCACCAGGTTTAAAACCTGCCACATAACGCAAATGATGCGGATTGCGTGGTTCGTAAGGCATTATACGCACATATTTTCCCCCAATGCAATAACAGCGGTAATATTCTTCAAATACTATTTCTTCCTGTAACAACATAACCAACTGGCCTGTTTCAGCATGCTTATCAAAGAAATCATTCATATCGGTCAGCTTATAAACATTTTTCCATCCGCCGCCTGCAAAAGGTTTCATGTATGCGGGAAACCCTACGTAATTAAAAATATCTTCCCAATCTAACGGGTAAGTGAGGTTCGTGAACGATTCATCGCTTGTATCTGTGGGCAGATCACGTGAAGGAAGAATTACAGTTTTAGGTACCGGAACATTGATCTTTGTGGCAAGGCAATTGTTGAAGAACTTTTCATCCGCACTCCACCAGAAAGGGTTATTAATAACCGCTGTTCCCGTTAATGCTGCATTCTTTAAAAAGGCGCGGTAAAAAGGAACATCCTGGCTTATACGGTCAATGATAACTGAATAGTCTGTTGGTTCGCCCTGCTTTACTTTATCAATTTTAACCGCTTCTGCCTGTATCCCGTCAATATTTTTACTGTTTACGCGTTCAATGAATGCATCAGGAAAAGTTCTTTCCTTTCCGAATAAAATGCCGATCTTTTTCATATAGTTTTAATTTTTTGCTGCATGAAAATGCAAACAGGAAGTGTGATGAATTTCATACCAGCAAGATTAATAATTTTTAATTGAAGTTAACGGCTTCAAATTAAAGTAAATTAACTAAAGTAATTTTTTTTAATAAATAGACAGATGTGTATAAACAAATGCAAAAACATGCTGGCAACCTGTACAAGTTAGTGAAGCCACAACTGCTGCAAAAAAGCCTAAGTACAAATGCCATAAGGTTGTAATATGGTTTCTTTATTCTGTTACTTTAATGCTAATTCATTTTTGCAATTGGTATATTTCTTACTTTTCAACCTTTCTTAATATCAGCAAACCTTATCATGGTAATGCGTAAACTAATATTCCTCGTATTATTTATTATTTTTTACACGATAACGCATGCTCAGTATGTAGGCTGGATGATGGGTACATGGAAAAGTACAAGTGTGGCAACGCTTCCCGGAAGTGTTACCAACACCATCCAGATCGATGATGTTTCAGATGAAAGTTTTACCGGTACCAAAACAAGTGAAAGCAATGATCGTTCACATGCTAAAATTATCATTTCAATATCCGGTTCTTTTAGAGGAAGAGGCTTGTATATAGAAAATGGAGACGTTTTACACAAAGAAGATCCGAAAAACGGGCAGTGGTATGATTGTTCCTCATGTACACATGTAAATAAAATGATCATAAGCCATGACAGCCTTATTTTAATTAACAGCATTTCTGGTTGTGATAAAAGATGTGATGGCGAAATTTCCTTTTACAGGCTACTTTCTGAATATGACAGCTCCACACAACAGCACCTTGTTGACCGGTTTGGAAGGCCTTCAGACATAATTGGTTTTCATCCATACCATCCACAGAAAGATGAAACCGCTCCCCCCACTGATTCTGCTGAAGCAATCAGGAAAGAAGAAAAAAAGCACCAGGATTCGCTGGATAATGTTGCCAGAATAAAACAACAACAAGCTGATGATGCCGCCCTGCTGCTTGCTCAGCAAAAGCAGCGGCAGCAGGAAATAACCGATTCACTCAATCTTGTAAAACAGCAACGTATAAAAGATTCACTGGATAATGTTGCCAGAATAAAGCAACAACAAATTGATGATGCTGCCCTGCTTGCACAACAAAAGAAGCGGCAGCAGGAAATAACCGATTCACTTAACCTTGTAAAACAGCAACGTATAAAAGATTCACTGGATAATGTTGCAAGAATAAAACAACAACAAATTGATGATGCTGCGCTGCTTGCACAACAAAAGAAACGGGACAAGCAAATAACCGATTCACTTAACCTTGTAAAACAACAACGTATAAAAGATTCACTGGATAACGTTGCAAGGATAAAGCAACAACAAATTGATGAAGCTGCCCTGCTGCTTGCACAACAAAAGAAACGGGACAAGCAAATAGCGGATTCACTTAACCTTGTAAAACAACAACGCATAAAGGATTCACTGGATAATGTTGCAAGAATAAGGCAACAGCAAATTGCTGACTCCACTCTTCTTGCACAACAAAAGAAGCGGGATAAGCAAATAGCGGATTCACTTAATCTTGTAAAACAGAAAGAACAGCAGCGCATAAAAGATTCACTGGATAATGTTGCAAGGCTGGAAAAAATAAGGCTGCGAACAGAAGATTCATTGCGTGACGTGCAGGCGAAAAAGCGGCAGCAGGAAATAGCCGATTCGATCAGCCTTGCAAAACAAAAAGAACATCAACGCATAAAAGATTCGCTGGATAATGTTGCAAGAATAAGGCAACAACAAATTAACGACTCCACCCTGCTTGCTCAACAAAAGAAGCGGGATAAGCAGATAGCTGATTCACTTAATCTTGTAAAACAGAAAGAACAGCAACACATAAAAGATTCATTGGATAATGTTGCAAAGCTGGAACAGATACGAAGACGAAACGAAGATTCATTGCGAAATGTCCAGATCAAAAAAAGACAACAGGAGGTTGCAGATTCACTTAATCTCGTCAACGCAAAAAAACAGCAGTATATAAAAGATTCACTGCAAAGCGTAGCTGCAGCAAACCTGCAAAAACAGCGGACAACAGATTCGCTTCGTGACGTGCAGGCAAGAAAAAGGCAACAGGAAATAAGCGATTCCCTGGCGGCTGTCCGCAAGCAACAATATAATGATTCATTGCAAAAAGCAGCTTTGGCCAAAGCTGCAACACCTGCTGCAGACAAACCGTTAACATCCCGCACCAGTGTATTACTGGGAACATATCATATTACTTCACCGGACATTTTGATTGAGCTGTTTGATAACGGTGAAATTGATGGCGACAGGGTTAGTGTTTATCACAACAACGAGATTATTGTAAGCAACCAGGTACTTGGCTTAAAGGCTATTACGCTGAACATTCATGCAGATACAACCAACCGTGAACACGAATTTGTAATGGTAGCAGAAAATCTTGGAACCATTCCGCCAAATTCTGCACTAATGCGGGTAACTGTAGGTAAACAGATCTACAAATTAACAGTTAATACCGATATGAAAACGAATGCAAGAATCGTGTTTTATTATGATGGAAAGTAGATAACACTTATCAGCATCCGCTGCCTTTTGCTGGTCTTGTGACCTGCAGATTCTATTACTTCAAATGGTATTATTGATGAATACAGATCCCGTATTGGTGACATACAATATGGGCGGCAGGGGGTATTATCATTCATTAATTTTTATGGCATGATTATTTTATCAATGATTACTAAAAATTATACAATGACAACGTACATAAAAAAATTCATAAAACCTGCTATAGTGGTCATCCTCATTTCATCAATCATGTCTTCCTGTGTGGTAAGAGAAACGACGCGCAGACCGCCCCCACCTCCAAGAACAACTGAAAAAGTTATTATTACGCCTTAAAAACCTGAAGTATATATAAATTCTAAGCGAATACTTCTGACGCAGTTGTGCTTACTTTATTTTTTAGATGATGTATGAGATCTTTTTTTATGCTTTTTTTCCTTTGTTGATAGTTCTTTGCTTATTTCATCTATATAGCAGGAATGTATTTCTGAAGGTGTATGGTACAATTTCTTTATTGCATTGCGAAAATCTGCCGATTCAAATTTTACATCTTTAAACCAGCTGGCTTTAGCACCTGAGATTTTCCAGGCTGCTTCCCAAATTGCGGATTGGAAACAACAACCCCTTGCCATGCATTCAATTGTTCTGTCGCTAAATTCTGCCCATAAAGCTTTATCAAGATTACCGCTGTTCTTATTTTTTTCATACGATTTTATAATATCTTTTGGTGCAATTGTTTTGTGTGTTTGTTTCATTAGTTCCACAACAGCAAAACCAGCGCTTTGCCCACTTGTAATTGCAGGTAAATCTTTTAGCAGGTTATTTTTACCGTGACTAATAAATTTTTGAATCCCTTTAATGATTTCCTTTTTATACGTATCGATCATATGATCTTCATAAGCTACGTGTACCCCACTACCGGGGTTGAATTGTTTTTGGTATACATCGCCTTTTTTGTGAGATATAGAACCGTCTTTATGAAAGCTGTCACGCTTAGCTGTAACAGTTATGGTTGTTTCTTCTGCCGGATCACCATCAGCCATGTATGACGAATGCAATGGCTGACACGCATCTCCCGTATAATGTGTCATAACACCTGCTGCCAGTATAAACCTGTGAGCATCTTTGTTTTGAAGTGCATGAATCATGTAATCAAATATCTGCCATATTCTTAGCGGCAGGATTCCTTTATTGGGATCAGTCTTCAGGCCAACTTTTTTCTTATCAATGTTTGCATAATAATATTCAATATTCTTTATTGTAAGATCATCTTTGGATTTTACTACTTCAAAGAAATCTGTTTTACCATCTAATAAAGGCAGATCTGCATCCAGGTAATGATTTACGTTTTCAGGCCCTTGCCTGCCCCATGTTGTAGTCTTACTGCTTTGCTTCCAGATAATATCAGGAACATCTGCTAAAGGACAATATGTTTTAAACTTTTCAGCCCATTGAGCTTTTATTTCTTTGTTGCTGCTATCCCAGTCCGGGTTAATATCACTAATATCAAATGAAATATTTTTTACATTTTCCTTCATTAAATCTTTCAGTTCATTATCAGCAATAAAGGCAATTGATAAATTGCCAATACTATAATGCCCTGTTTTCCCCCAGGAATTATCAATATCAAGGTTCCATCCACGAACTATATCTACATCAAGTATACGACAGGCATTACTTAAACAGGTTGCCAATGCAAAACTGTTTTTAAATTTTGAATCTCCTTCAAAAAAATCATGCTGCCCCCATTGAACTGCAAATGGCTGTTTATACACCTTACCATCTCTGTCTATTGTATCCAATAACCATAAAGTACCGCTATCGCCCCGATGTGTGTTAAGCGATGCTCCTGATGCTCCGCCTATTAAAAAATCAGCTACATATTCTATTCCGCCTTTTGATTTATATCTGTAAAATAATGCAGCGATCTCGCCGGTTAATATACCTGAAACGGCGCCACAGGCAGAAACTTTTGACGTGGTAAAACTGAGTTTGCCATTTTCGTAAATATTTGTACTAATAAGGTTTAAAGACAGGTTTGAAGTATCAAGATCAGCCATTTCATCAACCTGGCCTATACCAAGAATTTCAGTTTTCCACTGGTTAACATCATCAATTTCAATTAATGCAATGTCATTATTTACAAATACTTTTTTGCAATTCCACTCAGGGTACAAATCTGTAAATCCAACTTTATTAATTTGCTTGTCTGTGGAAATACCAATGCGCTTTAAATCACCATGCATTTTTGTATATACTTCTGTGCCTGCATCACCTGCTACATGTTTATTGGTTAAAGCGTAGTATTTGCTGCCATCTGTTACAAGACATCCCACAGAAGCGATTCTTTCAACACCCTGGGATTCTATGATCAGGGGAAATCCACCGCTGATTACGTTAGTAGGAAAAATTACATTGCTCTCGTCAACATTATCATCTGTTATAATTGATTTTTCGGCTTCCACCACACAAATCGGTACGATGCGCCCGTCAGGCATATAGATTCTCTTTGGCAGAATATCCGTATTGTCTTCAGAGATCAGATCGATCGCCGGCAGCCATTGAGAAATGAATACCAGTATGCAAGGCCATGAATATTCACGAATCTCCGAATTTGATAATGTTCGTGCCTCCTTCACATTTTTAGAAGAAGCAATTGTTTTTGTTATTGGAACAACGCCTGGAAAAGGGTCGTTTTTCCTTATTCTGTATTTTCCGATAGCAGTTGCAATTACATTTTTTTTGTTCATTAAGTGCAGATGAAATGTATCGCGTGCTTCAATCAGATCTTTTAATGAAAGCTGGTTAAAATTAAAAGTGGTTTCAATGGGAAGCATAAAAATATTTTAGCAGTATGTAAAGAATTATTAAATGTAGCCTTTTAAGAAAAATAAAAGGTTAATCAAAGATTATGTTTTCATTACATGTGTCATACCGTATTTTCCACGTAAGGCGACCGCTAATTCCTGTTTGACAATCTTTGTATATGCAGGTTAGTCGCATTCTTAATCATATTTACAACACTTTACAGCCTGTTTTTATTTAAAGAAGATTTGAAGTTGATTTAGCTACTTAAAACATATTGTGTTCAGGTATAACTTATGTTTAATGCCGTTATTCCAAATAAACTACAAGTGTGACGCAATATGAATTAATCTTACTTCGAGAATCCCTTATCACAACACCAGGAAGAGCGGAGTAGCAAAGGCATAAACCACATTTATCTATTGCGAAAAATACGGTAACAGGAACGTGTAATGTACTGTTTTAATAAGGCCTGTATAGGAATACGTTTGTAATGTGTAAATAACATACCGTAAGCCGAAAAGGTTTTTAGAGTAGGCACCTAAATCAAAAAATAATGATCACAAAAGCAAACATCAAAGATGTATCTCTTACTGCAGACCCCTCAAGTGTTAATTTCTGTTCAGCATGGCCTGCCGCAAAAGCAGGTCTGGAACTCCTGGAGAAAATTGTAAAAAACCCCTTTTTGAAAGGAGCTATAGAAATGCTTATTAAAATCGGAGATGGCTTATGCCCGGGAACAGCGCCTGCTGCCGGTAATTAAAATAAAA
This sequence comes from Bacteroidota bacterium, assembly GCA_013286425.1. Taxonomy (GTDB): domain Bacteria; phylum Bacteroidota; class Bacteroidia; order Chitinophagales; family Chitinophagaceae; genus Parafilimonas. Next base: position 38,755 of record JABDFS010000014.1, read on the forward strand.
AAGGCTGCTTTTTTAAAGCAGCCTTTTTTATAATGCACCGATGTGAAATAAGCAAGCTGGCTCTAAGCAGTTATAAAGCTGCCTAAGTCGCTGGTATCGCTGGTGTTTCTAAATTTTAAAAGTGTTTTACTTCAAGGAGACTTTAGCGGCATTAGCAACAACCTGACCATCAACATTCTGCTGTTGAAGATTTATACAAAGACCCCTTATAATTTGTCATTCATCATTTATAATTGAATTTTCCCCGTCCACACACTATCACTGGCATCTTCTTCATCGGCGCTTAAAAAACCAATCCAGGTTTCAACAGCGTGGCCTTTTAAGGCAGTTACATTTAAGCTTGCTTTTTTATCTTTTCTAAAGCCGTTGTATAAACCAAAAACTGCCTGTTGTATATCCGGTGCGTATGCAACCAGGATCACTGTATCCTTAGAGGAGGCAATGCCATCGGCACTATTATCGGTAAAGGTAAATTGCAGAGTGTTGTTTGGCTTCTTTACAACCTTTGCACCATGTGCTGCAGGCAGCCTGCCCTTTGAAATTAATACCTGTTGGTAATTCAATTCCATATCAGGGTAAACACCTGTTAAAGCCCTGCTCATTAAAGCACCCATTATCCTGTTATACCCGCTGCCTGTATGCCCATAAGCCGAAAAACTTTTGTTTAGAAATCCTGTGCCGGTAAATACCTTGGTAAAACGGGTGCAGACATCGATCTTTTGTTGTTGTGCCAATTGCGGGACTGTGCCTTTATTCTTTACAGACGAGGTGCTGGAGCGTAAAAAATTATGCCCGTTGCGCATAAAACCGGTTACAGGGCCTATCGTGCCTATAAAGTCGCCTAAAATACCACTGCTTTTTCTTGCCATAATATAAAAATTTAAAAGTATAATAAGATCACCGTTTCGTTTAACCGGAAACGGCAATGACGGCATAAAAGTAGGGAAATAAAAGATACCAGTTGCATATTTTCTACGAAATAATTACGATATAATTTCGATATTTCTTCGATCTAATTAATCGAAGAAATATCGAAGTTATATCGAAGAAATATCGAAATTATATCGAAGTTATTAACTTTAAAACCATTAATCTTTAATGCTTTCATCATTGAAAAACTCTTCCTGGTTTGTTTTAAAGCAATAATCTAACAGGCCTCCCGGTCGTCCTTCTCACGAAAGTGGGAATATCATTGTCAGGTTCTTTGAAGCCCTTAATAGTGAGATGCTCAATCAGGTAGAGCATGATTAAAAGGTTGTGTTTTGTTTTTGCCTTTTGAATTCGTAGTATTAGTGCAAATCCTTTCAGAACGAAAACAACATGTTTATATACATAAAAAAGAAGCTGTCCGATAAGACAGCTTCCTGCAAAAAGAGAAACAAGGGTTATTTGGCTTTCACCAGTTTAAGCGTTGCACTTTCACCGCCACTGGTAACGTACACCAGGTAGGTGCCGTTGCTAAGGTTTGAAAGTGGCAGTTGTATCTGTGTGTTGTTTACCTTTCCGCTTGTCCACAATGCCTTGCCCACCATATCATAAAGTACTACTGAAATACTGCTCCCTGCTCCTGTTACCACCAACAGCGCATCGTCTTTTGCAGGGTTGGGGAATACAGTTGCATGTAGTGTGCCTGTCTGCAAATCTTCCAGTTTAGCACTCATCAGTGATGAAGATGTGGTAAAGTTGGCGCCGGTTACTTTAGCGCTCTTTGAACTGCTGCTACAGGTGGCTGTTACATTCCACTGGTAAGTGGTACCGGCACTTAATCCCGTTAAGGTAACAGACGGTGTTGCAGAAGTTACTGTCGTCCACGCGGTAGTTCCTTTTTTACGGTATTGAACTGAATAGCTTGCAGCACATGGTATTGCTGTCCAGCTTAGTGTTGCTGATGTTGCAGTAAGATTGCTTACAGCAAGCCCGGCAGGGTTTGCACAGGTAAGAGATGTTACTACTGTAGGATCCGATGTGCAGCCGGTACTGTTAGTGACTGTGTAACTACCCTCAGTTTTTACCGTAATACTTCTTGTAGTAGCGCCGGTACTCCATAAATAGCTTGAAGAAACCGAAGAAGTAAGTTTAACTGTCTGCCCCGGGCAAAGGGTAGTGCTGCCGCCGGCTGTGATAATTGGCTTGGTGCATTGGCTTATTACAGTTACCACAACAGGGGCTGATGTACCTGAACAACCGCTTGCATTAGTAACGGTAACAGTATAACTGCCGGCTGTACTTACGGTAATACTTTGCGTGGTGGCGCCTGTGCTCCATAAATAGCTGTTATACGTGCCGTTTACGCTTATGGTTACACTGCTGCCCTGGTTAATGCTTACATTACCGGAAGGCGAAGTTGCGGGTGCAGGGTTGGCATTAACCGTAACGGTTGTTGCGGCAGATGCCTGGCTGCAGCCACTGGCATTGGTAACGGTTACAGTATAATTGCCGGATGTATTTACGATAATACTTTGTGTAGTGGCACCGGTGCTCCATAGATAGCTGCTGCCCACGCTGGAGGTAAGCGTTACACTTCCGCCCTGGCAGAAGGTTGTTGGCCCTCCTGCTGTAATGACAGCAGTTGGCAACGGGTTAACGGTAACGGTTGTTGGGGTGGATGTTTTTGTACAACCGCCTGCATTCGTAACCTTAACAGTATAACTGCCGGATGTATTTACGGCAATGCTTTGTGTGGTAGCGCCGGTACTCCATAAATAACTGCTGCCCGCGCTGGAGGTAAGCGTTACACTTCCACCCTGGCAGAAGGTTGTTGGCCCGCCTGCGGTAATGATAGCGGTTGGCAGCGGGTTAACCGTAACGGTTGTTGGAACAGATGCCTGGCTGCATCCGCTTGCATTGGTAACGGCTACTGTATAGCTGCCGGATGTATTTACGGTAATGCTTTGCGTTGTGGCCCCTGTGCTCCATAAATAAGATGGCGCCGCAGAAGAAGTAAGGATTACACTTCCGCCCTGGCAGAAAGTAGTAGCGCCATTAGGAGTAATAACGGGTGTTGCAGGCAACGCATTAATGGTTAAGGCGTCTGTGCCGGTAATTCCGGTAACAGCAGTATTAGTGCTCACTATCCTTAATTTATAGCCTGTGGCCGTTGATAAAGATGTAGGTAATATACAGGGTATTATACCATTTAAGGCAGTTGAAGTAATGCTTCCGATTGAAGCAGGAGCAGCAAAACTGCCTGTTCCATCGCTTAACTGTACGGTAAATGTATTGCCGGTGTTGTACGTTCCTTTCGCATCATAGCCCACTGTAAATGACGATCCTGCACACATTGTTTTTTCGCTTACACTGTTTTCAGTAATTGCTCCTCCGGTAATGGCTGTACTTACTTTAAAACTCCATTTATTATCAAGGCTCCAGGCATTGTTGGCATCCTGCGAACGCAGGTATAAAGTATGATTGCCTTTAGTAAGGCCAGAGATATTTACAGATATACTTATGTTGCTGAGATTGGTAACAGGGTCTTCAGCCAGCTGTATGCCTTTCCCGTAACCGGGGTCGGTGTCAATATAGTACTCTGTGCGTTTCAGGTTTGGAACCGGGCCCGGAGGTATGGTATCGCCTGCATAAGGCCTTGCAAACAGCCAGCGGTTATCAAGGCTCCAGCTGCCATTGGCGTCTTTGGCTCTTACGCCCAATATATGCACACCCGGCGTTAAAGTAGAAGTATCTAAATTAATGGTAAGATTGGAAAGGTCTGTGCCTGAGGGTATGCTCAACGCTGTTGCATTGCCATAACCGGGGTCGGTATCTACATAATATTCAACTGTTGAAATATTAGGTAATATGCCCGGACCGCTTGTGTCAGTTGAATAAGGCTTTGCGAACAGCCAGCGGTTATCCTGGCTCCATGCGCCATTGGCATCTTTTGCACGTACGCCAAGAATGTGCACACCTGATGTAACCGTTGAAGGATTAATATTTATTGCCTGGTTAACCAGGTTCGGCCCTGCGGTAATGCTTAGTGCTGTGGCTTTACCATAACCCGGGTCGCCGTCAATATAATACTCCACCCTTGTTATATTGGGCAATGGGCCGGGGCCGCTTGTATCAGTTGCATACGGCTTTGCCAAAAGCCAGCGGTTGTCCTGGCTCCATGCGCCGTTGGCATCCTGTGCGCGTACGCCAAGAATGTGTACTCCTGACGTTAGCGTTGAAGGATTAATGTTTATTGCAAGGTTTGCCAGGTTGGGCCTTGCAGTAATGCTTAGTGCTGTGGCTTTTCCATAACCCGGGTCGCCGTCAATGTAATACTCCACCCTTGTTATATTGGGCTGGGCATATACACACAACGACAGCAACAGCGGAACCAGGCTTATTGCCACGCGTTTAATAATTTGTTTCATAAAAATATTTTGATTATTAAGCGTAATAAGTAATATCATTTTTTGCCGACTTTGAAAATGCATAGTGTTTTAGTCTGTATTCAACTCTGCCACTTTGTGAAGTGCGTATAGCAACCTGCTCATTGATTGTATCTTTCTTCCAAAAGCAGGATGAAATTCTAACCGGCTTACCTCCCCTTTAAGGGATGGGGGCTAATTATTGCTTCTTACACTCAAAGTAATGGTGTAGGGGTTACCGCTGGTGGTTGAAGAAGGAGCAGTAAGTTTATAAATTGCGGGTATGCGTGGAATACCGCTTAGCTTATACGGATTGGTGCCGCCGTAAATGCCCATATCTGTACCGCTTTGGCCTGTACCTTTTGCCGGGCTGCCGGCTTTTAGAACCCACATACCGTCATTACTGAAGCTGCCCTGTGTAGAATACCCAACAAAAACAATTGACTGCATTGAGCTATTATCTGTTCCGACATTACCGATACCGGAAGGCACAGTGGTATAATCTGTATTAAATAAACTGTACTGGTAGACACAGTTTGCGTCATTGTTACGATTATATATGAAAATATCATTCTTTAACATGAACGAGCCGTTACTAAAATCAATATTAGAATAAAAAATGCAGTTATTAAATTGCCCTGATTGATTGCTGGCTGTTCCGGAACCATAGTTATAAATCCAATTTATATAAGAATTATTAACGGTTAAATTAGATATGGTACCTGTGCTGCCAATAGCGAGTTGGTATAAATAACTCTGTAATATTTGCCAGTTGCTGTAAGTATTGGTGTAATAAGTATTTACAGATCCGTTGCACCTGCGTATGGTAATGCCGGTTAAGGTTGCGCCGCTTCCATCGCCAGAAATATTAAATCCGTCTAACCCTTCAAAGGTGCAATTGCTGCTGCCTGCGGCTAAAGTAATGCTTATGCTTAAGGTGCCTGTAATGTTTTGCAAACCGGCATTGGCCTGTGTACCCAACCCGCCGGAGCTTGTGTCAACAAAATAACCGTAGCCCAGCGTTACCAGTTTTTTACTGTAGGTGGCGCTCCAACTACCTGGGAAGATTAAAATGGTATCGCCTGCAACAGCTGCATCGTGTGCGCTTTGCAGATCAGTATAATCAACATTGGTACGGGCTGTGCCCCAGTAGCCAACGCGGCGAATAGTGGCGTTAGATGGTTGGATTACCATGATGAACATTGCTGCAAGGAGCATTGTGAAAAGCTTTGTTTTCATAAAAAGTTTTGTTTTAATAGTGCCTACTCTGAATACCCTTTTCGGCTTCCGGGTTTGTATTTGAATAAAAAATTATATAGGCATCCTTTAATACGCCATTACTCGCAAGCTTTAAAGAATTACCGTGCATAGCACATAGCATTATTGGCTATTGCAATGCAGCAGATAAACTATAAACAAAGCGCCTTAAAACTGAAAAAGAGCCGGGTCTTCTTACAGTAACAAAAGCGAATAAGCTTTCTTACCTTGAATGGTAATTTGTTTAAGGCCATAAAAGAGGATATTGGGCCAGGGGGATAAATCAATCAATACTTCAGCTTCACAGTGCTAAAATAGACCAGCGGTATGCAGTATGAAAGGGGAAAAAGAACGTTTTTGGCAGGGGAAATAAACGTATTTGAGCCACCGGAGGTTGAGATTAGACTGTCGTGTCACCCTTTTCTTTT
>JABDFS010000015.1 GCA_013286425.1 Bacteroidota bacterium
GCTTTATTAAAAGGACTGGAGAATCACAACATAGTTGTTTATTTAAAAGAACCTGTCATCGTAACAAAAATATTCGGAATAAAGAAGTACACAGATACTGTTTTGTTTTTTGTTGACAAGCCCAAAGATTTTTTAACCTCTATAAATAATTTGCTGTCATAACAAATTATTCTGCCTTATTATTCTCTACCAACAAGGAGCTTCATATACGAAATCATTTCCTTACCCAAACTGTTGCAGGTATCGCTTGCAGCGCAGCATGCTTTATTCTTCAGCAATTTCTTTTCAGCAAAGCCCCGGTTATAATTATGATGATCAACTTTATAGCTTTTCGTTACAATATTTTCATTACTTAATACCTTCATCATTGCGAATAATATTCAAAAATGAAAACTCAATCTTTTTCAATAAAGGTTTCAGACACGATAGGTGAAATTTCTGCAGAGTGTATTAAGCCTGAAAAAAGCAATTGTATCATGACGCTTGCACATGGCGCAGGAGCCGGCATGCATCATTCTTTTATGGTAACACTTGCAAATTCTCTTGCAGAAGCAAATATTGCTACGCTTCGTTTTAATTTCCCTTTTGTTGAAAATAAAAAAGGAAGGCCTGATACACCTGTTGTTGCACATCAAACAATTGAAGCTGCGATTTTAAAAGCACGGGAGTTATTTCCGAAACTTCCACTTTTTGTATCAGGAAAATCTTTCGGTGGCAGAATGAGTTCTCAGTATTTGTCAGCACATCCTGATACAAAAGTGAAAGGAATTATTTTTTATGGCTTTCCATTGCATCCTCAGGGCAAGCCCGCTACAGAAAGAGCGGAACATCTGAAAGATGTAAAAATACCAATGTTGTTTTTGCAGGGAACAAGGGATGAATTGGCTACATGGAATTTGATAGAATCAGTATGCGCATCACTTCCACTTGCAGAACTTATCAAAATAGAAGGAGCAGATCATGCATTTAAAGCAGGAAAGCAGAACGTTATTCAAATACTTACAGGCAAAACAAAAGAATGGATAGAAAAAATAATTAAGGAATAATAGCAGAGCAAAATCAATATAGTTTCTGTCTTATCAGGGTCTTAATCATAGCCTGTTCGTAGGATGCAATCCGGCATTGTAATCAATATGCTTAATTTAGCAAATGCCTGTTACAATGCTGTAAAATGCAGCACTTCGCCTGCATTGTCATCATCGCTTAAATATATCTGGCTGTCAGAAATAACATCTATCTCCCAGCTTTTATTCAGTTCATTTAAAGGCGCATCGTTAAAACTTATGGTAAGTTTTGCAGCTTCGCCCTCGTGCGATGGTTTTTCTGTATATGTACCCTGCGTGGTAACACCGTTTTTTACACCGGCAATATTCCCATTAGCACTGAATGTAAAAACATAGCCGCTAAAATTTGCAGCATTATCTTCATCGGGGTTACTGTTACTAAATTTCGTAATAGTGAAATCGCCTGTTACAATAGTTGAATTGGTGGTGTTGTAATCATCCGGTGTGTTTGAACTTTTTGTGCAGGATGCGATCAAAACTGCGGTGAGTATTAAAAGACTTACGATTTTTTTCATGATATAAATTCATTATTTACTATCAGTATAACCTAAATGAAAAAATGTAATTACATTTTAGTTCTGTTTTTTGCCCGGGCTCTCCCTGGAATGTTTAATTGTTTGAAACTTTGACTAACCATACATTCGCGCATAACTTAGTTATTATGGTAGTTATAAAAAGTCATGCAGAATTTGAATCTCACTTAGGCAAAGAGATTGGCGTATCCTCCTGGCATCAAATAACCCAGGAGCAAATCAACAGGTTCGCCAATGCCACGCTTGACTTTCAGTGGATACATACCGATATAGAAAAAGCGAAAAAAGAAAGCCCCTTTAAAACTACTATTGCACACGGGTACCTTACACTCTCGCTGATACCTTATTTCTGGAAACAGATTGTTGACGTGCAAAACCTGAAGATGGAAGTAAATTACGGTATAGAGCAACTCAGGTTCGGGCAGGCAGTACTTGTAAACAATGAAGTGCGTTGCAGGGTCTGGCTCAAATCGATCATTAATCTCCGTGGCACAACCAAAACCACACTCTTTATTCAACTTGAAATAAAAGACCAGCCAAAACCCGCTTTTACTGCAGATGTTTTATTTCTGTACCATTTTATATAAACGAACTCATATAGAGATTTATAGTGTATTTTACAGTTATAAAAATTCTGCTTTGGTTCCCTGCCTGAAATTATAAAAACCACGAATAAAGACTCAAATCTGCCCTGACCTTATAGAGACCTTACAGAGACAATATAGAGACCTTATAGAGACCTTATAGAGACCATACTTGCTGTTAAAGCGCATGTACATTGCAGGTTAAAGGCTGGTCAAAGGCAATGTTACACTCTGCCCTTATTGTGAAGTTTAAGATTATGTGTCATAAGTTTGAAGATTGGGCATAACCTGCCGCAGGAAGCACCAAAATCTTTTGCAGATGCCGTTATTGAAGTTGATAGCTATTCGTAATTAAATTACTTCAGCTAAGCCTATAACTTCTTTCAGCATTCATGGAATTCTTATTGCAAACAATGGCGCTTCGTCTTTCACATAAATATTATCAAGGTATAGCAGGTTTTCTCTACCGCAGGTATTTACAAATTCAATCAGTATATTATTATATTGTTTGAAAGCAGCTAATGGAATAGTATCAGTATGCCAGTCAGATTTTGTATCAGGCGAAAGATAAGCACGTTCAGGAGGCGTTTTTGTAACAAGCTCATGGCCGCCTTTATAATAAATGCGCTGCCAGTTATTGCCGCAATCTGCAGACACTAAAATTTCAAGTGTATCACTTACAGGCCTGCCTGCTTTATACAGTTGAAACGCATGATCAAATATCAATACAGGATTACTGCTCGCAGAAAGATCAAGCGGCGGTGTAATTAAATAATCTTTCCGGTTTATAAATGGAGATTCTATATTATCCATCATAATGCTTGGCGCATAACCGCTTCGTTGTGCTCCACTGGTGGGCGTCCATGTAAATAAGTTATCGGGGTTTAAAACAGACCAGCCTTTTGGCGGAAATGGCTCATTAAAGTTTTCAGCTAACGGTAATGGCAATCCTTCTTCATTATTCTCATTTATTATTATTGATGCGCTATTGTTCACAAACTGCGAATCAATTGTATTATCAGGTTGCGATGTAGCTGCATAAAATTCAAAGCTGCCTTTGGAAATAAAACTAAAGCTGTTCAGTACAATTGTGTCTGTTGTTAAAGATAAAAGATGCAGGTTTTTTAATTGCATTGTCTGCGCTGCTTCACCTTTAATACCATAATTAATTTTAACGGAGTTTAAAATCTTCTTACCATAATTTCTCAATACAACTACCGGTTTTATTGTATTGCTGCAGGTATAGCTGTTGTTTTTTGGGTTAAGGATTTTTGATATGCCTGCATCTGTATTAAAAGTTTGCGGTGTTTGTAATGCTTTTGAAAATTTAAGATCAGGTGTCATTATAAAATAAGCGGCGATCATTCTTTGTACCTGCCCTTTTGAAAATAGGTTCATACATCCATCATCTACATAATCCATATAACTCATAAACATATCGCTGTAATTACCACATGATGATTTTGGGAATGAAGGGCAATAATAATTCGCTTTGCTTTGCGGCGGCGTGTCTTCTACATGGTCATCATCGCCGCAAAAAGGAACAAGGGTTACATCTGTTGGGCCCCATACATGATCAAGATTAAAATAATGCCCCATTTCATGTGTAAGTGTTCTGCCGAGATTATAAGGTGGTTGTGTAATACCGCCCGTACCCACATAATGATAATCACATTGAATGCCGTCTCTTGCAAAGCTGCCGCCGGGAAAATAAGTTGCAGCAAATGTGCCGGAAGCATTTTGCATATTACATATCCAGATGTTTACATAATAATGCGGATTCCATGCATCATCGCCGCCTAATACAGATGAACATACAGCGCCATCAAGACTAAACCCATCTTTATTTGAAGTGTACTTACGTGTAATGCCATTGGTACTTACACCATCAGGGTCTTGTTTAACAAGCTGAAAATAGAAATGAGTTTTACCTCTTAAAGGCTTAAAATAAGCCGGTGTGTTTATGGTATCGGCGTTCAATGCGTTAAAATCGTTGTTGAAAATGTTTACCTGTGAAATTATTTGTTCCTCACTAATATTTTCAATGGCTTTATGCCACAGCACATGAAAAACAACCGGAATAAAAATGGTATCAGGCAATCTTTTTTTTCCTGTTGCTACATCGTCATTAAATGATAGTTGCTGCTGCTCAAAACCTGCTTTTTGTTTTCTTATTGATGGATTGATGGCTTCTGCTTTTTGCAGGCACTGGTAAAATCCGCAACTGCGTTGTGCAAAATTTTCAGTATGAAAAAGAAATAATAAACCCATAACCACAACTAATCTTGCCATAGCAGTTGTTTTATTTTTTCAAATTAAAAAAATTATACGATTTGATATACTATTTTCCGGCCATCATTTTACATCACACAAATCAATGGCAAAACAACCTGAACAATTAACTTCGGTAAAACAAAATCAATTTTAATATCTCTTACTGAAAATGTAAAACCATTGAATGGTTCATCATTTCACTTACATAAATACCTGTTTATGAAAAAATCATTATTTCTTTTTGCAGCATTGCTTTCGCTGGCAGCATGCAACAACACTAAGGATAAAAGTATTACTGACACACAGGATATACAAGGCATCGATTCTTCTATTAGACCAGGAGATAATTTTTTCATGTATGTAAATCATAAATGGTATGATACTGCACAAATACCGCCATCACAAACAGGCGTTGGTGCATATATGTTTATGAACTATCCACAGCGTTTACGTTTGCAGGGCATATTAGATAGTGTTTCTAAAGCCAATAATACTGCAGGAAGCATTGAACAAAAGCTTGGTGATTTTTATGCATCAGGCATGGATACAATTACTATCAACCAACGTGGTTATGATCCAATCAAACCCATACTTATGCGCGTTGACAGCATCAATGATGTTGCTTCTTTAATGAAGTTTGTTTCCAATGAAGCAAAGACAAATAATAATTCAATTTTAGGTTTTAGTATAGGGCCTGATAATAAAAACAGTAACCTTAATATTGCACACATTTCCCAGTCGGGCATTGGTTTACCTGAGAGGGATTATTATTTCAAAACAGATCCGTCAAGCATTGGCATTCAGCAAGCGTATAAAGTATACCTCGCTTCATTATTTAAACTTACAGGCACCGATTCTGCAACAGCAACAAAAAATGCTGATGTGGTTTATAACATCGATAAACAACTTGCTTCATCACATAAAACGAATATCGAATTACGCGATGTAAATGCGAATTATAATAAGATGCCCGTTGCAGATCTTGCAAAGCGGCAACCCAATATTGGCTGGTTGAATGTATTGAATGACCTGGGCGCAAAAACAGATTCTATTGATGTATCGCAACCTGCTTATTATGATAAACTCAATGCAGTTTTAAAATCCGTTCCAATAAATGATTGGAAAATTTATTTGAAAGCATATTCCATCAATACATATGCAGATGTGCTGAGCAAACCTTTTGTTGATGCAGCATTTGAGTTCAACAAAGTATTGTCGGGACAAGCTGTTCAAAAAACGCGCGGTGAAATAATGGCAAGTACAATTGATGAATCGCTGGGTGAAGCGCTTGGACAATTATACGTGAAAAAATATTTTACAGAAGATGCTAAAAAACGTGCATTGGACCTGGTGAATAATTTACAGAAAGCATTTTCAGCAAGAATAGATAAACTGGATTGGATGAGCGACAGCACAAAACAAAAAGCGAAAGAAAAACTATTTGCTATAACTAAGAAGATCGGCTATCCTGACAAGTGGAGAGATTACAGCAATGTAACTATTGCAAAAGATAAATATTTTGAGAATGTAGTATCTGCTGCTTCCAACAATTATCAATATCAATTGGCAAAATTGAATAAGCCTGTAGATAGAGCGGAATGGTTTACAACACCATCAACAGTTACTGCTTATTATAATCCTTTTGCAAATGAAATTGTTTTTCCTGCGGCTATTTTACAACCTCCTTATTTTGATAACAATGCAGATGATGCGCTTAACTATGGCGGCATTGGCATGGTGATCGGTCATGAAATGACGCATGCTTTTGATGACCAGGGCGCACAGTTTGATAAGAATGGCAACGTACAAAACTGGTGGACGAAAGATGATTATACAAAGTTCAAAGCAAAAACACAACAGGTAATTGACCTGTACAACACTTTCACTGTATTGGATACGGTACACATTAAAGGCGCAATGACACTTGGTGAAAATACAGCAGATATAGGCGGTGTTGCCATTGCGTACGATGCTTTTAAAATGACCAAAGAAGGACAAGACACAACAAAGGTTGGTGGCTTTACTCCTGACCAACGCTTCTATATTTCTGTTGCGCGGATATGGCGTGTAAAGATGAAAGATGAATTCATGCGTCTGTGGGTGAATAACAATCCGCATTCTCTTCCTATGTGGCGCGTAAATGGCCCGCTGATGAATGCTCCACATTTTTATGATGCATTCAATGTACAGCCCGGCGATAAAATGTATTTGCCTGAAAAGAACAGGATACAGATCTGGTAAAACTATACTTGTCAATTTAAAAATATCTTCCGAACAGTAAAGTACCAAACACTAACTAAATTCTTTTTTCGTTTGGTAAGTATGGTGAAACTAACAGCATGCTTTTTCGTTTTTGCGTGTCTGCTGTTGGCTGAATTTATTGAAGCACAGGATCCACATTTTGGCGGGCTGCAGGATATGAATCTCTGGTATAACCCGGCATTAAAAATCGATAAATTTCCGCTTGCTCACTTTAATATGCGTAATGTTTCATACCCGAATATTATTTCTTATAGCAGTAAAGCAATCACTTTTGACTTACCTTTTGTTGGTAAGAATGAAACTGATTATAATAATATTCCTTTCGTTAACTTATCGGTTGGCATTAGTACAGATAAAGCAAGTGAGCAATTTATGACTACATCAACGGCAATGATGTCGCTATCTTATGCTTTGCCACTAAATAATCATAACACTTACCTGGCTTTAGGGTTGCAGGGAAATTATTCGTTCAACCGGGTTGGTAACGGCGCAACTTATGTTTTCCCTGATCATTTTGATAAATATGGAGCTCTTGGCTGGTCGATAACGATTGATCCTTATTTGTCTGACTTAAACTATGAATATTTTACTGCCGGCATTGGTGCCGCTATCTTTCAAAGTACAGAACGAAAACAATGGTATGCCGGAGGATCGGTTCGCTATTTCAACCATCCATACACAGAGTGGAGTCATACAATCCAGTTGCCTTCAGAAAATGGAATTCAGGCTGGCTACACAGCGCCTGTAAGTTTTCTAAATTACATCAGCGCCTATGGCAATTTTACCTGGCAGGCAGGTATAAATGAACAATTTATTGCTATGCGATATACTCATCATTTCAACGATACTACTACTAATGCATTATCGTTTGGCCTTGGTTATCGCGCGGGTGACGCGCTTGTACCAGATGTAGCACTTGAGATTGGAAGAAGCCGTGCAGTTTTTTATTATGAGATCAATGTGTTTGGTAATAATTACCATCGCAAAGCTTTTGGGTTTTCTTACAGGCTTAATTTTTTTAAAGGATAAAGCCCTGTTCAGTGCAGAACCAAACCTGTTTGTTTATTTGGGATAGCCTAAAACTAAATCGCTACTTATTATATAGTTCCTGCTTACATCAACATTGAAAATTATCGCTGGCTGAATGTTCTGCCTTTTCTTTTGCTCATTGAACGGAATGGCATCATTGCCTGTGGTTGCGTAGAAACATCTAACTGTTCCATCCGGAAAGGATGATCTTTTATAACAGGAATTGGTTTTGCAATAAGTTTATGAATATCGCGCAGTAACATTTTTTCTTCCATCCCACAAAATGAAATGGCTTTTCCGCTAACACCTGCACGACCAGTGCGGCCAATGCGATGCACATATGTTTCCGGAATATTAGGCAGCTCAAAATTGATCACATAAGGCAGGCTTTCAATATCTATGCCCCGCGATGCAATATCTGTTGCTATAAGTACATCAATATGCTTATTCTTAAAATTGTTTAATGCTTTTTGCCTTTCCGCCTGTGTTTTATCGCCATGAATAGCCTGTACTTTTATGTTCTCTCTTCGCAAGGCTGCACATAATTTATCTGCGCCAAATTTTGTTTCTGTAAAAACAAGCGCTGAATCAATACTGCTATTTTTCAGGAGATGAATAAGTAACGATCTTTTATCGCTCTTCTCAACAAAATAAACTTCCTGGTCAACAGTTTCTGCTGTTGTTGCTATTGGAGTAATTTCTATCTTTTCAGGATTATTTAAAATGCTCTGTGATAAATGAATGATGTCAGGTGGCATGGTTGCAGAAAAAAACAAGGTCTGTTTCTTTTGGGGCAACCTGGCTAATATTTTTCTTACATCGTTTATAAAACCCATGTCGAGCATGCGGTCAGCTTCATCCAACACAAGCGTTTTTATATGCTGCAGTGAAATGTAACGCTGCACTACAAGATCGAGCAGGCGGCCCGGTGTTGCAATCAAAATATCAACACCCTGCTGTAATTTTTTTACCTGGTGATATTGGCTTACACCACCATAAACAGCGAGGCATTGTAAACCTGTATAAATGCCATAGCTTTTAAAGCTTTCTTCAACCTGTATGGCAAGTTCCCTTGTAGGTGTAAGAATTAAAGCCTTTGTATGCTTTGATGTGTTACCACTGTTTTTATCGTTGAAAAGCAATTGCAAAACAGGTAATGCGAATGCGGCTGTTTTACCCGTTCCTGTTTGTGCACAGGCCAATAAATCTTTGTTTGCTAATGCTATTGGTATGGCTTGCTGCTGAATAGAAGTAGGTTGCTTGTAGTCTTGTTGTTGCAAAGCCTTTAGCAAGGGCGCAACTAATTTTAAATCTTTAAATTCCAAAATCTGGTTATTTATTTTTAATAATGCTGTTGTTTAATTAACACAACAGCACTGTGTGAACTTATTCACCGGAAACAGTTTCCTGTGTATCCGAAGTGATTGCCTCTTTCTGTTTGAGGCTGATTTTTATTTGCAATTGGTATTTGCTGTTGAATGAAAATGTATAGTTATTCTGATTGAGATATTCTTTTATCGTTTCATCTTCGGCTAATACAGTTATAAAAGCCTGTGCAATGTCGTTGTTGCTATGTAGTAATTCTGACCTGCCATTAATATAATTTATTGAAAACCTGTAACCTGATTTTTTAATACCGGCATTCCGTTCAATGTCAGACTGGTTGATACCAATTACCTGTTCAGCAGTAACTGCTTTTTTTATCAGTATACGTATTGCGGGCAAATATCTTCTCCATACACCTGCAAACGCCATTTGTTTATTGTTCATGCAATTATTTTAAAAGAAACGTTAGTTATTAGAACGGGAAACCATAATAATTTTAGCAGAAGCAACACTTCCATCCTGTAAAAATAAATCTTTAAGGTTTATTTCACCGGCATTAAAAATTAAAATGGAGCCATCCATATTCATAAAACCAATTTTAATAATACTTGAAAGAAGTAGAAACAAATTGAGAAAAGGATAAAATTTACTTTGGTAGAGTAAAAAATACAACTGTCTTAGGTATGCTTTTACAGCTCAATTACAATAAAGGTAATCTTTTTGATATGAATCTTCGGGATATAATTTGTTAAAGCACAGGTTATAAGGTATATAGCTGATAAATTTATTGCAAACATTTACATAATAATAGCCATTGATAAAAATCATTATAAAGATTTAGAATAATAAAAAACCTGTTAGCGAAGTTTTGTTGGTATGGTTTCATGAAAGCTAAACGAAGGTAAAAATTGAAAGGCATTTTTTTACCAACGGCCTATAAGAAATGGCAGGTATATACCTGCAGACTATATTGATTCTTTTATTAATCACTAATCTCATATACTTACCTGGTAGCTTATTTTTACGATATAATGTCGATATAACTTCGATATTTCTTCGATTCAATAGATCGAAGTTATATCGAAATTATATCGAAGAAATATCGAAGTTATATCGAAGAAATAAGTTTGCAGGTATAAATAAGTGAACCTTGTCTTATCTCTTATAAAAAACTCCGTTAATCAGTTAATAAAAATATCTTCGAAAAATGAGCGCCATTGAATTGATATGAAACTTTTTAAAACTCTTCGCCAACCTGTAGATAACAGTCCGCTTATCATTTTCAGAATTGCATTTGGCCTGCTTTTGATGTACCTGTTTTCATATGATATTTTAAGCGGCTACGTTTATACAGACTTTATAAAGCCGCCTTTTACTTTTTCATTTATAGGTTTTGAGTTTCTGCAGCCATTGCCCGGAAACGGCATGTATTACTACTTTGGTGCAATGGCATTGCTGTCGTTAATGATAGCCCTCGGCGCATGGTATCGCTTATCCATAGTTTGCCTTTCAATATTATGGACAATAATCTACCTGATGCAGAAATCAGGTTACAATAATCACTATTACCTTGTTGTTTTATTATGCTGGTTAATGGCTTTTTTGCCGGCAAACCGTTATTGTTCCGTAGATGTAAAAAGAAAGGCTGTTACTGAAACAGGTAAATGCAGCAGGTATTGTTTATTTATTTTTATTGTACAGGCTGCAATAATTTATTTTTTTGCCGCGATCAGCAAACTTACCTCTGATTGGTTTTCAGGAAAATTTATTGCCATTGCATTTTCATCGCTTAGCCGCCGGCCCATAAGCGGATTAATTTATGGGCAACACTGGTTTCAATTATTTATCTGTTATGGCGGCTTCTTTTTCGATCTTTTAATTGTGCCTTTGTTGTTATGGAAAAGAACCAGGAAATATGCATTTATAATCTATTGCCTTTTTCATCTTTTTAATTCTTTTACTTTCAACATCAGCATTTTTCCTTACTTGTCAATTGCGCTTGGCATATTTTTTTTTGATGGAAATAAAATACGCCGTATCTTCTTTGCCCATCGTCTTCCGCCAACCAGCAACTCCATGCCTGCAAATGCATTTAAAGAAAAAATTCTTATATACTGCTTAGGCGTTTATTTTTTATTCCAGTTAATTATACCAATGAGATCATGGTTTTATCCGGGCAATGTTTTTTGGAATGAAGAAGGTTATCGCATGAGTTGGAAAATGATGTTACGCGCCAAAAACGGAACTATATATTTTAAAGTGATAGACCCGGTTTCTGATAAGTGCTGGAAAATAGATCCATCAAAAATGTTTACATCATCACAGGTAACATCGCTTGCCACATCGCCGGATATTATGTGGCAATACAGTCAAAGAATAAAAGCAGATTTTGAAAAGAAAAATATTCCCGGTGTTAAGGTGTATGCTATCGGGCAGGTAAGTCTTAACAGGAGCACGCCAATGCCGCTTGTTGATACAACTGTAGACCTTGCATCTGTAAAATGGTATGCATTCAGGCATTCTGAATGGATAACAAAAGGGCCTGAAAAATAGCAGGCAATTTTATTGCTGCTCAAACCTGCAACTAGCTCTCACACGTTCTGCGAAGTTGCAGCTCCGCTTAATATCAGATCATATCATAACAAAGCAATACAATATTGTTACTGCATACATTTAATTTAGCGTATTTGAAATTGTATAATTAACCTACATGTTATCACTGAAAAAAGTTAGCGCTGTTTTGTTATTTGTAATGGTTTGTGTAAATTTTTTAAAGGCACAATCTTTAGAAAATAATGTTCACATTATACATCCTGTAAATCTTAAAGATGTTGTTATTGAAGATTCATTCTGGAGTCCAAAGTTTAGAGTTTGGGATACAAAAACGGTATATGATGTGTTTGATAAACTGGAAGGAAAGTATGAGCCAGACAGGCAGGATCTGATCAACGAAAAAGAAAAATGGGGCAGAACACGTGATGCGTTTTTAAATTTCGATCTTGTTGCACAGGGAAAAAAAGATATCAATACGCATGATGGCCCGCCATGGTATGATGGACTTGTATATGAAACTATACGCGGCGCATCAGATTTGCTGATACAACATCCGGATGCAAACCTTGAACAAAAGATCGATGGTTATATTGATCGCATAGCAGCAGCGCAGGCAGTTGATCCCGATGGATATTTAAACACGTATACAACACTAACAAGATCTGATAAAAGATGGGGTACTAATGGCGGTGATGATAAATGGCAACACGACATTTATAACTCCGGCATGTTGGTAGAAGCTGCAATTCATTATTATAATGCAACAAGAAAAACAAAGCTTTTGAACGTTGCAGTAAAGCTTAGTAATTATATCTATACACAAATTGGACCTGCGCCAAAACTGAATGTAATCCCGGGCCATGGCGGACCTGAAGAATGCATGTTGAAATTGTATGAACTCTTCAAACAACATCCTGAATTAAAAAACAAAATGAGTGTACCCGTTGATGAAAATAATTATTACAGCCTGGCAAAATTCTGGGTCGAAGAACGAGGCAATTATGGTGAAGCAAATGGAAGCCATGCAAGAAAAAGTGATAGTTCCTATAACCAGGATCACATGCCTGTGCTTCAGCAACAAACAATAGAAGGCCATGCCGTGCGCGCAACGTTGCTGGCAACAGGCGTTACTGAAGTTGCGATTGACAGTAAAGACCCGCGTTATGTAAATACAGCAAACAATTACTGGAACAATATGATCGGCAAGCGTATGTTTATTACCGGTGGCGAAGGTGCCATTGCAGATGGTGAACGTTTTGGTGCCGATTATTATTTGCCGGAATCTGCATACCTGGAAACCTGTGCTTCTATTGGTGCAGGGTTTTTTAGTGAAAGGATGAATGAACTGGAAGCTGATGGAAAATATATGGATGAATTTGAAAGAGTGATATACAATAATCTTTTGTCAGGTGTGTCGTTAAGTGGCGATCATTATTTTTATGAGAATCCATTGACCGCAACCGATCATACAAGATGGGCGTGGCATGATTGCCCTTGTTGTCCGCCAATGATATTAAAAATGATCGGTGCACTTCCGCAGTATATTTATGCTTACGATAGTAATGCTGTATATGTAAATCTTTTTATTGGCAGCAAAGCAAATATTTCGATCAACAAAAACACAACTGTTGCATTAAAACAAACAACACAATATCCATGGAAAGGAAAAATAGTTATTGAAGTTGATCCATCATCAGCAAAAACATTTACGGTAAATGTGCGTATTCCGGGTTGGTCGCAAAACAAAGAAAATCCATTCGGTTTATACTACTCACGTGTAACAGAATCTCCATCACTAAGTGTTAATGGTGAAACAATACATGTTACACCAGTTAAAGGTTATGTGGCAATTACAAGAAGCTGGAAAAAGGGCGATAAGATCGAATTGAATTTGCCAATGCAGCCAAGATTGATATCACCAAATGATTCTGTTGAAACAATAAAAGGCAAGATCGCCATTGCATCAGGACCTGTTATATATGGCTTTGAAGGCGTTGATAATCCTGGCTTGAATAATTACACAATTAAAGATAACAGCACTTTACAAATTTCTTATAAGCCACGCTTATTGGATGGAGTTAATGTGATCGCAGGTAAAACATCAAACACTGACAATGATCAAACAAACTTTACAGCCATTCCATTTTATTCAATTGGTAACCGCGGCCAGGTTTCGCCATATAAAGTTTGGATACCTGAAAAATAAATATCCAACACGCTAACTATTTTAAGCAAAAGCTTGTGCTTTTTTTGAAGCAATACTTTCTGCAATCACTTTCGCTTCAATGCCTATTTCACGTAACATGCCGTTGGGCGATATATAATATCCGCAGAAATACAAGCCATCTTTTCCAAAATATTTTTGGTGATGGATATCGTTTTTTAAGTCTTCGAAACGATCGGGGCTTGTTGCAACAAAACTTCCAAGATTATTAGAATAACCTGTAGCAAATATGATTGCATCAAAATTATCCTGCTTATTATTTTCAAAATAAACAGTGTTGCCTTCTATTCTTTCAATATCACCAAACACTTGTATGTGGCCTTGTTTTATCAGTTTAATTGTACCGATATCTAACAGCGGGATGCGTTTTTGTTTTTCGATCTGTTCCAGCGGCCCATATTTGGATTTCTTCAAACCCATTTTATTTATATCCCCAATAAGCAAACGCATCAACGGAGCATTGATAGCATCTACAAGTTTAGGCGGAAGTTTACGGAGAGAAAGGCCTAACTGCAATATAGAAATGCCGAATACATCACGCGGCAAAACATTCACTGCAGAACGCACCGATAATGCTGGCAACGCACCATGTTCATGTAAACAAATTGCCTGTTCGCACCCGGAATTACCAAAGCCAACTACAAGCACTTTTTTACCGGTGAACGGCGCTCCGTTTTTATATTGAGCGCTATGCATCACTTCACCTTTAAAAGTATTTAGTCCATTGAATGAGGGCATTTTCGGTTTATTGGTTGATCCCGCAGCCACAACAACATAAGCAGATTTATAAGTTTCATTATTTGCTTTGGTTATCCAGTATTCACCTTCTTTTTCTACGGAAAGCACTTCGCAATTGAAAACAGGATGAATATCCATTTTGCGCGCATATGTTTCCAGATATTCTACAACATCTTCTCTTGCAGGATAAGTGGGAAGTTGTTTATCGAATGGCATAAACGGAAGGCTGGAGTTTTTTTTATTGGTATGCAGATGCAGCCTGTCGTAATGATGCCGCCATGCATAGGCAACATTCGAATGTTTTTCGAGAATAATAAATTCAATTCCTTTTTTCTTAAGGCAGGCTGCATTGGCAAGGCCTGCTGCGCTGGCGCCGATAATCAGAGTATTTGTTTGTATCATATCATCCAAGCATTATGGTTGAAAATAAATTTAAAAGCAACAGTAAAGTTGTTTGTTTGAAAAAGTCAGTTAATTGGTTGTATTGTTATTGACGGGCTGAAAGTATTTAAAATTGTCTATTCATTTTAAACTATGGGAATTAAAATTTCTTTAAGGATAATTTTGGCGATAATATTAAAGACCATCTTTCGCTATCACACTCCAGTCATCATTGCCATGACCTTTTGCTATCCATTGATCCATCACATCAGCAATAGCCGGTATGATAGCTAAATTTGTGTTGCCTTCTTTGGCTGCGGACAACATTAATCCGGCATCTTTTCGCGCCATATCCAATTCCCATGATGGTTCATTAAACTTAGCTTCTGCAATTTTCTTTAAGCGAGCAGGAACCATTGCACCCGGGTTCCAGTTATTGAAAAGATGGAGCAGTTCTGATGGTTGCACGCCATTCACTTTAGCCAATGCTAGTGCATCTGCAATACCTGCTGTAAGACTTAACAGGAAAAGATTTCCGGATAGTTTGATAGCGGCTGCTTTACCTTCTTCTTCACCAAAGTTTAAAAGCTTTCCTGTCATTTTAGATAACTCTGGTTCATATTTTTCAATGATAGACTGATCTCCTGAAACAAGCATAAAACCTGTGCTTTCCAATGCATTTTGCGGACCCATAAAAACAGGCGCATGCTGATAAATAAATCCTTTGCTTTTCCAATAAGCCGTTCTTTGTTTAGCGCCTTTAACCGAAGTGGTTGTATGATCAATAATAACAGCTTCCTGCTTCAAACCTTTCGCTGCAGCTTCAAGCACTTCATGAACAGTATCATCTTCTTTCAATGTAACATGAATTATATCCGCATCATGTACTGCATCTTCAACCTTATCAAAAGCTTTCGCACCATATTGTTCCAATACTTTTGCTTTTGCTGCAGTACGATTCCAAACCTGCACATTATCACCTTTCTGCAGCATAGCCCTAACGAAATTTGAGCCTAATAATCCCATCCCTAAAAATGCTTTCATCATACAAATGTTTTTGTAAAGTTACTGAACAGCAATTTTTCTTTTGTTTGCTGTTGAATACAAATAAAAAAGAAAAATAAAATTCAAAGTCGTTGCTGGCGCTAGAGTTATATTTTCGTAACAATCATTTATTCATCTTCAATTTTAATTATGGAACATGATATTTTTGATGAAGACCGCAAGCAATTTCAATTAGAACGGCTTATTTTATTTAGTGATGCTGTGTTTGCAATTGCCATTACATTACTTGCGCTGGATATAAGAGTTCCGCAATCTGACTGGACAAAACAAATTCCTGCGCAACAATTAAGTGAATATATCATCAAGATAATTCCAAACATCTTTGGTTACATTTTCAGCTTTTTTATTATTGGGTTTTACTGGACGATCCATCATCGCATATTTGGTTTTGTAAAAAATTATGATGGAATAGTTATTTGGATGAATATGTTGATGTTATGTTTTATTGCATTGCTTCCTTTTACCACAACACTTACCGCAGAGTACGGTTATTTAAGTGAATCATTTATTTTTTATTGGCTGAATGTTGGATTGATTGGCATATTAAGTTACCTGATCCAATTATACATAAGTAACCCAAAAAAGAATTTATCGCTGCGATTTAAAAATGACCGGCATCGAAGGTATTCATTGGCAAGAGCTTTATTTACAGCATTAGTGTTTTTCCTGGGTGCCGGGTTAGCCATGACCAATGTAACAGCATTGCAATACTTTTCGAAGTATATATATGTTTTAATTTTCCCGGGCTTATTCATACTGAAAAAAATATATGGAGAAAAAAAGTCATCTCCGGCTCACCACAAAGCGTGAAAGCGGTTTCAATTTGAATTGACTAATATCAGTAAACTAAAAGATCGATCTCAACTGCGCTTTTAAACTGAGGTAATTTTTATGCGCTATATACAATGCAGGTAAATAAACTATAGTTTAATTCTTCTTCTCTGCTATACTTTGCATACAGATATTGCAGAGAAGAAGGAATATTAACGATGATCGTTTTAATATCTTCTATTAAAATTATTTCCGGGCCTGCTGTTCCCTGGTCTTTCTTCTGCCTTCTGTACAGATATTTGTTTACCCTTAATTCTTGTACCGTTCAAGATTCCAATTGTTTCCATGGCTTCTGTATTGTCGGGCATTTCAATAAAGCCAAATCCTTTACTCTTTCCTGTAGCCCTGTCTGTAACAAATTTAGCAGACGAAACAACGCCATATAATTCAAACATATCTTTAAGATCCACATCATCAAAATCATTTGGGAATCCTGCAACAAATAACTTCATATATAATATTTCAACAAAAATAGTATATGCAGAGTTCTAATTCCTCTCATTTGCCCAGAATATGAAATGTTTAAGTATTTATATGCTGTTTAATAACTATCGCATGTTGGCTTTAAGCCTTTCAAAAACATATTTTTTAATTACGTTTTTCTTTAATAATTCATGGAATTCTTTCAGACACATTAAACCAATTCCACTCCCAGGTTTTCCCGTTATCCGCTGAAAAAGCCTGGCTCCAAACAGGTTTATCTTTATTGCGTATATCCCACCTGAACACAAAAATAATTGGCTTACCGTTAAAAGTATCTTTTGCAAAAAAATGGCCTATATTATTTTCAAATGAACCAACTACCGGTGGATCTAAAACACCTTTGTTACTCGCCACCCAATATAAACTCCACAATTTTGTTGCAGGATCAAAAAGCCGCAAAGTTGCACCTTCAAAAAGTTTTCCTTCCATGCCTGGCATTTCAGTTGTTCGGTAAATATCCATATCTGCTGCTCCGCTTAATATGCTATAATTTGAATCGGTGGATTCAAATTCAGTCCAGTCTTTGCAATTTTCTAGTCGTTTGTTTAGTCTTCTGTGATCCATCTTCCATTTGCCGATTAAAAAATTAAAATCGCTGTTTGAAGATGTTGAGGAAGCGGTGATAATTAATTGACCTTCTGCATCAAAGTTTACTTTAGGTATAGGTATTGAAGTGTCTGCCGTTAATACTATTTGTTGCGATTGTGCAAGATTGCATAATAAAAAAAATAAAATAACAAGATGGTATTTCATATGGAAAATTTAAAGCAAGCTAAACGCAGTATAAAGTAAAGTTATTGAGCGTATTTACTGAATAGATATTTGAATAATGCTATATAATCTTATTTGAATGGCAGTAAACCTATTTTAAATATTCCGGCTTTTCAGCAACTCCAGATGATGTTCATTATGATGAATTGTGAAATAAAGCATTTCCCTCAGCGTAACTTTTCCCAATAAAGGATGCGGAAGAACGTATTTGTCAAGATCAGCTTCAGATTGCTTTTTAATTTTTGCTACCAGTTTTTGCTTTTGCACGTCATATTTTTTTATAAGCACATCTTTTTTTTCAAAACCAATTACCGGTGGAACAAATGCTCTGCCTGCTTTGCCGCCTGCTTCAAGTTTCGCTTTATATTTTATCATAAGTTCATCATATGTTCCTGAAGGCCGGTTGGATTTTCCAAATAAAATGGCAAGTGTAAATTTTGGCAATGCATAAGCCATCTGCAATGGTTTTATTGAACGAATAAGATGATCAAGATTTTGTCCTGCACTCCATTTTCCATCTGGTGAAAGTTCAAACTGTTTTTTGTTCAACAATGAAATGTAATTGTTGAATGCATCAACTTTTTCATTTAATGCAGTGACGATCTGCGGTTTATCATGTATTTGCATGGTTAAATTTTTCAATTCAGTCTTTTTGTAATAAAAAACTTCACGCTGATGGAGTCGGCAACTTTATCATATCTATAATTAAATTTCTAAGCCATTCCTCAATGCCATATCACAGATAAAGTAAATCACTTTCAGGCAATTCACAGATTAATAATTTCAACCGATTGCATTAAATATTATTTTTACTTCGCTTATTAAAAATTTCTCTGGAGCAAAAGCTTTTTACTTAAAGACATAAATTGATTAACTACTTATTAAAAAGTATTGTATGAAATATTTCGCCATTATTATGCTTACAATAATATGCGTTGCCGGTAACGCGCAACATTATAACAATTTTAAAGTAGCTGTCTATTGCCGTGCGTATGAAGTAAGACAAATGGGTGATACAAATAATTATTTAAAGCCGCTATGGAATGAGATATCAAGACAGTTGAAAGTAGATAAAGTTTACCTTGAAACACATCGTGATCTCATCATTGTTAACCAGGATACACTAAATATTGCGAAGAAGTTTTTTAGAGACCGAGGCATTGAAGTGGCGGGCGGCATTACACTAACCATAAGTGAACCTAACCGGTTTCAAACATTTTGCTACAGCAATCCTGATGATAGAAAAAAGGTTAAAGCATTAAGCGAATACACCGCAAAAAACTTTGATGAGTTTATTCTTGATGATTTCTTTTTTACCAACTGCAAAGATGATGGCGCAATAAAAGATAAAGGCGATAAAAGCTGGACACAATACCGTTTAGACCTGATGGCTGATGCTGCAAAAACACTGATCGTTGATCCGGCAAAAGCTGTAAATCCTAAAGTAAAAGTAGTGGTAAAATATCCAAACTGGTATGAGCATTTCCAGGGTATGGGTTTTAATCTTGAGAAAGAGCCAAAAATATTTGATGGCATTTATACAGGTACAGAAACAAGAGATGCTGTAATATTTGCACAACATTTACAACCTTATCTTGGTTATAATATTATCCGTTATTATGAAAATATTGCTCCGGGCAGAAATGGTGGCGGATGGGTTGATCCGTTTGCAAGTAATTATTCTGATCGTTATGCAGAACAGCTTTGGATCACATTATTTGCAAAAGCGCGTGAGCAAACACTTTTTGATTTCCGCAGTTTAAGCAGGCCAATATATGCTACCGATCGTGCAGCGTGGCAGGGCCAGCATACAAGCTTTGATTATGATGAAATGATGCAACCTCAAAATTATAATGGTGGCGCGCCAACAAAACCGACCACCATTGCAAGAGTTGCAGGTTATACATTTGAAAAATTAGATGGTTTTTTAGGAAAGCTGGGTAATCCTATTGGTATAAAAAGTTATAAACCTTACCATTCCCTGGGTGAAGATTTTTTACAGAATTATTTAGGCATGATTGGTTTGCCAATGAATATGGAACCGGAATTTCCTTATGAAGACAGCGTAGTTCTGCTGACAGAGGAAGCAAAGTTTGATGATAAAATCGTCGATAAAATAAAGAAGCAGCTAACCGATGGAAAAACAGTTGTTATCACATCAGGTTTACTGAGTGCGATTCAGGACAAGCTGAATGATATTGTTGAATTACGTTACACAGATAGAAAAGCAATCGTACAGGATTATACTGCCGGAGGTTTTCAATTGATACATACAGATAAGCCAATACTTATTCCGCAAATACAATATCTTACCAACGATTCGTGGGAAATTGTCTCAGGTATCAGTGGTGCAGATGGCTGGCCTATTTTGCATGAAGCTGATTATTCAAAAGGGCATTTGTATGTATTAACCATTCCTGACAATTTCTCTGACTTATATAATTTACCGGTTGAAGTATTAAACAAGATAAGACAGGTTTTATGCGGGCAGCTGAGTGTGCAGATTGAAGGGCCTTCAAAAATAAGCCTGTATGTGTATGACAATAATACGTTCATCGTTGAATCGTTTTTGGATACGGAAACAATGGTAAAGGTTGTAACGCCAAATTCATTCAATGTTATTACTGATATAAATACAAACCAGGTTATAAATGGCGAATTAAGAAAACCCGGCTTTAGTTATATAGAGAAAAATACTGGTTCAAAAAATGTTTACACATTTACAGTAAAGCCACATTCATTCAGGGTATTTAAGATGCAGTAGTTTTAATATGCAACGGATATTAAGAGTTGCAGCAGCT
This sequence comes from Bacteroidota bacterium, assembly GCA_013286425.1. GTDB lineage: Bacteria > Bacteroidota > Bacteroidia > Chitinophagales > Chitinophagaceae > Parafilimonas. The sequence continues at coordinate 20,920 of JABDFS010000015.1, forward strand.
AAGTTTTGATATCGGGCTTTAAAACGGATTCATTTTTTGAAGCCACGTAACTGTTCGCTGTAAAAAACCTGGTGGATTAAAACGTGTGCCCGCATAAACCTGTACACCGTAAGAATATTTTGAGAATCTTTCGTCTTGTTGCTGATGCCCATAGTTTCTTGCAAAAGCATCCATACCGGCAAAAAACCTGTTTCCGGTATAACCAATACTTCCTCTTAAATAATAACCGGTTGATATTTTTGTTCCTGACGTAATAAGCGCTCTGCCGTTTTCATCATAACCATTGGCTTTAAAAAAATCTACTCCAACAATTGGCCCTGCAAAAGCAGCTGCATAAAAATCCTTTGCAAAAACAATATTTACAGACGCAGGCAACAATAAATTAACATCATTATTAAGCGTATAATCATTGGTTGATGTTTGCATGCTGTCAACTGTTTCATCTTTTATTTTAACGCTCCAGTAAGCAAGTATCGGGAAAAAAGTAAATGCCGTTTTTACTTGTTTTTCTTTGCCCGATGTAAGACTTGATACAGAAAATTTTTTATCGAAATTATACCCAACCTGCAAGCCTGTCTGAATGGTGCGCAGGTCCGGAAATTGTATATACGCATCTCCTTTTTTCCAATCAGCAATAAATTCGTTTGTGTTACGCAGGTAGTAACCTTTTATGTTTTGATAATCGAAATTAATGTACCATCGCCCAAATGAAAAACCTGTACCGAATGTAGAGCGCCTGGAGTTGCCTTTAATGGTGTCTGCATTATTAAGGTTAAATATTTGTGGCGTGAATGAATAATATGCGTAGAGAAATGAATAATCAAGGCTAACAAAAAACTGATCTGTTTCCTTCGGGCTAAGTATAAATCTTGTATGGTATTGCGGATACGAAATAATGTACTGCGTATTCCTGGTATTCCATCCAACAGTAAGGTTCAAATAATTATCGTAGTATTTTATATGAAAAGAATCTTTTGGCAGCGTTGCAGTGTCGTTAATTGTTTGCGCAAGAACCGGCAATTGAAATAAACATAAACATATAAAAATTGCCGATGCTTTCCCTTTCATAGAATTTTGCTGAAGTATAGATCAAACTTAAATTGTTTCTTTTTATTGATTTGAAAAAATTCTATAATCTAATAACGATAATTCATGCAATTATAACAATACAACACGTAAAAATTCATAAGCATAGATTGTGAGTTAGCCGGTATTTTATTTACAGATAAAACACACGGTGGCAAAAAATAAAAACGATATGTTATCTTAGGCGAAAATTTAATTATGTCTACTGTTAATTTAATAATAAAGGGAAAAGTACAAGGAGTATACTATCGCGTTGCTGCAAAAGAAGAAGCAGAAAAATTGGGTATAACCGGCTGGGTGCAATATATTAATGAGGGGAGAGTTGAGATAATGGCATCAGGCACACAAGAACATCTTGAACAATTTATTGAATGGTGCAATAAAGGGCCTGAAAAAGCAGAAGTTGCCAACGTTATTGTTACGCCGCTTTCTGAAGAAACTTTTGATGAGTTTTCAGTGCTGCAGGAAACATATCCGCACGATATATAAAGGCGTAAAAAATCATTCCTGCAATGAATGATTTTGCTTTATCATTAATGGTGATATAAGCTGCGAAAAATAATTCTGAATACTTTTAAAATCGACTGTTTATACTATTGATTATCGCGCAATAAATAACAACATGCAATCCTGTAATAACCTGCGCAAACCATCTTTATTCTGCACATCACTTTACTTCAATGCTGCATTAAGTTTATAACTTACGGTTTAAATTTTATTAACTGACTATTAAAGCTTATCTCAAAGCAAATACTTTTATAGAATGAAAATTGAAAGATATAATACAACAAACGAAGCAGGTAAGGCAGCAGCAACAAACGCAGCATGTTTATTACGCAACAGCATTAAAGCAAACGGAGCTGCAAGTATTATTCTTGCAACAGGAACAAGCCAGTTTGAAACATTAAATCAGCTTATAACTGAAGATATAAACTGGAATAAAGTAATCATGTTTCATTTGGATGAATATATTGGATTGACTGCAACACATGCCGCAAGTTTTAGAAAATATTTGCAGGAAAGATTCATATCAAAAGTGTGTTTGAAAGAAGTGAATTTAATTAACGGCGAAACAGATCCGGTGCAGGAATGTGAAAGGGTTGGAACATTGATCGAACAACACTCTATAGATGTTGCATTGGTTGGTATTGGTGAGAATGGCCATCTTGCATTTAATGATCCGCCCGCTGATTTTGAAACAGAACAACCTTTTATTATTGTTGAATTGGATGAAGCATGCAGGCAACAACAACTGAATGAGGGGTGGTTTAATTCATTGAATGATGTTCCGCGAAAAGCAATCAGCATGTCAGTAAAACAAATCATGAAATCAAAAAATATTATTTGCTCTGTGCCGGGAAAAAGAAAAGCAGCTGCAATAAAAAATTGTTTGGAGCATTCAATAACCAATCTTTATCCTGCAAGTATTTTACAGTCGCATAACAATTGTATTATTTATCTTGATAAAGATGCTGCATCACTGTTAAGTCATTAATAATTTGTGCTGATGCATCCTGAAAAAATAAAAATATCTAATGGTAAAATAATAACGCCTTTCAAAATTGTTGAAGGTGCTTGCATATTGATTTCAGGCGATACAATAACTGAAGTAAGCGAAAAAAATATTGAGGTTGATGAAGCAATAGAAATAGACGCTAAAGGAAAATATGTAGCGCCTGGTTTTATTGATATACATGTTCATGGCGGCGGCGGATATGATTTTATGGATGCCACCGAAACTGCATTTCTTACCATTGCCGAAACACATGCGCGCTATGGAACAACTGCAATGTTGCCAACCACATTAACATCTACAAAAGAATTATTATTACAAACACTGGACACCTTTGAGCAGGCAAATAAAAAGAATGAAAACGGTGCACAGTTACTCGGTATGCATCTTGAAGGTCCATACATTTCGATGAATCAAATCGGTGCACAAGATGCACGTTTTATAAGAGAACCAAATCCGGATGAATACAAAGAAATTCTTTCAAACTATTCATGTATCAAACGCTGGAGCGCAGCACCTGAACTGAAAGGAGCAATTGAATTTGGGCGTTATCTCAAATCAAAAAATATTTTACCTGCTATTGCACATACAGATGCCATTTATGAAGAAGTGCTTGCGGCTTTTAATAGTGGTTATACGTTGATCACGCATTTATATTCTGCCATGTCTGGTGTTACACGAAGAAATGCTTATCGCTATGCAGGTGTGATTGAAAGCGCTTTCATCATTGATGAAATGGATGTTGAAATAATAGCAGACGGTATTCATGTTCCGCCACCTTTATTAAAGCTGGTATATAAAATAAAAGGTGCGGACAGAATTACATTGATTACCGATGCTATGCGTGCTGCCGGAAAAGATGATAGAGAAAGTATTTTAGGTAGCATTGAAAATGGTTTGAAAGTAATAATAGAAGATGACGTAGCTAAATTGCCTGACAGGAGTGCATTTGCAGGAAGTGTTGCCACAACAGACCGGCTCGTTAGAACGATGATATCAATGGCGGATATTCCCCTTATCGATGCAATAAAAATGATCACTTACACACCTGCAAGAATTTTAAATATTGAAGATAGAAAAGGTTCGATAGAACCAGGTAAAGATGCAGACATTGTGATCTTTGATGAAAATATTAATGTTGAAACAACAATCATTAAAGGAAGAATTTGCTTTTCCAATCACAACTCATCGTAAATAATTTTCTTATATTCACACAAGACTACTTTTTACAAAAAAATTTATGACAGCACAGGAATATCTAACTGATCGCCTGAATGACCAGATAGCATGGTATGATAAAAAAAGCGCTTACAATCAAAAAAGATTTAAGTCTATCCGCATTTTAAATATTACTCTTTCCGTTTCCATTCCTTTTTTAACCACGTTAATGAAAGATGGTAGCAGCAATGAGTATCTTAAAATTCTTATAGGATTTATAGGCGCTTCAATAGCCGTTCTGGAAGCTGTTTTAAATTTATATAAATACCATGAGAACTGGATACAATACCGTAGCACAGCAGAAAGTTTAAAACATCATAAATATTTGTTTGAAACGCAAACAGGTATATATGCGAACGAAAAAACAGCGTTCGCTGTTTTGGTTGATAACGTTGAGAATTTAATTTCAAAAGAAATTACAACCTGGACAGGAAATAACCAGGCAAGTAAAACTCAGCAACACGCTTCATGATGTATGCTAAATAGCAAAGTCAACTGTTAAGCTGAAAACTTAATTTATTATCGCAGTTTTGTACCAGGAAGTATTTGCCGATTAATGTTGCTCATCTATACATCAAATATTACCAATCGCATAAAGTATATCATGCAATATATTTTTGAAGAAAGGTTAGGTATTGATTATTCAATTACTGATGATGATCAGGTCTACAATAGTGCAACCATTTCTTTAAAGGTTACATATGCAAATGAGTTTTCTAATGAGGGATTATATTTTTATGCAACATCATTGTTATTTGAAAAAGACATAAAAAAAATTGAGTTGCATGAAAAATTTATTAACGATACAGCAGTTTTGTTTGCACATGATAAAACATCAGCTTTATCATTCGATGTGTTTGCAGCTATATTTTATTTGCTAAGTCGCTATGAAGAATATTTGAACGATCCACGTGATAAGCATGGCAACTATGATTTTGCCAATAGTATTTTATACAAACTAAATGTTTCGAATACTCCGTTGGTTGAACAATGGATAGAATTGTTGAAAGCTGTTATCAAAAAAGAATTTCCGTCAATCCGGTTTAAACAACATAGAGCGAAATTTGGTTTAAGCTTTGACGTTGATGTTGCTTATGCATATAAAAACAGGAATGCTTTCATACTTGCAGGCGGTTTAATAAAAAAAATGCTTTCGCTGAATTTTTCTGATGTAAAAGATCAGTTGCTTACTTTATTAAACAAAAGAGAAGATAGGTATGATACTTATGATTACATTTTCTCTTCCATAAAAAGTACAAAGTCTCTTTTCTTTTTTGATATGGGCCGTTACGGAAAATTTGATAAAAACCCTTCATACAAAAACAAAAAATTCAGAAAGCTTATACAATCAATTTCAGGGAAAGCGTTTGTAGGTGTTCATCCCTCATATGCATCTAATACAAATGACAAATTGGTTGGAATTGAAAAAAAACAGCTTGCGCAAATAACAGGAAAACCTGTTACGGCAAGCCGTCAGCATTATTTAAAATTGAAATTACCTTCAACATATAATCTTCTTATAAGCAATAATATTACAGAAGATTTTACGATGGGTTACTCAGGATATTATGGCTTCAGGGCAGGCACATGCAATTCGTTTTTGTTTTTTGATCTTGTAAATGATCAGCAAACACACTTGCGCTTATATCCTTTTGCATACATGGAAGTAACACTTAATAATTACTTAAACCTTAGTATTGATGAATCAAAAAAAATAATTTCGAAACTTGTTCAAACAATAAAAAAATATAATGGAACATTTATTCCACTTTGGCACAATTCTACCTTATGCAATTGTAAAGAATGGAAGGGCTGGCGCGAAGTTTTTGAACATACATTGCAGGAAATAATCAATAACAACTTAGAAAACATTTTTTAAATAGTTATTTGGAAAAGCATCTTCATATCATTTGCCTAAATATTCCCTACCCCGTTGATTATGGTGGCATGTATGATCTTTTTTACAAGTTGAATGCATTGTATAATGAAGGTGTAAAAATTCATTTGCATTGCTTTTATAAAGACCGTAGCGAACAAGTTGTGTTAAATAACTATTGTGAAGAAGTCTTTTACTATCCGCGCAATACAGGCAGCAAAAACTTATTATCAGGATTACCATATATTGTTGCAAGCAGGAACGACGAAACCCTTACTGCAAGGCTGTTACAGGATGATCATCCTATTTTAATGGAAGGCACTCACTGCACTTACATTATAAATGATGAACGTTTTAAGAACAGGAAAATGTTTGTGCGCGTTCATAATATTGAAAGCGAATATTATCAACAGTTATATAAGTTTTCGCATGAGCTGAAGAAAAAAATGTATTACCTGCTGGAGGCAAAACGTTTGCATGCATATGAAAGAAAATTAAATAAAGCAGTTACTGCATTCTGGGCGGTATCGAGAAAAGATGTAAGCTATTATCACACTGAATTTAATTGTGATACCATAGAATATTTACCATTGTTTATTCCCGAATGGAAAATGAGAGCACCGGAAGCAATGGGTGCTTATTGTTTATATCATGCTAATCTTGAAATTGAAGAAAATGAATTTGCAGTTTTGTGGTTGCTTGATCATGTTTTTAAAAAACTTGCAATTCCATTAACTGTCGCAGGAAAAAATCCATCAAAGAAATTAACAGCAACCATTCGAAAACATAAAAATTGCAAACTGATAGCAAACCCCGGCGAAAAACAAATGCAGGATATAATCTCAAAAGCACACATTCATGTGTTGCCTTCATTCAATAATACCGGTATAAAAATAAAATTATTGAATGCTTTGTATAATGGAAGACATTGTGTTGTGAATGATGCAATGATCGCAGATACATCTTTCAGCTCCATTTGCCATATAGTTAACAGTGCGGAAGAATTTAAAGAACGCATACAGCTTCTGTATCATCAACCATTTTCAAAGGATGAAAAAAAATTCAGAGAAGATGTGTTGCAAAAAGAATTTTCTAATGAAACAAATGCAAAGCAAATTGTAAAATGGGTTTGGGAAAGCTGGTATTCAATATCTAATTAAGTTGCATCAAACTTCGGCAACTGCGCTGTCAAACACTTTACCTCTTTCTGTTTTCAACATGCGCGACGGGTATTTACTGATTACAATAAAATCGTGTGTTGCCATAATAATACAAGTACCGTAATCTTTACTGATATTAAAAAGCAATTGCATTATTTCATCACTTGTTTCGGGATCAAGATTGCCTGTAGGTTCATCAGCCAGGATAAGTTTTGGCGAATTCAATAAAGCCCTTGCAATATCCACGCGTTGCTGTTCACCACCACTCAGTTCATAAGTCATTTTAAAACCTTTGCTTTTCAGGCCGACTTTATCCAGCACATCGGCAATTTTTTCTTCAACCAACTTATCATCTTTCCATCCGGTTGCCTTCAAAACAAAACGCAGGTTCTCATTCACATTTCTATCGGTAAGCAATTGAAAATCCTGGAACACAACACCAAGATTCCTGCGCAGAAAAGGTACTTTCTTCCACGTCATCTCGCGCAGGTTGTAACCAGCAACAGAAGCATCGCCTTCTTTCAGTTCAAGCTCGCCATATAACGTTTTTAAAAGACTGCTTTTACCGGTTCCGGTTTTACCAACAAGGTATACAAACTCACCACGTTCAATAGTAAAATTCACATCGCTTAAAATAAGATTACCACCCTGGTATATATTAGCGTTCCTTACCGTAACTACTGGCTCAAACATGCATAATTAATTTAAAAGTTACTGCCTGCAGGCAGGCGGCAAAAGTAAAAATAAAACTGTAAGTCCTTAATTCAATTATTTATTTGGTTACCGGCAAATGAACAGATGGCATCGTCCCTGCAGCCTGTCACGCACCTGATGCGGGATCGCAATACTTGTACTATATATTATTGTGCATCTTTGGCTCCAAATTCATAGTATACAACTGAATTTCTGCAATCTCACAAGGCAAGCGGAATCTTAAAACTTACAAAGAGAATTCATCATTATAGAAATATTAACTAAAAACATAGTTGTATAACTAAAAATATAGTTTTAAGTTTGACTAAATTTTTAGTTATGCCGGTAAAAACATTAACCAAAGCAGAAGAGCAGGTGATGCAAACTCTATGGAAAATTGAAAAAGGGTTTTTAAAAGATATCGTTGAAGCAATGCCCAATCCCAGGCCTCATTCAAACACAGTTGCCACACTTTTAAAAATTCTCATCGATAAAGATTTCGTGGCAACAGAAACTTATGGAAGAATGAATGAATATTCTCCCATAATCAGCAAACAGGCTTATTCAAAAAATACAATGAATAATTTGGTTAAAAGTTATTTCGGCGGTTCATTCAGCAAAGCCGTTTCATTTCTTGTAGAAGAAAATAAGCTTAGTATACAGGAACTTGAACTTTTACTTCAACAACTAAAAAAGAAATAATATGCTTCAGCAAATAAGTATATATATCTTAAAAGTTACCTGTATCAGCGGGTTGCTCTTTCTGTATTATTACATAGCATTGCGCAATAAAAAATTTCATTACTACAACAGGTTTTACCTGCTTATGACCGTTGCAGTCAGCATTATTTTACCGCTGTTGCAATTACAATGGTTTACATTCTTCAGCAACTCATCACAAACAATTCATCTGTATAAAATAATTTATGGCAGCGGTAAAGAAGAGGCAATAGTAAATGGAAATTCAGCATTAAGCTTTGAACAAATTGCAATTTTTTTATTATCATTTATCAGCATCTCACTAATTGCAATTTTATCCGGGAGAATATATAATATCTACAGGCTTAAAAAGAAATATCCATTACAACAACTATCCGAATTTGATTTTGTGAACACAGATATTTCTTCTGCGCCTTTCTCGTTTCTTAAAAATATTTTCTGGCGCAATGATATAAGCCTTGACGAAGAAACAGGCAAACAAATATTGCAGCATGAGATCATTCATATCAAACAAAAACATAGCTGGGATAAATTATTTATGCAGCTCGCGCTTTGTTTTTACTGGATGAATCCATTCTATTATTTATTAAAAAAAGAATTGTATTTAATACACGAATTCATTGCAGATGAAAAAGCTGTAAAACACTCTGATGCCGATGCTTTTGCCAAAATGTTATTAACGGCACAGTTTGGCAAATTCAACTTTTTACCCGGTCAATCCATTTTCTATTCATCAATAAAAAGAAGATTAATTATGCTTACCACATCCAAAAAACCTCAGTTCAGTTATTTACGCCGCCTTATGGTGTTGCCATTGATTGTATCAGTTGTATGTCTGTTTGCTTTCACTGTTCAAACAAAAACAGAAAAGAATGCTGTACAGAAAATAAAAGCGGCAAAACCATTTGTGCTGGTTGTTGATGCAGGTCACGGTGGAAAAGACGATGGCGCAATTGGTAATGGGTTGTATGAAAAAAATGTTGCGCTGAAAATTTCACAGGAAATAAAAACGCTTTCATCTCAATATGGAATTGATGTTGTGCTTACAAGAGATAATGATGTTTACATGTCGCCACAGGAAAAATCAAATTTTGCAAACGCACAACACGCAGATGCGTTTATTTCAATTCATATAAATGCAGGTGATGAAGATCATCCTGATCAAAATCAATCCGGAGTTGAAGTAACGTTATCACCTAATAATGAAAAATTTGCTACGCAAAACCAGGTGTTAGGTTCTGCAATACTTCAAAACATGAGTAAAGATTTTAGTGCTGCTTCAACATTAGAGCAAAGCAAAACTGGTATATGGGTATTAAAGAACAGTAACATTCCTGCAGCATTAATTGAATGTGGTTACATTACAAATGCAAATGATGCAGGCAATTTGAAAGATGCAGCAAAGATTGAATTGATGGCAAAAAATATTTTACAGGGCGTTGCTATGTATGCAAATAATTCTTTTGATAAATCAAAACTGTACGAAATAAAAAGCAGCGCTTTAAAAGATACCAACAATCCTGTACAATTAAAGCTTGAAGCAGCTACTCAGCCACTGTATGTTTTAGATGGAAAAACTATTTCTGCTGTTGAAATGAAAAAAATTGATCCTAACACAATCGAAAGTATAAATGTTTTTAAAGATAAAGATGCTACAGATAAATATGGTGATAAAGGGAAGAATGGAGTCGTTGAAATAAAGAGCAAAGTTGTAAACAATACTGATAACAACCCTGTGCAGGTAAAATTGCAGGCTGTTAATCAGCCACTACTTGTAGTGAATGAAAAAATTGTTCCAATGCAGGAAATGAAAGAGATTAGTCCTGACATAATTGAAAGTGTAACTGTTTTAAAGGATAAAACTGCAACAGACAAATATGGCGTTAAAGGAAAGAATGGAGTTGTTGAAATAAAACTGAAGAAGGACAAACCAATTCAGGCTTTGCCACCACTTCCTGCTACTCCTGCGCCACCGGTTCCTGCGGTAGAGCTACAGTAATAGTCCTTATCAAAAATTATTATTAAAAAAGGTGTTATAAATCTATAACGCCTTTATTTTTTATATCACTTACTTATATTCTTTAATCATTCAATAAACTACCATTCATATAAAAGAAACAACAAGTTTATATGCCAATCATAGTTTATGAATAATTTCATCAATCAATTTTAAAAGGCTACATATGAAATACTGCTTCGTTCTGCTTTTTTCTGTAATCACATATACGTCCAATGCGCAAAATGACTCAACGCCAACATTAAAATCAATTTTGCTTGAGCAACTTAAAACAACACACAATGTAGAAGACTGGTTTGTGCCCCCAACCGTTGCAGTTGCAGGGCTTACCGCTGAACAGGCTAATTGGAAAGATAGTTCTGAGAATCATTCTATCGCGCAGCTAACAACACATCTTATTTTCTGGGATAAACAGATACTCGACAAGTTTACCGGCGTTAAGCCAGATGCTTTCAGTGGTAATAACAAAGAAACCTTCTCTCCGGTTACGCCTGAATCATGGGCTGCCACCGTTAAAACTTTAGACAGCGTACTTACTGCATTGGAAGATGTAGTTAAAAATGCAGATGATAAAAAGCTTGCTTCAATTGCTTCAACTGTTGCACATATTGGAACACACAATGCATATCATACCGGGCAAATCATTTACATAAGAAAAATGAAAGGCTGGTGGGATGATAACAACGGCGTGAAATAAACTTTCCTGTTATAGTTTTAATGTGCCTGGTCATCTTCACCCTGTTCGTATGGCAGTTCTTTATCATTATCAACAACGAGAGTAAGAATATCCTCATTGTCAGCATTAACAGTGATCTTATCACCTAATGTTTCCGCATTGCTTTCAGATAACGGTTCTACTTTTTCATTTTTGCCTGGATGATTGCTCTTATCTTCATCATATTCTTCTTTTGTTTGAAGGCGATTATCATCATCGGTGAAGAAACCATTGTCCACTCCTTCTTCAGAGTTTGAAGATTGATCAGCAGATGCCGGACCTTCATCACCATTTTCTTTAGCTAAAAAATTAATGTGCTTATCACGGTTGGCTTCGCCCGGAGCTTCCGGGTGACGGTCTTTCTGTTCATTCATAATATTGGATTTTATACCAGAAAGATCACCAACATTATGCCATTAACTAGCAGTTAGAATTGACTGCTGAAAATTTGGATTGAAAAGAGGTAGATCAGATTTTATCAAGAAGTAAAGCAAGGTAAACTATAGGCAAATAAATATAGCTGCTGAACATTACCCTTCTTGCTGCAGTTGCATTCAACTCAATAAAAAGCCGGACACATTGAATAACTAAAAAAAAGTTTGCTGCCAATACTATCCATAAACTTAAAGAGCCTGTTATATGAAAGAAATATGGCAACATTCCAACAGGTATCATTGCAACACTATATAAAACACTTTGCAAGGCAGTAAACCTTGTCGGCCCTTCATTTGAAGGAAGCAATTTAAACCCGGCCTTTGCGTAATCATTAAAAGCCAGCCAGGCAATAGCCCAGAAATGCGGAAACTGCCAAAGAAATTGTATGCCGAATAAAGCCCATCCTGCAGCGTTAGAAAAACTCTGGCCTTCAACATTAATCACTCCAAAAGGACTAATAATTCCCGTTGCAGCAACCCAGCCAATAAGACAAGGCAAAGCACCAGGAAAAGCACCGACTAAAACTGCAACAGAGCTTTTCTTTTTTAGGGGAGTATAAATAAATGCGTACAGAAAAATACTGAAAGCAGATAGCAATGCTGAAGCCGGGTTAAAAAAAACATACATCATTATAATACCCGAGAAGCCGGCAACACCGGCAAATGTATAAGCTTCATTTGCACTCATCCGTCCGCTGGCAACAGGCCGTTTTGATGTGCGCTTCATCAATGCATCTGTATCTTTTTCGGTTGCCTGGTTTAAAGCATTGGCACTTCCTGTTATTAATATTCCGGCAATAAACAAAAGAATAATATAAAGCCAGTTGTATTCAATAATATTGGGTGCAGTCAAATAACACAATACACACGTAAATACAACGGTGAAGCTTAAGGTAAACTTCATCAGCTGAAAGTAATCCTTGATCTTTAAAGCAAGACTGTAAGAAGATGGTGAGATTTCAGATTTCACGCCGCAAATGTCAATTAAAAAAAATGTCCCGGAACATCTCCGGGACATAATATAAATATTTTATGAATACTAATGAACCGATTCATCGCTTCCAACAGGAACATTCTGTGGTATAAATTCTCTCCCGTCTTTACCATAATCATAAGGCCAGCGATGTACTTCAGGAATTTCACCAACCCAGTTCCCATGTCCCGGGCGGATCGGGGTAGTCCATTCAAGCGTATTTGAACCCCATGGATTTTGTGTAGTTACTTTTCTTCCTTTAAAAACAGAATAGAAAAAATTGCAGATGAATAATAATTGCACAGCAAATACAATCATCGCTACAGTACTTATAAAGCGGTTAAGATCTCCGAATTGATTAAAACTTACCCAGGTTGAATAATCATAATAACGCCTGGGCATACCTGCAAGCCCTTCATAATGCATTGGCCAGAAAATTAAATAAGCTCCAATGATTGTTATCCAGAAATGGATATAACCGAGTGTGTTATTCAAATACCTTCCGAACATTTTCGGAAACCAATGATAAATACCTGCAAACATTCCAAACATTGACGCCACACCCATTACTATATGAAAGTGTGCAATAACAAAATAAGTATCGTGCAGGTGAATATCAAGTGCTGAATTACCCAGCCATATGCCCGTTAAACCACCGGAAATAAACAAGCTCACAAAGCCAATCGCAAATAGCATTGCCGGCGTAAATCTTATGTTACCGCGCCATAAAGTAGTTAACCAGTTAAATACTTTAATAGCAGATGGTACAGCAATAAGCAATGTAAGCAATACGAATATTGAACCGAGGAAAGGATTTAAACCGCTTACGAACATATGATGCGCCCATACCAGGAAAGAAAGAATAGCAATGGCGAATAGAGAAGCAACCATTGCCATATATCCGAAGATAGGCTTTCTGGCATTGGTTGATATTATTTCCGACACCATACCTAATGCAGGCAACAGGATAATATAAACTTCCGGATGGCCAAGGAACCAGAACAAGTGCTGGAATAGAATTGCGTTACCGCCCTCATTCGGCAAAGCTGTATTGGTAGTGGCGACATAAATATCAGAAAGGTAGAAGCTTGTTCCGAAATTACGGTCAAATATCAGCAGTATAAACCCTGATAAAAGAACCGGGAATGAAAGCACACCTAATACTGCAGTAAAGAAAAGCGCCCAGATAGTGAGCGGCAAACGCGTCATACTCATTCCTTTGGTGCGCATATTCAATATGGTTACAATATAATTAAGGCCGCCTAATAATGATGAAACAACGAATACCGCCATTGCTATCAGCCATAAATCCATACCGTGTTGAGAACCTGGTGATGCATCATGCAAAGCACTAAGTGGCGGGTATGCAGTCCATCCTCCGCTAAATGGGCCTGTTGAAACAAATATGCTTGAAAGCATAATTACACTTGCTAAAAAGAAAAACCAGTAGCTAAGCATATTCAAAAAAGGAGAAGCCATATCTCTTGCACCAACCTGAAGCGGAATAAGAAGATTGGCAAATGTTCCGCTTAATCCTGCAGTCAATACAAAAAACACGAGTACCGTTCCATGTGTCGTTACAAGAGCATAATAAGCTTGTGCTGTAAGATGCCCGTTTTCAAACCACCATTTACCCAGCAAATCCTGGAGAAAAGGAAAAGATGTATCAGGATAACCCAATTGAAGACGAAATATTACAGACATCAGACCGCCTAAAACACCCCAAACCATACCTGTAATAACAAATTGTTTGGCGATCATTTTATGATCCTGGCTAAACACATATTTTGTAATAAAGCTTTCATGATGGTGGTGGTGAACATGCTCTTCATGATGATGCACCTCTACCGGAACACTAATGCTTGTATCTGCGTGCATGGATGCTTCGTTACTCATAAAAATTCGTTTGACAATTTATAATAAAACGCTTTGCAGCGCCTGTCTGTTTTACATTTTTGATTTTACAGAATCTTTCGTAGCTGCTGATGCAGTAGTTTTTGTACTGTCGGCAGTCATAGGTGATTTTTGATTGGAAGGATCTTTATCAGGAAAAGCTGCATAATAATTTGGCTTTTGCTGAGCCATCCAAACATCGAATTCTTCCTGCGATACTACCTTGATTATTCCTTTCATAGAATAATGGCCATTACCACACATTTGGTCGCAGCTTATTTCATAATCAAAATCAGGGTTGCTTAATTTGTCCTTCATTTCTTTGGTAGTGTACTTGGGAGTAAACCATAAGGATGTTGGCGTACCTGGTACAGCATCCTGCTTTAAACGGAACTCACTTAACCCAACATCGTGGATAACATCTCTTGAAAAAATTCTAAGGTTTACAGGCTTGTTTACAACACAATACATAGTTGCCTGTGTAACAACATCATCAAAATTTTTACTGTCAGTCCAATCCTGTCCCAGTGAATTGCTGCTGGCATCATCAATAAGTTTATAATATTTTTTTCCAAAGGTCTGGTCTGCACCCGGATACCGGAATATCCATCCGAATTGTTTCCCCGTAATTTCAATCTGCATAGCATTTTCAGGTGCGGGCCCTGTAAATGAATACCAGTTTTTTAATCCGAAAACAACCAATGCTGTCATTGCTATAGCAGGCACGGCTGTCCATAACAATTCAAGTTTATTGTTGTGCGTGAAGTAATAAGATTTACGTTTATCACTCTCCTGGTATTTAAAGTTGAACCAAAACAAAACAATCTGAGTGATAAAGAAAACGGTTCCTGTAATTGCAATGGTGAGCCATAGCATCTGGTCTACTTTTTCACCTTGTACGCTGGCAGAATCATGCGCGAGAAGGGTTTCAGGATAGAGGGCTTTATTGCATAAATAAACACCAATTAAACCGGCAATAAGAAAAGCGATCATCAAAAAACCATTCACTTTGTTCTGTTCTTTCCTGCTTTTTTCTTCGCCTTTAATAACCGAAACATATTCACTTGCTTTAGCAATTTGAAATATTATCAAAAAGACTAAAACTATAACTGCTATTGTAAAAAACATTGACATGATTCAGCTTCTGTTTTCAGTTTATAAAACTAATCTTACGTATGATGAATGATACTTTCTTTCAGGAATGGATGATACTTTGGCGTTAATGGTTTCTTCGCTAAAGCCCGTCCCGTAAAATGTATCATCAATCCTATAAATAAAGAGGCAATACCGAAATCAAACCATGTTAAAGTAGCATCGTCTTTACGGATGCTGCCCATCACCATTTGATAAAAATCTATCCAGTGGCCAAAGATAATCAGTACTGCCATGAATGTCATGAGCGTATAATTCCTTTTGACTGCCCGTTTCATCAGGATCAATAATGGACAAACAAAGTTTATAATAATATTCATAAAGAATATTCCTTTATATGCGCCCTCAACACGATGCTTGAAATAAACCGTTTCTTCAGGAATATTTCCATACCATATCAACATGTACTGGGAGAACCATAAATAAGTCCAGAATATAGAAAAAGCAAACATGAATTTTCCTATATCATGCAGGTGCTCTTCGTTTGCATATTCAAGATATCCTTTATTCTTAAGATAAATAACCCAAAGCGAAATTAAACTCATACCGCTAACAAAAGAACTTGCAAAAGTGTACCAGCTATACATCGTGCTATACCAATGCGGATCTAAACTCATCATCCAGAACCAGGGCACTGTTGAGGCAACAGTTAAGGCAAACCAAACTATAAATAAAGATGCCGTTACAGTATTACGCCAGGTAAATTGCTTGCCTGTGTCGTAATCCATCGGGCCTTCATCAGTCTCGCTGCTTAGTTTACGCATGCGATAACCAAGTAAACTCCATAAACCAATGGCAAGTATAGTCCAAACCAGGAAAAATCCCGGATTAAGAAAACCACTTTTGCCTTTTAATATTTCGTCTTTTTCTACTGTAGCTTTATCAAGCCAGGGATAAACCAAAATGTTGTGATCGATCACAACAACATAAATTAAAATAAGCAACGTTATTGTTCCAAAAACAGGCACCAGTGTTGAAATTGCTTCAGGAACTCTTCTTATAACTGTACTCCATCCTCCCATAGCCAATGTAGTAGCGCAAATAAAAAACATGCTTGCATTACAAATCAGCATCCAGAAAATAGTATTGTACATTAATGTACCAAGAAATACAGCTTTATCCTCTGCATTGTTGCTAACTCCTTTTGTAATAAGACCAAGAATGAAACTAATTACTCCAATGGCTATTAAAACCATTGACCAGGTTTTCATTTTGGAAGGAATTTCAAACTGCTCTTTTACCGGTGTCATTATTAATTAATTTATATCAATCTTACTATTTTGCTGTTGATGAGCTGCCTGCTGCAGCTGTTTTTGAAGCGATATCTGCCGCTTGTTTCGATTTAATATAGGCAATTACTTCCCAACGTTGTGTTCTCGTTAACTGTGAAGCATAAGAACCCATAAGATTCTTTCCATAAGTTACAGAATAAAACATCTGTCCTTCAGGCATTGCTTCATATTTCGCATCCCCCACCAATGTAGCCGGCTTTGCTGCAAACGGCCCGTTGCCATCTTTATATAAAGGTCCGTTGCCATCCAGTTTTGGGCCATGACAAATACCGCAATTAATAAGATATAAGCGCTCTGCTTCTTTCATTTGCACAGAATCCAGCGTAAGCGGATTTGTTACCTGTTTGGAAGCAACATAGTTTGTAGTATCTCCAACTGCATCTTTAGCAAAAGGAAAAGGCATTTCTTCTTCCCGTGCAATAGTTCCTGCAACAGGCATATGATTATAAAATATTTTATGCCCTAAATCCTTTACATCAGATGTAAATGTGTCAGAATCAAGCGCAGCATAAGTTTCATAAGCACGGCTGGGACCCATATCAGGCATATATACACGGCCCGGATCACGACGCACATCGCTGCATCCTGCTATAATCAGTCCTGCGGAAATACAAAATATGATCAATCGAATTTTCATCTGGATAATATTTAAACTGCCGGCTGTTCTTTTAATAATACCTGGTCTTTATCATAAGTGCCAAGCCACCAACCTGCTTCAGCTTCCTGCACATTTACATCAACAGCACCCGCATTGGAAAGAAAGCTTTGCAAATCATCAACATTTGTTTTAGAGGTACATTCAATTACCATTACAAAAAGATCATCAGTTGCTCTTAAACTGAAATGATGCTTTTTTACAAATGGAGCCAACTGGCATAGGTAACAAAATGTAAGTACCATGCCTACTGCTGAAAGCAACACTGTTGTTTCAAATGTAATAGGTATGAATGCAGGTAAAGGAAAATGTGGTTTACCGCCAATATTTAAAGGCCAGTCAGTGGTAAATACCCAACCCATTCCGCCTAAGGCAATGGTTGTTCCGGAAATACCATAGATAAATCCTGCTGTGTGCAAACTGGTCTCACGCAATCCTAATGCATGATCAAGGCCATGCACCGGGTAAGGAGTATACACATCGTGGATTTTATATCCTGACAGGCGTACTTTTTTCACCGCAGGAAATAAAACCTTTTCGTCATCAAAACTTGCAACTACAAATTTCTTTTTTGCCATAGCTTAATAGCTTTTTACTATTCCTGTTCTTTAGTGAGCTGCTGCACTGGCAAACTCATCAACCGGTTCTTCTTCCAGCTTATCCATTTGCTCTTTATAGCTTTCGCCGGATACTTTTAATATCTGCTTGATTTCGGCAACAGCAATAACCGGGAAATATTTAGAGAAGAGGAAATAACAAGTAAAGAATAAACCAAAAGTTCCTACGTAAAACCCTATCTCCCAAATAGTGGGGCTGTAATAATATCCCCATGAAGAAGGAAGATAGTCTCTGAATAAAGAGGTAACAATAATTACAAAACGTTCAAACCACATACCCACATTCACTACTATACTTAAAAACATGGTTACCCATAAGTTCCTGCGCATTTTCCTGAACCAGAATATCTGTGGAGATACTACATTACAAAACATCATGCTCCAGTAAGCCCAGCCATAAGGGCTAAAGAAGTTTGCCCTGCTGTAGAAGAACGCATAATTTTCATATTGATTCTGGCTGTAAAATGCCATGAATAATTCAGTAAGATAAGCGCAGCCAACAATTGAACCGGTAAGAACGATTACCTTGTTCATTGCTTCAATATGGCCGATGGTGATGTAGGACTCAAGGCCTAAAACTTTCCTGGTTATAAGCAATAAGGTTTGCACCATTGCAAAACCGGAGAAGATGGCGCCGGCAACGAAGTAAGGTGGAAAGATAGTTGTATGCCAGCCCGGTATTACAGATGTTGCGAAATCGAATGATACTATCGTATGCACAGAAAGTACAAGCGGTGTTGCAAGACCTGCAAGAACAAGCGATAATGACTCTTGTCTTTGCCAGTGTTTGGTCGAACCTGTCCATCCGAAAGCTGCAATACCATAAGTTAATTTCCGGAATTTGGTCTTAGCCCTGTCGCGGATAGTTGCGAAATCAGGTATCAAACCTGAATACCAGAATAAAAGCGATACGGTAAAATATGTTGAGATAGCAAACACGTCCCACATTAGTGGCGAAGCGAAGTTCGGCCACAAAGGCCCGCGCGTGTTTGGATAAGGAAATACAAAATAAGCATTCCATACACGGCCCATGTGCCATATTGGAAATTGGCCTGCACACATTACAGCAAAGATTGTCATGGCTTCAGCAGCACGGTTTACACCATTTCTCCATGTTTGCCTGAACAACAATAAGATCGCAGAGATAAGAGTTCCGGCGTGACCGATACCTACCCACCAAACGAAATTGGTAATGTCCCATCCCCAGCCTACAGAGTGGTTAACATTCCACTGCCCGATACCATAAACTACTTCACGATAAACACTATAAATACCAAAAAGCAGTAAAGCAACAGAAATAAAAAATCCAACATACCAAAGTTTGCCGGGCTTTGCTTCAATTGGCCGGCAAATGTCTTCGGTAACATCATGATAAGTCTTGTTACCGTCAACCAGTGGCTCTCTAAGCTGCGATTCGTATCTTAATAATGACATACCTTTTCTAATTTTTGCCTTCGCTTTATTCCCGGGTTTCACACCGGTTTAAATCCTATTTAATCTCCCGCATGCGCAGGATTAATAAATATATTATCAGTTATCCTTCGTTATGAATAGCAGGTTCTTCTTCCCTGTTACGCACTTTTGCCAGGTAATTCACATTGGGCAAAACGTGTAATTGTTCTAATGAATGGAACAGCCTCAGTTTATTATTTTCACGCATCTGCGACACTGCACTGTTCTTATCATTAGCATTTCCAAAAACTATCGCACCCATTGAACAAGCCTGCTGACAGGCAGTTTGAACATCAGGGTTATTTTCAAGTGAAACTACATTTGTATTAAGCGGCCTGCTTGCCTTTTTTGCTTTCAGCTTTCCTTCCTGGCAACGTTGTACACAAAAACTGCATTTTTCCATTACACCTCGTGATCTTACAGTAACGTCCGGATTCAACACCATTCTTGTAAGGTCTTCATTCATTACATGCACTACGGGATCAAGCTGCCCAACACCGGTGAAATTCTGGTTGTCAGGAAAACTATCAGCACCGTTATAATCAGCCCAGTTAAAGCGGCGTACTTTGTAAGGACAGTTATTAGCGCAATATTTTGTACCGATACAACGGTTATAAGCCATTTGATTGATGCCTTCACTACTATGGTTGGTAGCACTTACAGGACAAACGTTTTCGCAAGGCGCGTTATCGCAATGCTGGCACATTAAAGGCTGGAATACAACCTGCGGGTTATCCATATCACCGCTGTAATAGCGGTCAATACGTAACCAGTGCATATCATGAAAACGCTTTACTTCGCTCTTTCCGACTACAGGTACATTATTTTCAAGATGGCAGGCAACAACACAGGCGCCGCAACCTATACAACTATTCAGGTCAACGCTCATTCCCCAATGAATGCCCGGCTTATCATAATAAGGATATATGGTACCCTGTTTTTCATAATTAGGCAACCCGCCAAATGGAGTAGCCTCTTTCTCACGGTCATCAAGTATTTCTGAAGGATCTTTTTTGAAATCAGCCAGTGTAAGTTCTTTCATTACATCCTGCCTGTCGCCCGTA
Organism: Bacteroidota bacterium; assembly: GCA_013286425.1. Taxonomy (GTDB): domain Bacteria; phylum Bacteroidota; class Bacteroidia; order Chitinophagales; family Chitinophagaceae; genus Parafilimonas. Next base: position 41,450 of record JABDFS010000015.1, read on the forward strand.
GAAGTAGTATAAACATTATGTGTTTGGATCTGGGCTATATCACTGGTATCACCGGTTTTTTCAATGGTCACATTCGTTACTTCATAGATAACATTTGTACCATTGAACGATGTAAACGGAAATACATTCTGCCCAACTCCTGCAGCTACTTTTCCAAGCTTATCCGTACGGCCATAACCAACCGCAATTCCAATAGTATTTGGCTGAACACCGGGAACGATTAATATAGGTAAATTCACTGCGCCCTTACCATTCACCGTAACTTTCACCACGTCTTTTGCGGGGTGAACTTCATAAGCATCGGCCTGCCCGTTATTGCTTATATCTATATTAAGAAGGCTTTTCGCCATTGCAGGGGAAATGATCACATAATTATCCCATGTTGCCCTTGTAACCGGGTCTGGTAATTCCTGCAACCACGGATTTCCTGAACCTTCACCTACACCTATCCCTATCTTTTTGTAAAGAACCAATTCAACATTACCGCCCTTTGCAGCATTACCGATTGAACTGATCGCAGTATCAACAGCACCACCATTAAAGTTTGCTGAACCAGATGAAACTGCAGGCTTTGGCGTTACAGTTGAATCAATATTGAAAGATCCTACTGAGTTAGAAGAAGCAACCGAAAAAGCATTGGTTACTACACCTGCCTGCAATGTTTTATCAAAAGCTGATTCATTTCCTAATTTGCCGAGCCAGTAATTTTTAAAATAAGTATGGTAATCTGAAGCAGCACCCACCCATTTTAAAAAGCTGTCCTGCCATTGTCTTGTTTTGAACAATGGATTGATAGTTGGCTGCATTAAAGAAACCATGCCTGTTCTTGCTTCGGTATCACCCCAGCTTTCAAGATAATGGCTATCCGGAATTACATATTTACACAACTGTGTGGTTTCATCATTTTTTGGATTGAGTGAAACCGTAATCTTTACCTGTTTTAATGCACTGGCAACTGCTTTTGAATCACTCCATGTATAAGCAGGATTTACTCCAAGTACAATAAGAGCACCTACTTTTCCTGCATTCATATCAGCCAGCAGGTTAGCAAAATCAGCATCAACGCCTGATTTGCTTTTATTGGCAACAGACCAGTTTATAGTACTACCATCTGCACCGATGGCATTATTAATTGCATTCACTACCTGCTGAACATTAGGATCATTGCTTCCGCAAACCACTAATGCCGCTCCATTATTTTCCTTAAGATCTTTTGCTGCTTTTGCAATACCGTCTTTTAATTTAGGATCGCTGATGTTTGCAGAACCTTTGCCGGTAAGCGCATTCAACAATGCTACAGCAACAGCGCCTGTTTCAGAAGGCTTGTGTGTGTAACGCTCATCGGCATTTGAACCTGTAAGACTTAAAATAGATTCAAACTGGTAATGCTTGCTCATTGCAGGGCTCTGCTCATTTATCTTTCTTCCTTTTACATACAAATGGCCAAACTCATCAGGGCTTAACCATGTTCCAAGGAAATCTGCACCTAAGCTAACTACAACTTTTGCTTTATCGAAACTGTAGGAAGGAATTGCTCTTTTACCATAGCTTGCTTCATTAGCCAGCAACAGCCCGCTATATGAATCAGCATCGTAAACAACATGCTTGCTACCCGGGTATTTATTTAGTAAAAGATTGATTATTTCAAGGCCTGTTGGAGAATTAATTGTATTGGAGAGCAACACTACGGGTGCCCCACCTGATCCCGTTAATGCACTTCCCAATGCCTGGTCTATATATTCAAGTGTTACTTCTTTGCCATCAATTGTGGGAAATTTTAAACGGGCAGTATCATATAAACTTAATACTGATGCCTGTGCTTTGGCTGATGTTCCGCCGTTTGTAAGCGTAGATAATTTGTTGCCCTCTATTTTTATTGGGCGCCCATCTCTTACTTTAGCCAGAACACTTATTGCTTCACCATCCTGTATATATGTAGTGGCATAATAGTTTGCAACACCGGGAACAATATCTTCGGGTTTATTCGCAAAAGGAATGGCTTTCTTTACAGGAATTTCACAACTGGCCGCTA
>JABDFS010000016.1:2500-43453 GCA_013286425.1 Bacteroidota bacterium
AGAGATAGCTCGTTCTCCCCGAAATGTTTTTAGGAACAGCCTCGGATATATCGTAAGATATTAGAAGTATGATAGAGGTAGAGCTACTGATTGGGCTAGGGGGCTTCACCGCCTACCAAACCCTGACAAACTCCGAATACTATCATATATCTCCGGGAGTGAGGCTGCGGGCGCTAAGGTCCGTGGCCGAGAGGGAAATAACCCAGATTAGCAACTAAGGTCCCTAATACATGGTTAAGTTAATCAAACGAGGTGAGACTTCTATAACAGCCAGGATGTTTGCTTGGAAGCAGCAATTCATTTAAAGAGTGCGTAACAGCTCACTGGTCGAGAGGTCTTGCACGGAAAATGATCGGGTATCAAACCATGAACCGAAGTTCTAAATTCCATACTATGTATGGAGTGGTAGGGGAGCATTGAAATCTGCATTGAAGGTGACTGGCGATGGTTGCTGGAGCGATTTCAAAAGAAAATGTAGGTATAAGTAACGATAAATGAAGTGAAAAACTTCATCGCCGAAAGTCTAAGGGTTCCTGATCAACGTTAATCGGATCAGGGTTAGTCTGGTCCTTAGGAAAACCCGAAAGGGGCATCTGATGGAAAACTGGTTAATATTCCAGTACCTGCTATACATTAAAAGTGACGGAGAATGCTAGCCACATAAGCTGACGGAATAGCTGAGCGGATCCTTCGGGTGAGGCGTAGTGGTGAAAGTTCTTCCAAGAAAAGCGAGTATAGCGGCCAGTACCGCAAACCGACACAGGTAGACGGGATGAATATTCTAAGGCGCTCGGGTGAGCCGTGGAGAAGGAACTAGGCAAATTAACGCTGTAACTTCGGGATAAAGCGTACCGCAGCGATGCGGTCACAGTAAAATGGTTCAACCAACTGTTTAACAAAAACACAGGGCCCTGCAAAATCGAAAGATGACGTATAGAGCCTGAAACCTGCCCGGTGCCGGAAGGTTAAGGAAGGGTGTTCGTAGCAATACAAAGCTCCTGACTGAAGCCCCGGTAAACGGCGGCCGTAACTATAACGGTCCTAAGGTAGCGAAATTCCTTGTCGGGTAAGTTCCGACCTGCACGAATGGTCTAATGAGTTGAACACTGTCTCCTCCACGAGCCCGGTGAAATTGTAGTATCGGTGAAGATGCCGGTTACCCGCCACGGGACGGAAAGACCCCGTGAACCTTCACTACAACTTTGCATTGATTTTGAGCAACCGATGTGTAGGATAGTTGGGAGACTTCGAAGCAGTGTCGCTAGGCATTGTGGAGTCAACGTTGAAATACCAACCTTCGTTTGCTTAGAACCTAACCCATTTTTGGGGACAGTGCATGGTGGGTAGTTTGACTGGGGTGGTCGCCTCCTAAAAAGTAACGGAGGCTTGCAAAGGTACCCTCAGTACGGTTGGTAATCGTACATAGAGCGCATTAGTATAAGGGTGCTTGACTGTGAGGCATACAGGCCGAGCAGGTGCGAAAGCAGGCTAAAGTGATCCGGTGGTTCTGTATGGAAGGGCCATCGCTCAAAGGATAAAAGGTACTCCGGGGATAACAGGCTGATCTTACCCAAGAGCTCATATCGACGGTAAGGTTTGGCACCTCGATGTCGGTTCGTCACATCCTGGGGCTGGAGAAGGTCCCAAGGGTTCGGCTGTTCGCCGATTAAAGTGGCACGTGAACTGGGTTCAGAACGTCGCAAGACAGTTCGGTCCCTATCTGTGGTGGGCGCTAGTAAATTGAGAGGACGTGACCTTAGTACGAGAGGACCGGGTCGCATGTACCGCTGGTGTATCTGTTGTGCCGCCAGGTGCAATGCAGAGTAGCTATGTACAGTCAGGATAAACGCTGAAAGCATCTAAGCGTGAAACCTTCCTCAAGATGAGTTTACTTTTAAGGGTCGTAAGAGACTATTACGTTGATAGGCTATAGGTCTAAAGTTAGCAATAACAAAGCCGAGTAGTACTAATTGCCCGTAAGCTTTAATTTTATTTTTTGGTTTTTCCAAAGAAAATTAGTTTTCTCTGTGACGAAAGCTTTTCCAATATGACATTATTTAATTATTAATTATCAATTAATAATTACCTTTTTATGGTGGTTTTGCCAAGGGTGTTCACCTCTTCCCATACCGAACAGAGAAGTTAAGCCCCTTATGGCCGATGGTACTGCACAGAAATGCGGGAGAGTAGGTAGCTGCCGTATTTATTAAAAGCCTCACAGTAATGTGGGGCTTTTTTGTTTCAGAACTGGTTTAACTGAATGTGTTGAATCAATACTCATATTCTTAATTCTTTCAGAATGGCTTCGTTTGAAGAAATATTACATTCATATTCAACTCCAACTTTTAACGCACAATTTTCCTTGACGTGTCCAACAGGAAAATCAAAACATACAGGATAATCATATTCTTTTATCTTATCAAGAATTATATCGTACACTTCCTGGCCAAAAGAAATGATTGTGTCTTTCATGTCGGTAAATTTTCCAACAATAAATCCTGCAAGATTATCTAATTTACCTGCACGTTTTAGTTGTATCAACATGCGGTCAATATTGTATTTGTATTCACCGATATCTTCAATAAAAAGAATTTTATTTTTTGTATTGATGTCTGATGATGAACCGATGATGTGTGCAAGCAGTGCAAGGTTTCCACCAACCAGTTCTCCTTTGCAAATTCCATTTCTGTTTAAAGTATGCGAGCCAATTTCGTATGATTGGTGTTTGCCTGTTAAACTATCAAAAATGGATTGAATATACTCCTCACTTTCTTCAAGCTCGTTAAATGCAGCAGCCATGGGCGCATGTAACGAAGCAACGTTGAAGTTGGAATAAATATGTGCGTGCAATAAAGTAATATCGCTGTAACCAATTATCCATTTTGGGTGCTGGATAAATTTTTCAAAACTGATGTCGTCAATTATTCTACTCAATCCATAACCACCTCTTGCGCACATGATCGCTTTTATAGTTGAATCATCCAGCATTGATTGTAAATCGTTCAACCTTTCTTTATCGGTTCCTGAAAAATAATTGATTTGATTGCCTAATGTTTTCCCACGCCTAACGTTAAAACCCCAGGATTGTAATGTATGAATGCATCTTTGCATTTTTTCCATCGGCATATAACCTGAAGGACAAACCATTCCAATCGTATCTCCCTGTTTTAAATATGGAGGAAGCTTTACCATCACATTTTATTTATTCTTTTCAAAATAAAATTATTTTTATCAGTAATGATAATGTGTAATAAGAATATAAAAATTTTGCTGCTTGCGATGATTACTCTTACCGCATGTGAAGCGAATAATACTTCATCGCAACAAAAAATAGCAGACACAAAAGCTGGTAACCATTTAGCTGCAGCAAGGATTTTTTTGTTTGATGATACAAAGGCTGAAACAGCAGGCAATGCAGATTGGGTGATTGATGCAGATAATGGATTAGCTAAACGTTTGCCAACTCCACTGCAGGAAAATATTACTACTTCAACACCTGAAACGTATTGGACAGGTGCATTATCATCCTGGGGTATTGCATTGGTTAAATTGAAGCAACATGTAGAAACTTTACAGGAGAATAATCACATTACTTATAATGATGTAAAGAACGCGCAAGACCTTTCGCATTACAATGTTTTTATTGTTGATGAACCAAATATTCGTTTTACTGATGATGAAAAAACTGCTATCATCAACTTTGTAAAAAATGGCGGCGGGTTATTTATGATATCAGACCATAATCATTCAGACAGGAATAATGATGGATGGGATTCACCTGCCATCTGGAATGATCTGATGAACAACAATTCAATTCAAAAAGACCCTTTTGGTTTTTTTATTTATCTAACTAATATCAGTCAAAAATCTTCTAACATTACAACTGTTGCAAATTCAATAACACAAGGTTCGCAGGGCAATATTTCTTCTTTACAATTCAATAATGGTGCAACCATAACACTTACTTCGTCAGCAGCTAAAGGTTTGTTCTGGATGAATAATTTTTCTCAAAACAATATTCGTGTAATGGCTGCTTACAGCACATTTGGCAAAGGTCGCATTGTTGTGATAGGGGATAGTTCACCGATGGATGATGGCACCGGCGCAAATGATAACAAACTGCATAATGACTGGACAAACCATTCAAACTTTTTTATGAATGCTTCGTTATGGCTGGCTAAGCTGCAATAAATAAATCCCTACATCAGAAATCAAAAAATCAGAGATCAACAAATCAACCCAATGCTTGGTTCAGATCATTAATAATATCTTCAACATATTCCAATCCAACAGAAATTCTGATCAGGCCTGGCGTTATACCAACATTCAATCTTTCCTGTTCTGTGAGTTTGGAATGTGTTGTACTTGCCGGGTGTGATGCAATGCTTCTTGTATCGCCAAGATTGGCTGTCATAGAAAGCATCTTCAAACTATTTAAAAACTTTCTGCCACTTTCAATACCACCTTTTACTTCAAAACAAACAATACCACCACCGGCTTTCATTTGTTTTTTTTGCAATGGCATATTGCGGATGATCTTCCATAAAAGGATATTTAACCCACTCAACATTTTTATGCTGTTTCAATGCCTGCGCAACTTTCATTGCATTCTCACAATGACGTTGTAAACGCACATCCAGTGTTTCCAAACTCTTGCTCAACACCCATGCATTGAATGGAGATAAAGACGGACCCGTATTCCTGCTGAATAAATAAATATCTTTTATCAATTCTTTTTTACCCACAATAACACCGCCTAAAACGCGGCCTTGCCCATCAATCCATTTGGTTGCAGAATGCACAATTAAATCAGCACCATATTCAATTGGCTTTTGTAATAAAGGCGTAGCAAAACAATTATCAACATTCAGTATTAAATTATGTCGCTTCGAAAAATTGCCTGCCCATTCCAGATCTATAATTTCCAGTTGCGGATTTGTAGGTGTTTCCAGGTAAATCATTTTACTGTTTGACTTCACTGCTTTTTCCCATGCATCTTTATCATTTGCATCAACCAACGTTGTTTCAATCCCATATCGTGGTAAAAATTTTGTAACCATTGTATGCGTGCTTCCAAACACTGAACTGCAACATATTAAATGATCGCCCTGTTTCAGTAATGCAAATATTGATGCGAATACTGCAGCCATTCCTGTTGCAGTAGCATATCCGGCTTCAGCACCTTCCAATGCACACATCTTTTTTATAAATTCATCAACGTTCGGATTGGTAAAACGGCTGTAAATATTTTCATCATTCTCATCTGCAAATGCAGCACGCATGGTTTCCGCCTCATCGAATGTAAAACTACTGGTTAAGTACAAAGGTGTTGAATGCTCGCTTTCATCTGTTCTCGGAATCTGTATTCTTATCGCTTCGGTTATAGAATTTAATTTGTTTGCTTCGCTCATTATTATCGGTTGTTGCTTTTAAATATTTTTTTGTTGACTATGCCATTATTGAGTGCATCATTTATTTTTTATTCCTCAGTTTTTTTGTTATCGGCTGCATCAATTCAATCAAGCACGGTTGCATCGTACACTTTTGCTGCATGTCATTGTGCAACTTCAGGCTTCTCTACTTTCACGCTCCATTTTATTTCAGCACCCGCTCTTCTTAAAGTTTCAGCAACGGAGCAATATTTATTAATTGATAATTCCACTGCACGCTGTGCTTTGCCTTCTTCCACATCACCATAAATAATAAACTCAAGTTCTACGTGCTTCCATACCGACGGTTCAACACCATGTTCCCTTTCACCATGCACAATCGTTTTATAATCTGTAACATTCTGTCTCTGCTTTTTTAAAATTGATATCACATCCATACCGCTGCAACCTGCAAGCGACATCAATAACATCTGCATTGGCCGCACACCAAAACCATTACCTCCATGTTCGGGACTGTTATCAATCTTCACCGATTGCCCGTATGCATCTTTCACTTCAAAACCATAATCACCATGCACTCTTGTTAATTCAACTTTTATCATACCTTATGATTTTCCGCAAAAGTATTGTTTAGAATTGTTTGCAGTTATCTAAATTTTGCAGGTATAGTTTATTTGTTTTCATTTATTACATGTTTTATTTTTAGTGTTCTTCTCACAAAAACCACATGCTATATGAAAAAAGATCTTTCCGGAAACAATGATTCATTATTGCACGAAACTAACAATGCAGAAAATGCTTCTTGTTCATCAAAACAAATGGACAGGCGCAAGTTTGTATCCCTTACCGCCACTGCTGCTGCAGCGTTCACTATTGTTCCAAGACATGTTTTGGGCAGAGGATATATTGCACCAAGCGATAAAATTACACTTGCATATATCGGTACCGGCACTGAGGGCATTCGCGAAATGTTGCCCATGCTACAGGTACCGGAAATACAGATCGTTGCTGTCTGCGATCCGCAAAAAGAAGCACGCGGTTACCGCGATTGGGGAACAACTTACCTGCGTGATGCAATACGAAAAACATTAAACGATGCTAACTGGCAACCCGGCGGTGATGGAATAATTCCGGGTGGCCGCGATTGCGGACAGAACATCGTTAATGCATATTATTCAAACCAAAAAGATACAGGTTACAAAGGTTGTGATGCCTATGAAGATGTGCGCGAGTTATTGAATAAAGGAAAAGATATTGATGCCGTAAAAATTATGACGCCCGATCATTTACATGGCGTTCTCTCGATTGCAGCAATGAAACGCGGCAAACATGTAATGATGCATAAACCACTATCTAACCGTTTGCTGGAAGGGAAAAAAGTTATTGAAACTGCGCGCAACAGTAAAGTTATTACGCATTTTCTTCCGTGGGATTCTAATGGTTCTATGGACCAGGTGATACAATGGATAAGTGCCGGCGCCATTGGTAATTTACTGGAAGTGCATAACTGGACAAACAGGCCTGTTTGGCCGCAGTATGCAAACCTGCCAACCGATAAACCATCGGTGCCGCAAGGCTTTAACTGGGATTTATGGTTAGGCCCGGAAGCTATGCGCGATTATAGTCCTGATTATACAAACATGGTATTTCGCGGCTGGTATGATTTCGGTGGAGGCGCAATGGCAGACATGGGTCATTATAGTTTGTGGACTGTTTTTAATGCATTAAAACTTACATCACCAACAATGGTGCAACCGTATCGTTCACATGTAGTTGATTTCAATGGTTCAGTGCCATTCAGAATAAATAATGATTTTGCTTTTCCGTATGCAAGCATGGTACGTTTTAAATATCCTGCAAACGGCAATCGCGGTCCTGTAGATTTATGTTGGTATGATGGCGGTATGCGGCCGCCAACACCCATTGAATTAATGAGCGCAGGAAAAGATCTGGAACAGGAAGGAATGATGTTCGTTGGTGATAAGGGAAAAATACTTGCAGGATTTAATGTGCAAAACCCTGTTATTTTATCAGGTACTTTAACTGATGACAAAGCCGGCAAAAGCATTGGCTCAACAAGCGGCGGCAACAGCGAATTGCAACCATTAAAAGATTTTGCCGCAGCCTGTAAATCAGGCAAACAAAATCCGGGAAGTTTTGCAGAAGCTGAATATTTAACGGAAGCAGTGAATTTATATGCTGTTGGCTTGCGCACCAATAAAGTTTTGTTATATGATGCCGCCCAGCAAAAAATTACGAACAACGATGCGGCAAACAAATATTTATCACGCGCGTATCGTGATGGCTGGAACCCGGATACTATTTAATTGTCTGAACCTGGATTTATAAGATTACTGGATTATCAGGATTATGTTTTGCTTCTTTCATCACCATTCAAATTTTAAAATCACATCAACAAACTTTTATGAATAACATTAATCGCCGTTCATTCATTAAAAAAACTTCACTGAGTTTAGGCGCTGCTTTTGCTTTAGCTCAATTGCCAAAAGAATTATTTGCAGCCGCTGCTAAAAATGATATGCCGCTTGGCTTTCAATCATGGACTGTAAAAGAAATGCTGGGTAAAGATTTTACAGGTACGCTGAAAACCATGTCAGATATGGGTTATAAGCTGATTGAATTGTGTTCACCGAAAGGCTATGCGCAAATTGGTTTTGGGTTTCTTTCCAGCATGAAAACCGCAGACATTAAGAAAACTATTAATGATGCGGGGCTTGAATGCCCGAGTTGTCATTTTGGTTTTGGCGAATTTGCTGATGATAAGATTAATGATTCAATTCAGTTTGCACATGATATGGGCTTAACACAAATGATATGTTCAACATTCTGGTTGCCTAAAACATCAACACTAAGCGATTACCAGGCTGCTGCAGATAAACTAAATAAAGCAGCGGAAAAAATAAATGCAGCCGGTATACAAACGGGCTTTCATAACCATGATTTTGAATTTGCAACTTTAGATGGACAATTAATTTACGATGCATTGATGCAAAAGTTTGATGCAACCCTTGTGAAGATGCAGTTTCAAACTGAAGTGATAAATCTTGGTTATAAAGCAGCAGATTATTTTAAGAAATACCCGGGCAGATTTATTTCATCACATTTATCAGACTGGACTGCAGATAAAAAAGAAGTACCTATTGGGCAGGGTGTGATTGACTGGAAAGAATTTTTTAAAGCTGCAAAGAAAACTGGTGTGAAGAATTATTTTGTTGAAATGGATTTTGATAAGTTCAAAGACAGCATTGCTTACATACATTCAATGTAGATATCAGGCAGGTTGTTGATGAAATATCTTCGTCATCAAATCGAATAATCCAGGATGATTTTCTTTGAAGCGATCAGGAGAGCTAAAAAAATATTCTGATGCCACCGCGAAGAACTCAGCTTTATTAGTGGCACCATAAATATTTATATCAGACTTTCCTTCTTTCATCTTTTCTATTTCTTCACTCATGTAATTTATCCATGGAATAGTATATTGTTTATGTAGTAATTCTTCAGGTATTCCATCTGTATCGCCGTCGGCTTTATCCAGCAAATGCACAAATTCATGAATGCCTGTATTATTTTTTGATAACTCGTTTGCAAAACCTTGTCTCAATGCAGGCAATGAAAGTATCATCATCCTTTGCATAGAGCCGGTGCCAATCATGCCTAATACATTTCTATCTTCACCGGTAACAGAAAAATTATCCATGTTAAATGTATCGGCATACAACAACACATCAGCTAAGTTGTAATAATGCCAGTCGAAACCAAATGCAGGTATAACGGCACTTGATGCAACTAACAACTTGTCCAGTTCAGTTATTTCAGTATTTACGCCGTGAATTCTTACGTAAGAAAGAAAATCTTTTATTTTTTCTTCGAAACGTAATTTATCTGCATCACTAAGCTTATTATAATAATCCACATGTTCATTCAGCAGTTCACGAAAGTTACCAGGCAATGCAATTGCATTATTGTTTGAACTTTTGTTACGCAAGATGAAAAATGCAATAACAGATACAGCTACAAGAAATATAATAAGTCCAGCCATGTTTGTATTATAACAATTGCAAGATAAGTTTAGATAAGATTTTTTTGGTGATGTTATCTTTTGATATGTTTACTTATAAAATTAAAATGATGGCACGCATTAAGGTTGACCTGCATGATATTTATAATAACAGTCCTGCTATTGATAAAGCTTTGAAGCAGGCATTTGATGATGCCGTACAAAAAAAGATTCGCGAAGTGGAAATAATTCCCGGCAAAGGCAGCGGACAGCTGCGCAAAAAAGTTGAACGCTTTTTACAGCAACCGCATATAAAACCTTTATATCACCGCATAGAAAACGACAGTAAAAACTTTGGAAGATTGTTTGTGTATTTTAAGTTTTAGCAAAGCAGTTTTACATCTTTAAATACTTTTTCAATTCTGTTTCAATCATTGAACAACCCAGGAACATTGGTTTATCAGTAATGTCAATATTAAGCGTTGCACCACTGACAGTATAATTTCCTTTTATTTCGCCTACGAATGTTGAAAGAGAAAATTCGCCGTTGTTAACATCGCCGTTAAAATTTCCGCCTGCACCTGCAATGCCTGATTGTGCTGCATTAATAATATCTGAAACATTCCCTGAAAATGGTATTGAAAAATTGCATTTAGACATAATATTATTTTTTATGATTAAGCAATGTTATTTAAACTTTCCTGTTTTTTCATCGCCGGTTATATCTCCTTTGCTGCGAATTTGTATCTGTACATTGCTTATCCATTCAGCGCAACCTTTGCTGTACAAATATTCATTTACATCATCAATTACTTTCATCACTTCTTTATAATTTCCTTCAAGCACTGTTGCAAAAGCGCCAACATCATGTTTAATGCCTGATTGCTGAATAATAGCAATAGCTTTATCCACCCATTCATAAGGATGTTTATCCTGAACTATCGGAACAATTTGTATGGATGCATTGATTATATAGTTGTGCATTTTATTATTGTTGATTAAATAATGCTTCAAAAGTATTTTATTCAGTGTTCTTAAAAACAAGGAGCGGCAACATTAAAGAATTGTTATGTGTGAATGAATTTTTCAATACTTATTACTTTTATGCTATGAAATGCTTTGCTTATTTTTTTATTACCCTGCTGGTTTGCTGTTCATTCAAAAGTATAGCTCAAAACAAATTACCTGAACAGGTTAAACTGCCGAACGGATGGTTTCTTACACCTGTTGGCAATAGTTTGCCATTGGGTGATCTCCCATTGAACATTGATGTATCACCAACAAAAAAATATATTGCTGTTACGAACAATGGACAGAGCACACAAAGTATTCAGTTAATTGATGCAATGCACGACAAGATTTTAGATAGCATAGATATTGCCAAATCCTGGCTGGGATTGAAGTTCAGCGCTGATGAAAAATATTTATATGCAAGCGGAGGAAATGATAACCGCATTCTGAAATATGCCATCATCAATAATAAATTGTTGTTGAAAGACAGTATTTATCTTGATAAGCCCTGGCCTGTAAGAGTTTCGCCGACAGGTTTTGATATTGATGATAAAAAGCAATTGCTCTATGTTGTTACAAAAGAAAATAACAGCCTGTATGTTGTTGACCTCAAAACAAAAAATATTCTTCAAAAAGATACATTGTACAATGAAGCATACACCTGTATTTTATCTCCTGATAAAAAAGAATTATACATATCTGTCTGGGGCGGCGATAAAATAAAAATATTCAGTACAATAACAAGAAAATTTACAGACAGCGTTGCTGTTGGTGATAATCCCAACGATCTATGCTTAACTAAAAACGGCAAATATTTATTTGTTGCAAATGCCAATGATAACAGTGTTTCTGTAATCAATATTCAGCAACGCAAAGTATTGGAAACGTTGAATGCAGCTTTATATCCAAATTCAGTTCCGGGTTCAACAACCAATAGTGTTGCATTAAGTGCTGATGAAAAAACATTGTACATAGCAAATGCAGATAATAATTGTTTGGCTGTGTTTGACGTAAGCAATCCAGGCAGCAGCACGTCGAAAGGTTTTATCCCTGTTGGCTGGTATCCAACCTGCGTACGTGTAATAAACAATAAAATTTATGTAGCTAACGGCAAGGGCTTTACATCAATGGCTAATCCTTTGTTCGATCCTTTTCATACCAACTCAACTATAGGTTATCAAAAAGGCGATAACGATAAATATTATATTGGTGGTTTGTTCAGAGGAACATTAAGCATCATCAATACACCAACGCAACAGCAGTTAAGTGCTTACTCCCAACAGGTTTATAAAAATGTTCCTTATAACAAAAACAAAGAGTTGGAATCATCAGGACAAAGCAACAATCCGATTCCTCAAAAAATTGGTGATGGTTCACCCATAAAATATGTGTTCTATATTATTAAAGAAAACAGAACATACGACCAGGTGTTGGGCGACATGCCTGAAGGCAATGGAGATACATCTTTATGTTTGTTCGGAGAAAAAATAACACCGAATGAACATGCTGTTTCAAGAGAATTCGTGTTGCTGGATAATTTTTATGTGAATGCAGAAGTAAGCGCCGACGGACATAACTGGAGCATGGGCGCTTATGCAGATGATTATCTTGAAAAAACATGGCCAACAAGTTATGGTGGCCGCGGTGGTGAATATGATGGCGAAGGCACACGCGAAATTGCAAACAACAAAGGTGGATTTATTTGGGATCATGCCGCAAGAGCAAACATTAGTTACAGAACTTATGGCGAGTTTGCTGATAATTATAAACCCAACATTCCCGTGTTGAAAAATCATCTTTGCCCATATTACACTGGTTGGGATTTAGATGTAAGAGATACAGTTCGTTTCGGTCAATGGAAAAGAGATTTTGATTCTCTTGTTGCCATCAATGCATTGCCGCATTTAAACACCATGCGTTTTGGAAACGATCATACATCAGGTTTCTCAAAAGGCAAACCAACACCTTATGCTTATGTTGCAGAAAATGATCTGGCAGTTGGAATGTTTGTTGATTATTTAAGCAAGAGCAAAGTATGGGATGAAAGTGTTGTTTTTATCCTGGAAGATGATGCGCAGGACGGCCCTGATCACGTTGATGCACATCGCAGCACCGCATACATTGCCGGTGGTTTGGTAAAGCGGCATTATGTTGATCATACAATGTATTCAACAGCATCAATGTTGCGTACAATAGAATTAATATTAGGCATTCCACCAATGAGTCAATATGATGCAGCCGCAACTTCTATGTGGAATTGTTTTCAATCAACACCAGATAATACACCATACAACACAAAACCTCTACAGGTTGACATCAATCAAAAAAATACAGCAGAGAATGCATGGCAACGCAAAAGCGAAACATTTGATTTTACCAAAGAAGACCGCATACCTGATCGTGAGTTTACAGAAGTAATTTGGAAAGCAGTAAAAGGTATTGATGCAGTTGTGCCTGCTCCCAAACGTGCAGCATTTGTCAAGCAAGGCGAAAAGAAAGATGATGACGATGATGAATAAGAACATTAAAAAATAATCCTCAAAATTTTGATGATGAAAGTCTGAGGGTTATTTTCACGATTCATTATTCTAATAAAAAACCAATTTCATGAAAACACATTTACTCTGCAGCTGCCTAATAATGGCAATTCTATCAATTCAAATTTCAACAAAAGCACAACAGGTTACATTAAACACAAACTTTGGAACAAATGGCCTCGCTACCGATCCACAGCCAGATTTCGATGGCCCATACGGAACTTATGTTCAGTTACAGCAGAATAAAGTTTTAAGCGCCGGGCTCTATAACCGTGATGAATATGGATGGTCTGGCATTATTACACAATTTACAGACAATGGAACCAAAGATATTTCTTATGGCAACCAGGGCGAAATTCGCGTATGCCGCGATGCCTATGAATCTTTTCTGCGCGCAATGACGTTGCAGCCTGATGGAAAATTAGTAACACTTTCTGACATACAGCCCCATTACGATTATCCCATTGATCAGCTTTGGGTAGAAAGATTTTTGACGAATGGCCAGCCTGATTCCTCTTTTGGTACCAATGGTGCTGTGATTATTGACAAGTCAGATGAAAAGGTCTTCCAGGTTATCGGAAGATCATTAACCATAAAACCTGATGGAAAAATTGTTATTAGCGTAACTACGATGAAGGGCTTTTACATCATGGAATTTTCTGCCGGTGGTTCGCGTATCAACAGTTTTGGAACTGGCGGTGTTATCGTTCCAGCAACAGCCATCAGTTCTTTTATTGCATTGCCCGATAATAAATTGCTTGCGGTCGGCACGTACACTAAAGATGACAATACTACCGGCACCAATTTAATCCTTTATACAGGAACAGGCCAGATTGATTCAACATTCGGCGTAAACGGTGTTGCGTTGCTGTCTAATACCAACGCGCATGGTGGATCGATATCACTGGCTTTACAAGGCAACAAAATTCTTGTATATACAGAAGATGCTAACAAGAATGCTTTGTATCGTTATTTTTCAAACGGCGTTATAGATAACACATTTGGCACAGCAGGAAAAGTATTTGCTGATACAGTTACAGGCCCTATTGGAAGGATAGTAAAAGTACAGGTGAACAATAAGATCATTGTAAATCTTTCATCATCTGTTAAGCTGGAACGTTTTCTGTCAAATGGTGTGGTTGATAATACATTTGGAGCAAATGGTTTTCTGGATGTGTCCCTTGCCGGAGGCACTACGTTTGATGTAAATACAGAGAAGATCGCTGTTGTAGGGCCTGGTTATGTAAATGGCGGCGCCGCCGTAAAAACAATCACATTTATTCCATGTAGCAGTTGTTTAGTTTCATCATCACAAAACAATGCAATTGCAAAATCAATCGATACAAAAATTACTGTTTATCCAAATCCTGTTAAGAATGTAGTTAACATTACAGCCTTAAGTGATAAAGGCATTAATCATCTTACGTTATCAAATAATGCGGGCGCGATTATACAACAGGTAAGTACAGATAATATAAACTATAGCTGGAACATCAGCAATCTTAAAGCAGGTGTTTATTTTATTCAGGTACAAACTGCTGATGCAAAATCATTCAGTTTTAAAATTGTGAAAGAATAAAACTATTCGCTTAATATTTTATAGCCAGGCAATATCAGCCTGGCTTTTTTTATAAATATTTAGTGAAGTGATAGAATGATTATAAATAGAAAAGCCGTTTTTAAAACGGCCTTTCTAATGTTGTATGATAACGAAATTTATTGTCCGCCACCTCCACCATTATTCCTGTTCATCATTTGTTGACGCATCCAGTCTTCATGTTTATGAATTGCTGCAATCTGGTCATCCGTTATGCCGGCAGATTTATAACGTCCATCCATTTCTGTTCTCAGACCTTGCATCTTCGTTTGCTTATCAGACATGCTTGCAGATTGATCCATAAATATCTGTCGCATCTGCGGCTGGTATTGTTGCCGTATAGATGTTACAGAATCAATCATTGCATCAGACAACTGCACAGAGTCTTTTAAAAAGCTGCGAAATTGTTGTTGCATCTGTTGCATACGCTCACTGTTTTGTGCGAATGACCTTGTTGCCTGCAGGGATAAAAAGATCACTAATAATAAAATGAGTTTTTTCATAAATATTTTTTTTAATGGTAGCAAAAAATATGCTGCTAATTTATTAATAGCTGAACGCCGCAATGTATTTGTGCGACCAATCAATAATTTTTCACGATTAAATTTGGTGAATTAACTTTTGTTTACGAGCCAACAAACAAGTGGCATCACGGTTGTGTCACTCCCTTGTGCAATATATTTTCATAGCAGCTTATGTTTCCTGTTCACACAGCGTTTTTAAAACATCAGGCAAATTATTGCTCACTTTTTATAATGCTTGCCAGTAAAATTATTGCAAGCCCGAACACAGACATCATGCAAAACGACCACCGCATACCAACAGCTTGTGCAACAAAACCAACAGCCGGCGGTATTGCTAAAAATCCAAAATAACTGATAACAGAAACAGAAGCGATGGCAGTGCCGCTGCTCATCCCTTTAGTGTTTCCCGCGAGATTAAATACAAGCGGAATAATGCAGGATATGCCAAATCCTATTAACACAAAACCAATGCTTGCAGTAATAATATATGGCAATAAACTTGCGAGTAATAAACCTGCCAGTATCAGAGCGCCGCTGTACCGTAATATTTTAACCATGCCTATTTTGCGTACGAATTTATCTCCCAATAAACGACCTGTCGTCATACAAACCATGTATAAAACAAATGCAGCAGTAGCAGTTTCTTTTGTTGTAATTATTGCTTTTTGAAAAAATATCGCACTCCAGTCATACATAACATTTTCACACGCCATTGAAGCAAATGCTATCAATGCAAACACCAATAAACTTTTGTGTGGCCACACAAATATTTTTTTTCGTTGAGGCGGCGCTTCTCTTCGTATATAAAAAATGTTTTGATAGAATATGATTGAAAGCACAAGCAGTAGAATACTTACAGTTATGAAATGCGTGCTTAACGGCAAACCTGAGAGCACGAAAAAATAACCAACTGCTGCTCCTGCAAAACCAGCTGTGCTCCACATTGCATGAAAGGTTGTAATGATGGAATTTTCATACAGTTGCTGCACTTCCACACCTTGTGCATTCATGGAAAGGTTTAAAATATTACGTGAAGAACCAAAGCAAAAAAGTAAAACCCACAATTGCCATAACTGTGTTACAAAAGACAGCAGCGCCAAAACGATATTGTAAAATACAGCGCCGAAAATGATGATGCTTTTACTGCTGTACTTATTTAAAAGATTACTGCTGAAAGGAACTGTTACAAGCACACCAACCGGTGCAGCCAATAAAGCAGCACCCAGTTGCGCTTCATTAATATGCAATTGATGTTGTACTGCAGGGATGCGCGAAGCCCAGGTAGAATAGCCAAACCCTGAAATAAAAAAGTAAACCAGTGCTGCCGTTCGGTGTTTTATGCGGGGCAGTTGCGTTTTAGAAACCAGTTGCATTAATGCAAAAATAAATCAAGAGAGTGTATATGCTCTGGAGGAGCATTGTGTTTATAGAAATAATGCGTCCATATATTTCGGCTCCATAGGAGCCGCGTGTTTATGCATCGTTTATCCATTCGAAAACATATTGTTCGTCGTAGGCCACTGCAAATTTTTCCAAAAACTCATGATATTCCTGTTTGAATGTTTTTCTTTTATGATGTGCTTCCTGGTTTATTATGTATTTACAAACGCTGTCAATTTGCGAATGTCCGTAAGAGAATACACCATATCCTTCCTGCCAATTAAAAACGCCGTTAACCCATTTTTTGTTTGTGATAAATTGATTACTGCTTACTTTAATTTCTTTTACAAAATCAGATATTAAAACTGATGGTTTAAATCCTACAAACAAGTGGGCATGATCTGGCATACAATGTATAGCCAGTAATTTTGCCTTGCGTGCCTGTACAAGTGATGTCATGTATTTATGCAGTTCTTCTTTATGTTCTTTTACTATCAGGTTTTGCTGGCCTTGCACTGCGAATACAAATTGCAAATAAATCTGTGAAAATGTGTTTGCCATTGAATCGGGTTTACGCAGCTCCGTAGGAGCTGTTGAATTGTATACAAGATATACTTTCTATAAATACGCAGCTCTTACAGAGCAATAAAAGATTAAGTTTTTATTATTGTTGATTAACTCTTTTTGATTTTTATTTTAACAACAATACTTGATTACAGAATATTATTATTTAGACGATCAAAATTCCAAAGAAGTCTGATGCTTATTTGCGGGTCTCAGATCATTACACCACCTGTCTTTCCTTTAACTCCAGATATTTATTAATAGTATTTGCAGTAAGTTTTTGCGGAGATGTAAGCACACTCATAATGCCGTGTTTTTGCAGCTCTTTTACAATCAATCTTTTTTCAAAAGCAAATTTATTGGCAATGGTTTTATAATATACTTCTTCAACAGTGTGTGCTTTGCTTTGCTGCAATGCAGCCAGTTCTGTGTTCTCAAAAAATATAACCAGCAACGGATGATAAGAAGAAAGCTGTTTTAGATAAGGCAACTGTCTTTCCATTGCATACATGCTTTCAAAATTGGTGAACAGGATGAGCAAACTACGCTGGTTAAGATGATAACGCGTGTACACATACAACGCTTCAAAATCACTGTCGGTAAAATCTGTTTGCTGCCTGTATAAAGTTTCAAGAATTAAATTTATCTGTGCAGGCTTTTTATCCGGCTGGATAAACTGATCGATCTTTTTTCCGAAAGTAAGCAAGCCACTTTTATCCTGCCGCATCAATACAATATTGCTTAAAACAAGTGTTGCATTAATAGCATAATCAAGCAAGGTCATGCCCTCAAAAGGCATCTTCATATTGCGGCCTTTATCAATCAGACAAATTACCTGCTGGCTTCTTTCATCCATATAATTATTCACCATCAGGCTGTTCTTGCGTGCTGTTGCTTTCCAGTTAACACGCCTGTAATCATCACCCTGCACATATTCTTTTATCTGTTCAAACTCAAGACTACTGCCAAGTTTACGCAGGCGCCTTGAACCGCCTGCCTGCAATTGATTGGTTACAGCCATCAACTGGTATCTTTTCATCTGCATAAAAGATGGATACACAGCAATCTTTTTTTCTTCCCCTGAATTAATATGCCGTATCAGCATATTCAGCGGGCCGCGTAAAAAAATATTGATAATGCCGAAAAGATATTCGCCGCGTTCAGCAGGTTTCAAAAAATAATCAAACGAAAAAACTTTATTACCGTTCAATGTAAATTTTCTATGCCACTTCCTGTTTTGAAACTGAACAGGCAATTCATCTACTACTCCAACTTTTATTTTATAGGTACGATGATTGGTTAGTTCAATTGTTATCTTATTATCATCACCATTGCTGAAACGCTCTGCACACAAGCGTTTCGCCGTTACAGGTTTGTTACCTGCAAATACAATGATAAAATCAAGTGCAACACTAATACCCAAGCATATAAATGCAATGGTTGCTATTTGTTGAAGTACAGGAAAGAAAAATGCAAGAACAAATAATGCAACAATGGCTGCACCAATTGTATAAAATAATTGTGTGAAATAGAACCGGAAAAAATAAAGCAGTTGCTTGAACATTACCTTGGTACTTCAATAGAATGAATAATTTTTTCTATCACTTCATCTTCAGCAGTTCCTTCCATTTCCTTTTCAGGCGTAAGAATAATGCGATGACGCAACACCGGTTTAACGATGTAAATAATATCATCAGGTATTACAAAATCTCTTCCTGATAAAGCAGCATAAGCTTTCGATGCATTCAGCACAGCTAACGTTGCTCTTGGTGATGCACCGAGATAAATGGATTTATCATTTCTTGTGGCAACAGAAATTTTTGCAATGAATTGGATGAGCTTTTCTTCAACCACAATATTTTTTATCAGTTGCCTTAAATGCATAACCTGCTCATCGCTTATTACAGGCACAACATTATCTGTAATATTATCGCCGGTGAACTGATGAAAGCGTTGCAGTATATTTATTTCTTCTGCCTCTGTTGGATAAGGCACAACTATCTTAAATAAAAAACGGTCAAGTTGTGCTTCAGGCAAACGATAGGTGCCTTCCTGCTCAATTGGATTTTGTGTTGCAATAACCATGAATGGTGCATTCATTACATGCGTAATACCATCCATTGTTACCTGTTGTTCCTGCATTACTTCAAACAATGCGGCCTGTGTTTTTGCAGGCGCACGGTTTATTTCATCAATCAAAACAATATTGCTGAAAACAGGGCCGCGCTTGAATTCGAACTTGCCTGTGCCGGGATTAAAAATGCTTGTACCTAATACATCGCTTGGCATTAGATCAGGTGTGAATTGTATGCGGCTGAAACCTGTTTGCAAACATTTTGCAACAAGCTTTGCCGTTAATGTTTTGGCAACGCCGGGCACGCCTTCTATCAATACATGACCATTGGCAAGAATAGCAACCATTATTAACCGAACCATATCATCCTGCCCTACAATAACTTTTCTTATCTCGTTTTGCATATCGAGCATGGCTTTGTTCAGTTCTTCCAGGTTTATTCTTTGCTCAAAAATTTCTTCACTCATTGTTATGTCGTTTTATCCGCACCCCAACCCCTCTCCTGAAAGAGAGGGGCTAGAGCATCAGGTAGTTTTATAAAATTCTTCTAATAGTTCATAATAATCCATCAATTGTTTTTGTGTGATAGCATTACTTAAGTTTATAGCATGCATCATTTCTATGATGGCTTTTATTTCATTGATGTCTTTGTTCGATTTTATCGCCAGTTGTTGTTCAAAGCTGTTGTTTATTTCTACGGTTGAAATTTTATAATCATTGCGTACATGATCTAAAAAGTATTGCGTTAGTTTATCAGCCAGGTTTTTGTGATCACCTTTTTCATAATACAGTTTGCCTACGGTTGTAACAAATGCAAGCGATTCATTCTTTGGTTTTGCATATCCGGGAATCAGCCGTTGCCTGCGTTTAACTTCTGTTACAAGGTATAAACTTAATAACAACAATGTAACCCAGAACGCCCATTTAAAATTATCATACTTTAAAATAACTGAAAGCAAACCCTGGCTTTGCTGTGGATTATTATTGTAATAATGCTGCAGGTAATAATCGTCCCAAACAATTTTTTTAGCATCTTTTGGCAACAAGCTCATCAGCTTTTCAAAGTATTGCCGGTTGTTATTATATAAAAGAAAAAAGTTAGTAAAAGTTATAGGCGCAGTGTGGATGAAGAAAGTCCCTTTAATAGAATTTATAGCAATAAGATTCTGATCTTTTTTAGAAGAATAGCCGAGCGTATATGTAAACGAACTGTCGCTGGATGCAATGCCATTGGTAAAATCTGCACCGGGATATTCATAGGCAAAAGGATTTTCAAATACAGATGAATCAAGCTTTACTGCAGTTGAGTCAAATGGATCAAATGGATGGTGCACACCTAAAGCAAGGCCGTAATAATTAAAATGCTCTGCAGATTTTAACTTGAAAAAATTAGCTGCATTATGTGTTATCTGCAATGCAGAAATAAAAACATAGTTGCCTTTTTGTACAAACCCTGTTAATTCATCAAGGTCTTCTTCAGAAGGATCAAATGTTTTTGTTATGATGATCAAAACCTGTTTGGTTGAATCGCTGGTAAGATTTTTCCATTGCGGCGGCGCGTACCTGTTCGTTTCAATACGTGCATTTGGAAATTGTTTTTGCAACAGGTTGTATGCTACATAAGTGCCGTAGGGAATTTTATCATTCCTTTTTAAAGTAATGGTATCATCAAACCGGTGCAGTTTATTGCATGCGCATAAACTTATAGTTGCAAGAACCAGTAATATGTAGAATAATCTTTTTGTCATTTATCTGCAGCATACTGCTGCCTTTGTATTGTTATATTTTATGTTGCAGTTTAATAAAATCATTTTTTACACTGGTATACTGTTCAGTTGAGATATTAAATTTTCCATACCATACAAATTCATAACTGCGCATTACATTAAAAAAATCGTTGTAATATTTTGATTGACTCAACTGTTGTAAATACTGCAGGTTAGTGTGATCGGGCTGGTAATGAATGATGGTTGCATCGCTCATTACTTTTAATGTCTGCAAAAACATAAGCCTTATAGCAACACGATAATTTTTTTCCTTCTCTGCATTTTGAATAAGCTTTGAATAAGAGATGCGGAATATATCTTCCTGCTCTTCACCCGTTCCTTCATCTGCAGTTGTTTCAGATGCTTTGGAAAAAATGCTGATCTTATTTTGTATAAGGAAATAAATCAACGCTGCTGCAAAAATGCCGATAGCAACAACCCATATTAATGTATTAAACCATGATTGATATAACAGGCTGTCTTCGCGATCATCCTTAAGCTCTCTGTTTTGTGCATTCATAAGACTGTCGCGGTATTTAGGATCAGTCTTTAAACGGTTTTCAATTTTTTCAATCGCGGGTATGTACCAGAAATCATCCTGTTTTTTTAAAGCGGTTACTTCTTCATCAACCGAATGGCTTTGTTTTATTTTTTTATTGATAAAAGGGTCATCATAATAATTCTTCCAGTTAAAAAAGTATTGTGAAGTATCGTAAATATGCTTAACAGTTGTATCAACATAACCATCATTCTGATCATCATAACCCGGAGATGCAATTACTGCTGTATCATGCATGCTGACGGTATCAACAGCATTTGAATCAACAAGCATTGAATCTTCCTGTGCCTGCGTTTTTTGTATTGAAATAAGACTGATGAGCAACAATACTAATGCATATTTAAGCAACGTGCTACACACCCGGGGACGCTGCCGCTCAACGAACCTGCAGTATAAGTGTTGCGATCCCGGATCGCTTTGCTCCCGGCACAGGCGCAATGAAAATGCTAACCGCTCATTTGTTGGTAATCCAAAAAATATTTTTAAAAATGTACAACGTTGCATCAGCTAATTAACAGCATTTAATTTTCGTTTAAGGCGAATAGGGTAAACAATAAAATAACCAATCACTATTGTAAGTGAAACTGTAATGATCAATAATTTAAGCCAAAGCGGCATATCGGTATGGCGTGTTACAAAGCCTTCGAAAAATGCAGCAATGAATAACATAGGAATGTTTGACAGTGCGATAATAACGCCTTCTTTGGCGCCTTGTTTTAATGCATCAATACGTTTTTGTGTTCCGGGAAAAAGCCAGCTTTTTGCAAGCACCAATCCCGATGTAGCCGCAATAACAAAAGTGGACAGTTCAAGTGTTCCATGTATCATTATTGTAAGCAGGCTGTCTTTCAACAAACCGTTGTTATAAAACATATATTCAAATGCACCCACCATAACAGAGTTGTCCATAAGCCCGGTAATTGTTGTGTAGCCAAACAAAATGCCGCCGCCAAATTCAAGGAGTGAAACTTTTACGTTGTTGATGAAAATATAAATGAATGAAAGAAACTCGTTGCCATAACCATAAATGCCAAACGGATGCCCGTCTTTTATATTCTGCAACGTCATATCAACATAATCATCGCCCAGGATCTGACGCACAAAATTTTCATCATTCTTAGCAGAGAAAAAACCAATGGCAACAAACAATACGAATACACAAAAACTTATCAGCAACACGCGCTGATGTTTTGCAATAACAAGCGGCAAAGTGAATTTGAAAAACCGTACAATACGGTTGGCATCTTCTTTTTTGTTCTGATAAATAGCAAGATATTTTTTAGATGCAGCTGCATTTAAATATTGAGTTGTTTTGCTGAGAGGATAAAATGTTTTGCTGTAGCCAAGATCTTCAACCAGCTGAATAAATTCCTGCGCCATTTCATCGGGATGATCGCTCGGGTTTGCCTGTACCTGCTGCCAGCGTTTGCGATTGCGTTTTATAAAAAGGGCTTCTCTCAATATACTTTGTTTTGCGCGCGAAAATTAGAATTAGTTTACCTTTCCGCCAATAGTTTATGGAAAAAATAAAGATACCAACCAGTTTTAATATTGAACTCGATTTTGAAACGCCTGAGTTTCATAAACGGTTTTTTGCGTGGCTGATCGATGTAATAATACTGATAGCTTATCTTATTACTGTTATGGAGCTGTTAAGCATTTTTGTTCCGTCAAATAAAGGCACTGATAATGACATGCCCTTTTTGTATAACCTCACGGCAATACAATTATTGTTTCTTGTGCCTTTGTTCACGTATCATTTATTTTTTGAACTGGTTATGAACGGTCAGAGCATTGGTAAAAAAGTATTGAATATAAAAGTAATTGGCGAAGATGGCGGCAGGCCTGCACTGCACCAGTATTTGATACGATGGCTGACACGCCCGTTTGATTTTTTCTTTTTTGGCCTCGTTGGTTTATTAAGCGTTGTGCTAAGTAAAAAAAATCAGCGCTTAGGTGATATGGCCGCAGGTACACTGGTAATAAAAACAAAAATAGAAGCTGATATTTCCGATACTGTTTTCTTTGAGTTAAATGATGAATATGTGCCGCGTTTTCCTGAAGTAATGCGCCTGAGCGACCGTGATATGAATACTATAAAAGGTGTGTTGAATAATACGCAGCGTTATAATAACCTTGATATTGCTGAAAGGCTTAGCAGCAAGATCCGTACGGTTTTAAATATCAACGAGTATATGCAGCCTGTTGAGTTTCTTGAGGTATTGCTGAAAGACTATAATTATTACTCCAACAGGAATTGAGGAATACCAGGAAATTATAACTACACTTCCCGCATATCAATTACTATTACTTTAGCACCTCTTTCGTTTGCCTGTTTTATCATGTGTTCTGTGCCGCCCGCACCATCACCAACCTGCCCATCCCATAAAGCTATCAGGCTCATTTTCATACCACCGTTTAAAAGAGCAGAATTTAACTTCCATAAATTATTTCTTTCCCATATAGTAAAATCAGTTTTTTTCTGTAACCATGCAGGTAAATTTTTAGTATCACAAAGTGTTTGATGCGGCAGTGTTTGATATAAATTATTAAACCTTTCTATCCAGTCTGTTCCGGCAAAAGCAACCGATTCTGTTTTAAAAATATCAGCAGGAACTGCAAGCAATAACTGTGTTTCAATGCCAAGCTCTGTACAGAGTTCCTGAAACAAAATATCGCCGCCACATGCACCGCCTGCTATGCCGATAACGCGTCCGTTTATTTTACTTTTTTCCTCCAGTATTTTTTCTTTTATTTTTTCACGCACTGCGGCTTCTTTTTCTTTGGGAAAACGCGGCTCTTTTCTTCCGGGCTTATCAATCATATGCCCTGTAAATAAAAGGTAATGTGTTTTTGTTTCGGTTGAACCGGCAACAGGCTCAATAACATTTAAAACTGCCTGCATGTTATCAGCCAAAATATTTAATTCCCTGTATATTTTTAGTTGCTTTATCACAGCATCCCTGTTAAAATCTTCTGCGTTCTCCAGCGCCTTTTTGTATATGGCAGCAACTCTTACCGGCCTGTTGCTGGTAAGGCTTATAAAATCTGCTTCTGTTATATCAAGCCATACATTGGTTTTGTTTTGAAGCAGCAACCTTTTCTTTTCTGCATCAATTGCCAGTTGCACTCCTGCAGCTAATTCCTGGAGTTTTAATTTCTTTGCCTCCAGGTTTTCATTGCCTTCTTCATCTGTTGAAAAGCAACACAGCCATGCATCCGGATTTTGTTCTGCTAATTTTGTTATTACCGTAAGAAGACCTAATGCATTAATGCCTGAATAAAAATGATTGAGGTCTTCATAAAATCCATTCTCATAATTTTTATAAGCTGTCTCAAGAAACACGGATTGCAATGCAGTAACTGCTTTATCTGCACCTGCATTTTCCCAGGTATTTATCCATCTTGTTTTTGCATTTCTTCCTTTAAGTGCATATGCTTCTGCACGCTTGCTTTTTTCAGCTTCGGGATGATTATTTAACAGCGATTCAATTGCAAGATCAGATGCAGTTAATAACTCAACCGCTTCAGCAGTATTGGTGGCCATTTCTGTTTCGGCAAGCCGCTGATAAATGGTTGCCAAACGATCGTTGGCCTGGAAATCATCCGGGTATTCTTCTAAAATTTTTTCCCATATCACCTGCCCTGCTTCTATAGCTTTAAGCTTAAATAATTCTTCACCAATAAATCTAAGCGCAGGTTTTTCCCAGGCAAAAAAACCTGCTTCCTGCGCCAATAACGTTAGCTTACCAATTTGCCTGCTGCCTGAAGCAATAGAAACTTCTTCAAGAAAATCAGCAGGAACGGCTAAAAACTTTTCAGTTTCAGGTTGCTCCAATTTTGGCAGCATATTAAAAACAGGGCTATCATTTTTTATAGAAGAAGGACTGTTTTTTAAAAAGGTAATTAATGTAGTTAAAACAGCACCCGGGTTATCTTTATCATAATCAATATACCTGTACCCGATAATATCAAAGGGTGTTTCATCAAAACCACGGCATTTAATAAGCACGGTAGTTTTGGAGCGGAGTGCATGCCTAATACCAAGCTCATAAAAAACATTTGCATTATGAATGGTAATATCAGCAATAACAATATCGGCTAACAGCAATTCAGAAAACATGTCTTCTTTAATTTCGCCTGCTTCAAAAATTTTTTGTGTTGTTCCGCCTTCAAGCCCGGCAGCCTTCATGGCAGGTAAGATCAAATCAGTTTCCACTTTATCAAAATCAAAAAAAACAATGGCGGGGTTCCCGTCTTTATCTCTTTTAATAACAGGCCTGTTGTTTCCAAATGGCCTTACAATAAATATTTTACCCTTCATATGATGCGCGATAATAGTATGTATAAAATTTTTTAAAAATAGATAATATATTTCAGGATGCGGTGCGGGTTTGATGATTTGTAATGCATGTTTGTCAACAGGCTTCCCTGCATTTCTTATCTTCGCCGCATGGAATTATTGGACCAGATTGAACAACATAAAAAAGATATTGAATCTTTCGTGGCAGGGAATGGTGATGCTGCAGAATCATTCCGTATAAAATATCTTGGCACAAAAGGTATTGTAAAAAATATAATGCAGGAAATGAAACATGTGCCGAATGATAAAAAGAAAGAAGCAGGGCAGTTGCTGAATGAGTTTAAAAAATTTACAGAAGAAAAATATGAAACGCTGAAAGCTGAAAGCTCACCGCTCACCGCTCACAGCGCTGAAGCAATAGATTATACGCTTCCCGGTGATGATGTTACCATTGGCACACGCCATCCTTTAAGCATTGTTCGCAACCGCATTATTTCTATTTTCAACAGGCTTGGTTTTGTGTTGGCTGAAGGGCCTGAAATAGAAGATGACTGGCATAATTTCACTTCTATGAACATGCCTGAAAACCATACTGCGCGCGACATGCAGGATACATTCTATGTTCAGAAAAACCCTGACTGGTTATTGCGTACGCATACCAGCAGTGTGCAGGCGCGCGTGATGGAAAAGCAAAAACCGCCAATCAGGATTATTTGCCCCGGGCGTGTTTACCGTAATGAAACTATCAGCGCAAGGGCGCATTGTTTTTTTCACCAGGTTGAAGGCTTGTATGTTGATGAAAATGTAAGCTTTGCAGACCTTAAACAAACGCTTTACTTTTTTGTACAGGAAATGTTTGGTAAAGCTGTAAAGATCCGTTTCAGGCCTTCTTATTTTCCATTTACAGAACCCAGTGCAGAAATGGATATTGATTGTTTGATCTGTCACGGCAAAGGTTGTAATGTTTGCAAGCATACCGGTTGGGTAGAGATACTTGGCAGCGGTATGGTGCATCCGAATGTGTTGAACAACTTTGGTATTGATCCTGAAAAGTACACAGGCTTTGCTTTTGGTATGGGTATGGAAAGAATATGCCAGCTTAAATACCGCGTGAATGACCTTCGTTTATACTCACAGGATGATGTGCGTTTCTTAAAACAATTTGCCGGTGTTATTTATTAGCTTTCACATCAGATAAAATAAATAAAAGGCCTCATCACGAGGCCTTTTTATTTTGTAATAAAGAGATCTATTTTTCCCTGAGCTGTACAGAGATCCTGCGGTCTTTTTTCCTGTCTTCATCTGAAGCGGTTGCAGGCATAGTTGCAAACTGGGAACCATATCCTTCGGCACCCACTAATTGAGTTGCATTTGCACCTGCAGTTTTGATAGCATTCAATACAGCGTCGGCTCTTGCCTGGCTTAGCTTTTTATTGTCGGTTTCGTTACCTGTTTTATCCGTGTATCCGCCTATCTTAACTTTTGCTTTGGGATAAGCTTTCAATATGGCAACGATATTGCTTACCTGTACCTGGCTTTCCGTTGTAATAGTGGCGCTGCCTGTTTCAAAATTAAGATTGTCAAAATCAAACCATTTGTCTTTGCCCGGTTTACAGTTTGCATCGTTCAAACAGGTAACCAGCATATCTTCAATACCACCCTTATAAGCTTCTATTTCGGTGCCGTCTGCAAGTTTTACTTTCAATGATTCTCTTGCCGGCGCCATTGTAGCTGTTGTATCTGGAGCCATTGCAGGTGCGGCCATCGTTGTAGTATCTGCAGTAGCTGCTGTATTTGCTTCAGGCGTTTTATTACAGCTTCGCATAAAATAAATTATAAGAATAATTGCCAGTGCAATTAAAACCAGGGGCATCAGCCAATTGCGTTTGGGCTGTTCTGCAATGGAGCGTACATCTGCTGCAGTTGTACCGATAACTTTTTTAGCTGAGCCAGGGAGGTTGCTGATGTTTAATCCTGGTGGTAACATGCTGAGTATCCCTGATTTTTGTTCAGACAGGAAAGCGCTTAAACCGCCGGATGAAAGATTATTATCCGTAGCATGTTTACCTAATACGCCGAGTATAAGCGGCACGATCATACTTAGTATAGAACCGGCTGAAGAAGTTTTAATACCTGAATGCGAAGCCAGCGCATTTACCACGTTGTTGGTTTGGCTGCCAAATAAATTATTTACAAGCGTACTGCCGGTTGATGCAGCGCCACCGGAAAGAAGCGCAGAAGCATTTCCCAAAACATTATTGTTGAGCGCGTCTTTAGCATTATTCAAAACGCCTGAAACGTCGCCCGACTCAACGCGGCCTATAATTCCTGATATTACTGCAGGAACTGCGCCTGTTATTGCTTTTGAAACATTATCGGTGTTTTCCCCGAGGTAAGAAGATGCTTTACTGATAAGGTCCGGCGTAATAAAAGACTTTACGGAATCAATAAGATTTGAAGGCATAGCAATGTGTTTTAAAGTGAAGAAAAAAATTACAAAAGGATGTTGCAATGGAGTGTTTCCGTGCTTTGACTGGTTAGCTTATGTGCTGAATTTATCGAAGTAGTAATAAATCCTGTTTAAAGATATTGAATTACCTGGTATATGTACAACCTTATCTCTTTATAATACCTAACTTCAAATTATAAAGGCATTTGCTGAATTTTAAATTTGCTCAACATGAATGAAAACAACACTACCTTCTTTGCACCGCAACTGTTTATTAATAATGGCATAACAGATATTTCATTTTACGCAAACGCATTTGGTGCAACAGAAAACCTGCGTTTTAATAATGATGACGGCAGCCTGCATGTGGCAGAACTTTGTATATACGGCTGCATCTTTCATTTGCATGAAATAACATCAAACCTTTACCATTTTTCGCCTGAAAAACATAATGGCATAACTACGCTTATCGGTTTGTTTGTTCCGGATGTTGATGTTGTAATGAACAGCGCTATACAAGCCGGCGCAATTGAAATAAGCCCTGCAAAAGATTATGAATACAATTACCGCCAGGGCACTATCAGGGACCCTTTTGGCCATGATTGGTTGATACAGAAGAAGATCTAAACAACATCATGATTCAAAAGAACTACCTCTTTCATTAGCGGCATATTTGCAGAAAAAGGACAAATAGTTAAAGAAGAATGTGTGCTTTATGTTACTCTTCACCTATACTACAATTGTTAGTCATAAGACTCAACAATGCTAACAAACAGGACATCAACAGTAGCGGAGTTATAAATAACCCAAGTTGCTGGATATTGAATAAAAAGAGGTGAGCAAGGGATAAATTATTTTTGAGTTACCACACCAAAAAATAATAGTCATGCTCACCGGAGATAAAATTATAAGCATTTATTGTATTGTAGATGATATTTTAAAAGGGATATGTTACAAAGAAGATTCAAGAAGAAAAGTAAGTGATAGTGAGGTTATAACAACAGGGGTTGTATCAGCTCTTTATTTTGGAGGCCATATTGATAATGGAAGAAGTTTTATGAAGATGAGTGGAATGGTTCCTGCTATGCTTGATAAAAGCCGGTTTAACCGTAGGGGTTCACCAATTGTCAGATATACTTTTTATGATGTTTTACCAGATTGGTGATTGTTTGAAAACGGCAGCAGGAGCATCAGAATATGTGATTGATTCGTTTCCTGTAGCAGTATGTGATAATATTCGCATCAGCCGGAGTAAAATAGTAAAAGGCAAACAGTGGCGGGGTAAACAATGCAGTATGCGCAGATATTTCTATGGTGTTAAAGTGCAGGTATTAGTTAACAGGCATGGCATTCCGGTCGAATTTTGTTTTGTTCCCGGCAGTGAAAGCGATGTACAGGCATTAAAAAAATTACCATTGGCAGTTGCAGCAGAGAGTAATATCTGTGGTGATTCTGCTTATACAGATTATACTATTGAAGATGATATGAAGAAAGCTGATTTAATTCAATTAATGATTCAGCGTAAAAGCAATGCAAAGCGAAAAGATGAGCCATGGATAAGATTTATAAAACAATACATGAGAAAAGGAATTGAAACAGCTTTCAGTCAGATCAAAGCATTATTTCTTAGAAAAACACACGCAGTAACTTTCAAAGGATTTTTAATAAAACTTGTAATGTTTATTCTGGGATTTACTTTGGATAAGCTCACTTGATAACTAGCAACTTGAATTAATTAATTGCCGAACAGTATTCATACAGTACAAGTGTTGCGATCCCGCGCCAGTGCTGAACAGGCTGCACCGTGCTTAATAGAACTGATGCAGCCCGGTAAACAAAATAAAAAAATCCCGATATTGCTATCGGGATTTTAAAGAAAAATTTTTCCCTGGTTACGTACGTTTCCGTTGAATTGTTTACGATTCAACTCTTCTTACAGCTGGCTGCTGAGGTCGGCTAGCAATTCTGGATCGCTTGTGCTCATCACTACGGCGCTTTATATGCGCTTCGTGTTCTTCATGCCATTTCTGGAATTTTTGCATGGCTGCTACTTCGTCAAACAGTCCAAGTTTTACACCGCGCAGTAAGTGTTTTAGATAGAGCACTCCTTTAAAGGATAAGATGCGGCGAACCGTATCGGTTGGCTCAGCACCTTTGTGCAACCATTCTAAAGCTTTCTGACGATCTAACTGGATTGTTGCTGGAACAGTTAGCGGATTGTAGGTACCGATCTTCTGGATAAATTTTCCATCACGGGGCGCACGGGCATCGGCTACAACGATAAAGTAAAAAGGTCTCTTTTTACTTCCGTGCCTTTGAAGTCTGATTTTTACTGCCATTTTAAATAGAAATTTAAAGGCCTTAACTAAAAGGTTTAAATGAATAATGGACTGCGAATGTAAGAGATAATTTATAATCTCAAAAAGCGCTGCCCCTAAAATTAATTTTTTTTTAATTATCGCTTCATTCCGGGCATGCGCATTCCGCTCATCGGCATCTTATTCATCGTTTTCATCATCTGTTTCATTTGCTCAAATTGTTTCATCAATGCGTTAACATCTTCCATTGTTTTTCCAGACCCTTTTGCCAACCGGTTTCGCCTGCTTTGAGAGATAACATCGGGGTTTGCCCTCTCATAAGGCGTCATTGAATTGATGACTGCTTCGACACCCTTAAAAGCATCATCGCTTATATCAATATCTTTTATGGCTTTTCCCATTCCCGGAATCATGCCCATCAGGTCTTTCAGATTACCCATTTTCTTTATCTGTTGCAATTGATCATAAAAATCCTGGAAATCAAATTGATTCTTGCGGATTTTCTTTTCCAGCTTCTTCGCCTGTTCTTCATCAAATTGCGCCTGCGCCTTTTCAACCAGCGAAGTAATATCACCCATGCCCAAAATACGCTGTGCCATACGTTCAGGGTAAAACACATCCAGCGTATCTAACTTTTCACCACTGCTTACAAATTTTATGGGCTTATTTACAGTATATTGAATTGATAAGGCTGCACCACCACGTGTATCGCCATCCAATTTTGTTAAAACAACACCGGAAAAATTAAGACGGTCATTAAAGGCTTTTGCTGTATTCACTGCGTCCTGGCCTGTCATTGAATCAACAACAAATAATATTTCTGTCGGATTAACGGCTGCTTTAATATCGGCAACTTCGGCCATCATTACTTCATCAACAGCCAAACGACCGGCAGTATCTATAATAACTACATTTTTATTTTTTGCCTTTGCTTCTTTAATAGCGTTTTGCGCAATTGCAACTGCATCTTTTGTTTCAGGCTCGCTGTAAACATCTACCTTAATTTGCTCACCAAGAATTTTTAACTGGTCAATTGCCGCAGGGCGATAAATATCTGCAGCAACCAACAAAGGAGATTTTTTTTGATTCTTTAAATAGTTGGCAAGCTTGCCACTAAAAGTTGTTTTACCGCTACCTTGTAAACCTGCAATCAGTATTACAGCCGGATTACCCGTAACATCAAATTTTGCTTCTGTGCCACCCATTAATTCGGTAAGCTCATCCTGCACGATCTTCACCATTAACTGGCCGGGACTAATAGCATTAATTACTTTTTCACCGGTTGCTTTTTCTTTTACTCTATCGGTAAAGTCTTTGGCTATTTTATAGTTAACATCGGCGTCAATTAAAGCGCGGCGAATATCTTTAACCGTGTTGGCAATATTCAGGTCATTTATTCTTGATTCACCTTTTAAATTCTTAAAAGCACTTTCAAGCCTTTCGGTAAGATTATTGAACATAGATAATTTTAAGGATTGCAAATATATATAACGAATAACGAGCATTAAAACCTTTGCTTTCCCGATTTTGAAATAGCGTTATTTTTGAGGATAATTTAAAGTTTAATTATGATACAACGTATACAATCGCTTTGGTTGCTGGCAGGTTCAGCCTGTGCTTTTTTAACTATGAAGTTTGCCTTTTATTATATCGGTCCACATCCTGATTTATCCTCAGATCAGTTTAATGCCACTACTAATATGGTTCTCTTAATATTAACTTCTATTCTTGGAGCGCTTTGCCTGTTCAACATTTTTATATATAAACAAAGAAAATTGCAATTGTGGCTTACTATACTTGGTATAGTGATAAGCATTTTAAATATTTTTCTCTATTTCGATTACAAAAAAAATTATACCGGTGGCGGATTGGCGTTATCATCCATTTTTGCTTTTGCTATTCCTGTATTTTTATTTTTTGCCGCGCAAGGAATTTACAGGGATCAGAAGCTTGTAAAAAGTATGGACCGGCTGCGATGAGCTTTAAATGCTATGTATCTGAAAAGAGGAAAATTGTTTTCCAGTTTTCCTCTTTTTATTTCAATTTATTTTGAGATGATATTATTTTTCAATCACCATTTTCTTTGATGAAGAAACATTGCCATCAGTAATTATAAAATAAGTATAAACTCCTGCACTGAATTTATTCAGATCAACATTTATTTTGTTTGATGAAGCTGTAATGTTTTGATTTGATACAACATTGCCATTTGCATTTACAATTACAAGCGATGCAATTTTTACCTGCTGCGGAATTTGATAACTGATAGAAGTTGTATTACCTGATGGATTGGGCACATTCTGACCTAGTATAACAGAAGAGATATTTTGCACTGTAGATGCATTCATACTACCTGAAGTATTGCCATTCAATTGTTGTAATGTTGATTGAATATTTTGTAATTGTTGTTTCAATTCATCATTTTCATTACTTAATTCCTGTACTGCTTTTACAAGCGAAGGAATAATATCTGAATAAACAAGCGAATAATTGTCTTTATCATTTTCAGGTGCATGCACACCATCAAAATTGTAATTGATGTCTTTCGCTGCATTTGCCACATCCTGAGCAATAAAACCGCTGCGTACAATTTTTTCTGCTTTAGTATATGCAGTTGAACTTTTGCTTACAGTTGAATCTGCCACACCTAAAAACTTTTCATATTTTTTTGCATCCAATAAATACGTAACAGGCTTTAATTTGTTAATGAACACAAGGCCGGGCACATTATCCTGTATATTTTTTTTGAAGCGAAGGTCACTCAGCGTACTCCATCCAACCTGGCCGCCAATAACGGTTACTGCACTGTTGCCGATAACAACTTTATTGGAAGCATTTACAGAAGCAGAAAAGCCAACTGCAGTTGCATTGGTAAGATTATTTAATGCCACATCTGCCTGTGTACCGATGGCTGTGTTATTAGAGCCTGAAGTGTTTTTACCAAGCGCCATTACACCCATTGCAACATTATAACTTCCGGTTGTGTTATTGTATAAAGCATGATAGGCAGTAGCTGCATTGAACGATCCTGTCGTATTAAAATATAAACATTCAAACCCATGCGCGCTTTGAAATGCACCACTTAAATTATTATATAAAGAGCTTACACCTGTTGATGTATTATGCCAGCCAATAACATTGCTGTACATAGCCTGCACACCGGTTGCTGTATTGCCATCTCCCGATTGGTTTGAATACAATGCATAAGCGCCGCTTGCAGTGTTGGCTTCGGAAATTAAATTGTTTAATAATGCAAATGCGCCGAGTGCAGTATTTGCTCTGCCGGAAACATTCGAATATAAAGCCTGCGCACCAACGGCTGTACAACTATAACCTGTTTGATTATTATACATTGTATTAAAACCAGTTGTTGTATTGTATGAAGCAGTGTTAGATAAACCTGAATTAATTCCAATGAATGTATTGTTGGTATCGCTGATGCTGATGAATTTATTATTTTGAAGGTAGAAGCCGCTGTCGGTAGAAATTTTTCCTGCTGTTGTTATGTCGCCGTTGTTTGCGCTTATATAAAACACCGGCGCTGATGAACCATTTCTGAATTCATATCTTAAATCTGTTGCATTAAATAACAAACCATAATTAGCATTGTTGCTGAATTGAAACGCATACTTATTCGCACCAACTTTATATGCTCCTTTACCTGTAAAACTTAAGTTGCCTGCAGTATCAACAGCGAGATAATTTTTAGCACTCCCTAAACGCGAACTGCCGATAACCTGTAATGATGATGCAGGCGTTATAGTTCCGACACCAACGTTTCCTGTTGATGGAAAAGTATTTTGCGCGTTGATTGAAGTAATAACGCAAATAAGAAAACAAACAAGTAAAATGTTTTTCATAAAGATCATTTAGTTAATGTTGACTGATTCGATAATTGCAAACAATATAAGCAGATACTTCGTAAATGATAAGTATCTCAATACATCAGATTAATATATAGATTAAATAGAAAAGTGGTGTTGTAATTGTTATGATTTTTTCTTCATGCCCTTCCACATTTCATTAAATGTTTTTTCGCTGAAATGCAGGTCAGACCTGTGTTTCGCCCAGCCTTTGAACATGCTGTTCACTACTTTGTTTTTCGTTTTGCCGTTGCTCATGTTCATCATGCCGCGATTTAAACTTGCCTGTTTCCAAAGCTTCCATGCAACACGTTCTGCAACGGATGCATCGCCTTCAACAACAGATTCATGCCTGTTCTCTAACAACAATTCATGCAGGTTAATTCTTACAGGACAAACCTCTGTACAATTACCACACAAAGAAGATGCATAACTTAAATGTTTATACGCTTTCAGATTTTTTAAATGCGGAGTAATAACACTGCCTATTGGCCCGCTGTAAGTTGTATCATAACTATGGCCGCCAATATTTTTATAAACCGGGCAGGCATTTAAACAGGCTCCGCAACGAATGCAATACAATGCTTCGCGTGTTTTAGGATTTGCAAGCAAATTTGTTCTGCCATTATCTAATAATATCACATACATTTCTTCAGGACCATCGGTTTCATTTTTTTGTTTCGGCCCTGAAATAATAGTGTTATAAACAGTTAATCTTTGCCCGGTGCCGAATGTTGCAAGCAAAGGCAAAAACAAAGCAAGATCATTAATAGACGGAATGACCTTTTCAATGCCTGCAACAACAATATGCGTTTTGGGAAATGCACTGCTTAATCTTGCGTTGCCTTCATTTTCTGTCACAGATATTGAGCCTGTATCCGCGATTAAAAAATTTGCGCCGGTTACGCCAACTTCCGCTTCAACATATTTTTTTCTAAGCTTTTCTCTTGCAAATTGTGTGAGTTGTTGCGGCGATAAATTTCCTGGTGCATTTAATTTTTCAGTAAAAAGTTTTGCAACGTCTTCCTTGCTTTTATGCATTGCCGGTGTAACAATATGATACGGCGGCTCATCATCTAACTGCTGAATATATTCTCCCAGATCTGTTTCAACACTTTCAATATTATGCTTCGCTAAAAATTTATTCAGATGAATTTCTTCGGTAACCATACTCTTACTCTTCACCAATGTTTTGCAATTTTTTGCTTTGCATATCTTACCGATCTCTGTTAATGCTTCTTCTGCAGTTTCTGCCCAAATAACTTTTGTGCCGCGTGCTGAAATATTTTTTTCAAATGTTTCAAGCATTACGTCAAGCTTTTCAATGGCATTCCATTTTGTGTTCTTTGCTTTTTTACGTGCAATCATCAAATCATGAAACTGCGCTTTTCCTGCAGGCACAACAGCATTGTACCTGCTTATATTGAAATTTATTTTTCTGCGGTGATCAAGATTAGCTGCTTTGATTGTGCTCTTTGCTATGAATGTAGATGCGGTTTTGCTCATAGTAAATGGTGAGTAGTGAATTGTGAGTTTATTGATTCGTTATTTTCTGCCCGCATATTCTGCCGCAGCTTCCAATGCTTTATAGAACTCTTCGCCGTATTTGCGGATGATGGACTCCTTTAAAAAAACATATACAGGAACTTCCAGGCGTTTGCCTAATCTGCAGGCTGCTTTACACAGATCATGTCGGGGTTCATAATTCAAATATTCAAGGTCAGCATCTTCTTTGCTTTTACTAACTCTTATCGGGAACAAATGGCAGCTTACTGGTTTTTTCCAGTTTATTTTTCCTTCGTTATAAGCTTTTTCAATACCACATTTTATGATGCCGTTCTCATCTTTAAAACCATATGCACACATCTCGCCTTTAATAGTTGGCGTTACCCAACCGAATTCAACATCGTAATGATATTTTCCTTCTTTTTCAATTGCTTTAATACCTGCTTCAGTCAAATAAGGTTTTACCGCTTCATAATTATGTATCAGTTCATCCAATTCATTTAGTTCAAGCGGCGCGCCAGCATCGCCATCTTCACAACAACCACCTTTGCATTTAATTAAATCGCAAACAAATTGCTTCTCTATAATATCATCACTCACTAATTTGTTATCTATTGCAATCATAGAGCAAAAGTAAAAAGTAAAAATTCAAAACCTTATTTCCATTTGAAAGTGCCGATAAGATGCTTCATGTCGTCTACAAGAAACTGGTTAACCGGTCTTAGCGAGTCTTCATTTGGCGTTGCATCAAAGTATAAAGCGCCGCGTATAAAATTTCTGGTTGAATCCGTAAGAAAAAATTGGTACGTTGTTGCAACGTCGCCTTCAACTTTAAAAAATTCTCCATGTACATTGTTTGAAATATTCATTAATGAATCATCAATGTATGTTGCTTTAACGGAATGTTTGTTGGTGAGATTGAAAGCATCGTTCAGCAAACTATCAAGTTTATATTTACCGATTACTTTATAGCTTAAATAAATGCGCGCAGAGAACTGCGGAAAATCAACATTTATCCACCACGGATTTTCTGTTGAATCACCAAAAAAAGTACTGTCTTTTATTACGTTTGCGTATACAGGATATTCAAAGCTGTAAGGATAACCAGGCTTATTAAATGACTGATATTTTTTTTCAGGAAAATCTATTTTAAAATAACCTGCAGGTTTTGGTGTGTAGGGAGAATTGCAACCGGAAAATATTATAAAGATTATAGTAAGCAGTGAGCAGTAAGCAATAAGTAGTTTATTGTTAATCATTATTTTTCTTCTTTTCACTGTCGGTCTTCTTTTGCTGCTCGCGTGGCTTAATGGTGATTTTTATTTTCTGTAAACGGTTTTTAAACATTTCTAATACTACAAACTCAAAATCGCCGCTGGTCACTACCTGGTTTTGCTGAGGGATTTCACCTGCAATTTCCAATACAAGGCCTGCAAGCGAATCGCTTTCTCCTTTTACAGGATCAAACGTATCTGATGGCAACTGCATAATACGGCAGACATCATTGATCATTGTGCTGCCTTCAAAAATAAAATTATGGTCATCAAGCTTTTTATAATCGGCATCTTCTTCATCAAATTCATCCTTTATATCCCCGGTAATTTCTTCAAGAATATCTTCTAAAGTAACAATACCGCTTGTGCCGCCAAACTCATCAACCACTACAGCAAAATGTATATGCTTTGTTTGAAATTCATGCAACAGGTCATCAATAAGTTTATGCTCATGCACAAATGTTGTTGGCCTCAATAGGCTGTGCCAGTCGAAGTCTTCTGTGGTATTTATAAAAGGCAAAAGATCTTTTGTATTCAGTATTCCTGCAATATCATCAAGGTCTGATTTATAAACAGGCAGCCTGCTGTAATGCAATTCCTCAATACGTTTTAGAAGATCAGGAAGAGATGTATTGTATTCAATGCCGCTAACATCAAGCCTTGTGCGCATAACCTGCTTTACTGTTATGTTGCCGAATTTTACAATGCCTTTTAAAATATTTTTTTCTTTTTCAGATGCTGAATTGTTGGTGGTAATATCTATGGCATGATCTAATTCTTCAAGGCTGTAACTGCCTTTTTTTTTCTTTGATAATTTTTTTTCGATGATATCAGAATATTTAACCAGCCAGTTCCCCATTCCATGAAAAAGATAGTAAGTGCCTTCTGTTATTATACCAAAATTTTTAAGAAACCGTATGTTGTTTTGATTGGCATAAATTTTTGGAATCACTTCACAGAACAAAACAAGCAATGCAGTAACTGCAACTACTTTAATAGTGAATACAACCCACAATGCAGGTTCCGGTTTAAACTGAAGAATATTATCCAGTAAAAGATTAGAGATAATAATGATTGCAATGTTGGCAAAGCTGTTGGCAATTAATAATGACGCAAGTAAACCTTTGGGGTCTTCAAGTAAATCAATTATTCTTTTGTAATAAGATTGTTCTTTTGTTCTTAAAAGATTGATTTCTTTAAACGTTAATGAAAAAAATGCAACCTCAGCGCCTGCAACAACAAATGAAAGCATCATAAAACCGATCAGCAGAAACACGAGTACAGTAGTAGCCTGCGAATCTATTGTAGAGTGAATTTGTAAGAGCGGGAGAGACCAGGAAATTTCCAAATTATAAATTTTTCGTTATGATGTTTTTAAGCATCAGCAAAATAGTTATTGCAAATAACATAAAAATTTAATTAAAAAGGCAAACTTCCTGTTGGTTCATCTTCGCCGGGTGTTCCTTCGGTGCTACTGAATCCTTCGAGTGTATCGGAATCAGGCGGCAACGGTGCAGGGAAGCTGCTGCCGGTGTTATCGCTTCTTTTATCAAGCATTATCAGGTTATCAGCAACTATTTCGGTTGCAAATTTTTTATTGCCTTCCCTGTCTTCCCAACTGCGCGTACGCAGGCGGCCTTCAACATAAATTAAACTTCCTTTGTGTAAATATTTTTGGGCTAATTCTGCCAATCCTCTCCATAAAACAATAATATGCCATTCTGTTTGAGAAATAAGTTTGCCGTTTTTATCTTTATGAGTTTCTGTTGTAGCAAGCGGAAACTTTGCAACGCTGATATTTTTTTCCAGGTATTGTATTTCAGGATCTTTGCCCAGGTTGCCTATAAGGATAACTCTGTTTACTCCTCTCATATAAATATATTTTGTCGTCTTGTTAAGTAACCTTTAAAAAGCCACTTTAAAGTTATACAAAAGATTTAAAGGAAAGCCAGTAAAAATTATAAAACCTGTGCCTGCATTAATTTTTTTTGAGTGAATTGATGTATAAAACGCGGGAATGCTTTCAGTTTTATTTCATCATCTGTTAACCAGAAGCCGTTTGTTTGCTGCAGTTTTTTCGGTACTGTAATTAGTTCGGCATAAATAAAATATCCGTGTATAAATTGGTGAGTGAGTATTTGTTTTTTCGCAGCAATAATATAAATACCCTTTGTTTTTTTTATGCCGAAGTGAACTTGAAGCCAGTCACTTACTTTTTTTATATTCCATTCGGGATTAACTGTTGTTTCTTCCAAATAAAACTCATGCAGGTTTTGCCAGATGTCTTTTGCTACGCGTTGTTGTATAAACTTTTTATGATCGAAAGAAAAAATAAAATACGAGAACCATCTCTCTTTTTTTACAATGCTTTTTTGTTTTACCGGCAGAACAGAAACATTTCCTGTATTGAATGCAACACAGGAAGCTTTCATCGGGCATTGATTACATAAAGGCGCAGGCTTACAAACTGTAGCGCCAAAATCCATTATGGATTGATTGTATTCACCCGGTTGCGATTTATCCAAACATTCCTGAGCAAGCCGCGAGAAAAAATGTTTTCCTTCGGTTGAATCTACAGGCAAATCAATTCCAAAATACCTTGATAAAACACGCAACACATTTCCATCAACAACAGCATAAGGAAGATCAAAACAAAAAGATGCAATAGCGCTGGCAGTATAAGCGCCAATGCCTTTCAACTTTAAAATAGAATCATATTCTCTGGGAAAAACGCCTGCGTAATTTTCATTCACCATTCTTGCAGTATGTAACAAATTTTTGCAGCGTGAATAATATCCAAGGCCTTCCCACAGTTTAAAAATAGCTTCATCTTTTGCGTTCGCGAGATCAGTAATTGTTGGATAATGTTGTATGAATTTTTCATAATAATCCCAGCCCTGTTCAACTCTTGTCTGCTGCAAAATGATCTCACTTAACCAAACTTTATACGCATCTTTTTCGCCTTTCCAGGGCATGGTTCTTTTATTTTCTTTTCTGTTCCATTTTAATAAAAGCTCCCTGAATTGTTTTTTATTTTTCATACAACATAGCTGCCTAACAATTTTTGCAGAACGGTGTTTTCACATCATGATAAAATAAAAATGCCCAGCCTTCTTTGCTACCTTCATTCCACCATTGCCTGCGTAACTCCATTGCTTTCTTGCCATCAAAATCATATTTGGCAACAAAGCGGTGTTTCATCTGTTGTAATTGCGGTGCATCATCAGCTCCAAAGAAAATAATTTCATCATTCTCTTTTATCCATAAAACCTGGTGATGCGGGCTGTGTGCACCTGTTATTTTGTAATGAATGTATCCATCAATCGTGCCTTCTGGTTCGTTTAAAAAAACAACCTGCGAATTGTGATCAAGTATTGATATTTCTTCAGTCATGAAAGATGGAAAGCCGGTGTTCATGGCAAAATCAAATTCAGATTGCTGCACATAATAAACAGCATTTGGAAACGATAAATGATAATGGCCAAGCTTGTCTTTATAACTCACGCCACCGGCATGGTCTTTATGTAAATGAGATAATAAAACTTTGGTAACAGATTCAGGCTTTATATTTTTTTCAACAAGGTTTTTATGCAATTGCATCTGGCCGTTTTGCATGAACCCCAAACCTGTATCAAGCAGTAAAACATCTTTATTTGTTATTACAACAAATGGCTGAACTTCTACCAGCAGACTGCCGGTGTTTCGTTGTTGTAAATCATCTTTATTCAGATCAAAAGGAACAAAAATTTTAGACTTGTCTATTGTAAAAACGCCCTCGCTTAAAGGAATTATCTGCATGCCGCAAATTAGATATTAT
>JABDFS010000017.1 GCA_013286425.1 Bacteroidota bacterium
AGTGGAAACAAGGAACATTGAAGCAACAAATGCTGCCAAAGCAATGGGTATTCATGCAAGGGAAAATTTATCAATGGCTGATGGATTTTTTCAGAACGATGAAGCACATGTAAGAAAAGTAATTACAGTTATAAGAAAGTATCAACCCGAAATTGTTTTGTGCAATGCACCTGAAGACCGTCATCCCGATCATGGCAGAAGTTCCGAGCTTGTTTCTGATGCAGCCTTTCTTTCAGGCTTAAGGAAAATTGAAACCGAGTATGAAGGCAAACCGCAGGAACAATGGCGGCCTTCTTATGTTTTTCATTATATACAGGACCGTTATTTAAAGCCTGATTTTTTGTTTGATATATCTGATGCGTATGAACAAAAAATAAAAGCAGTATTATGTTATACAACACAGTTCAATACAACCGATGCAAGCGAACCGCAGACTTATATTTCCAATCCTGATTTTTTAGATGTAATTAAAGCAAGAGCATTGATGTTTGGCAAACGCATCGGTGTACGATATGCTGAAGGGTACCTCACCACAAAAATGATTGGTGTAAAAAGTTTTGATGCGTTTATACAGCATGTAACATAAGATGATTCAAACAAAGAAATTGAAAATATGGATAATTGTAACGCATGCTTTAATTATTGTAGGAATGGGACATGGTGGAGCATGCTTTGGGTTGCTTGAAATAATTGGATTTTCGGGAACTTTAAAGCAACTATTTACCTTTCATTTTATTGAATTATCTAATATTTTTTCTGTCATTACTTTCTTGATGATTCTCGGGCAAGCGATGATTATCGTATCATTATATCAAACGAATAAAATCCGAAAACTTATTCTCTATGTTGTTGGAATTATTTTTTTGTGGCTGAGTTTATTTTGCTTTATGTATTATGCATCCAATGAAGAAAGCGCTGCGTTTTTACCACTATTTTGTTTGCCCTTTTTTGTCTGTACTATAATTGCTTTTTTCGGAAAATCACTCAAAAGATTTTTTTATTGGTTTATTGATAAAGATTTTACTGAAGAAGGATAAACAGGCAAACCCGAATTTCTTACTTTGCAGTTTTTCCAAACATTTCAACGTTCATCATGAAAAGATTTTTCTTTTTTGCAACAGCAATTTTATTTTCTGCAGTTGCTCATACCCAACAAAAAGATTCTTTAACAAAAGCCGATTATGACCGCGCTGCAAAAATGCTTTCATTCAACATGACGCAGTATGTTGATAATGGTGTTGTAACTGCGCGTTGGACAGACGATAATTCATTCTGGTATCGCAATCTTACAGCGCAGGGCAGTGAATATATTTCTGTTGATGCATCAAAAGGCACACGCAGTACAATAACAAAACCTGATGCAGCCGCTGCCAATAAGATGAAAGCAAAAAGCAATGAAGTACTTTCTCCTGACGGAACAAAAGCTGCATTTATAAAAGACTATAATTTATGGGTGAGAGATGTTGCCACTAATAAACTTACACAACTTACAACAGATGGCATACAGTACTTTGGTTATGCAACGGATAATGCAGGATGGAAACATTCTGATAATGCAATATTGCGCTGGTCGCCCGACTCAAAGAAGATCGCCACCTTTCAACAGGATGAACGCAATGTGGGCGATATGTACCTGGTTTCAACAACTGTTGGCCATCCAAAACTGCAGCAATGGAAATACCCTTTACCCGGTGATTCAACCATCTTCACCATTCAGCGCGTAATTATTAATGTGGATGAACCAAAAGTTATCCGCT
This sequence comes from Bacteroidota bacterium, assembly GCA_013286425.1. Classification (GTDB taxonomy): domain Bacteria; phylum Bacteroidota; class Bacteroidia; order Chitinophagales; family Chitinophagaceae; genus Parafilimonas. The sequence continues at coordinate 1,758 of JABDFS010000017.1, forward strand.
TACAAATGCAGCCCGATATGCATCGCGGAACATTGAGCGATGATATTGCAAGCAGCGGCACTTTTGATGATGTTGACTGGAGCGCTGATGAAAGTGAACTCGCTTTTGTTTCCACATCACGCGACCATAAGAATGAAAAATTTCGTATTACCAATACATCAACCGGTGCAGTGCGCGATGTATTTGAAGAAACAGTTCCTACTCAATATGAATCAGGACAAGGCGCCATTAACTGGCGTTATCTTTCAGACACGCATGAAATCATCTGGTATTCTGAACGCGATAACTGGGGACATTTATATTTATATGATGCCAGCACAGGCAAGGTGAAAAATCAAATCACCAAAGGAGATTTTGTTGTTACGGAAATAGAAAAAGTTGATGAAAAGAAACGCGTGATCTATTTTTTGGCTGATGGAAAGGATGCAAAAAATCCATACTTCACGCATTTTTGTAAAGTAGGTTTTGATGGAAAAAATCTTGTTGACTTAACGCCTGAAACAGGTAATCACAACATCAGTTTATCACCTGCTGAAAATTATTTTATTGATAATTATTCGCAACCCGATGTTCCTAATGTTGCTGTGTTACGCAACATGGATGGCAAGATCATTTCAACATTAGAAAAAGCAGATGTATCAAGATTAAAAGCAACCGGTTGGAAACCGATAACAACAATTACAGTAAAAGCGCATGATGGCACCACAGACCTGTATGGATTGATGACAACACCCACGCAACTTGATTCAACAAAAAAATACCCCGTTATTGTTTATATATACCCGGGCCCGCAGGGAGGAAGTGTCGGAAACTGGTCCTTTTCTCCAACACGCAGTGATGATGCCTCACTGGCTGAATTAGGTTTTATTGTGGTGAAAATTGAAGGCACGAGTAATCCGCTTCGTTCAAAATCTTTTCATGATATGAATTATGGATTCATGGCTGATAACACTTTACCGGACCAGGTTGGCGGTATCCGCCAGCTGGCAGCACGTTATAATTTTATCGATACAAACCGTGTTGGGATCTGGGGCCATTCAGGCGGTGGTTTTGCAACAGCTTGTGCAATGTTTAAGTATCCGGATTTCTTTAAGGTTGGAATATCAGAATCGGGCAATCATGATAACCGGGAATATGAAGACGATTGGGGCGAAAGATATAATGGACTGCTTACAAAGGATGCAAATGGTGTTGACAATTATAATACGCAGGCGAACCAAATTTATGCGGGCAATTTAAAAGGCAAATTATTGTTGGCGCATGGTTTAATGGATGATAATGTTCCGCCGTATAATACGTTACTTGTTATACAAGCTTTGGAAAAAGCAAACAAAGATTATGACCTGATCGTGTTCCCGGAAAGTCATCATGGTTATGGTCAATATTCTTTGTATATGATGCGCAGGCGCTGGGATTATTTCGTAAAGAATTTGTTGGGCGCAACGTCTCCAAAAGAATATGAAATAAAGTTTGCACCAGACCCGCGTAATGGTCAATAAAGTTTGGAAGGTTTTGCATGATATCGAATAAAAATTATAACAATCTTCAATTCAATTGCTGAATGAAAAAAATATTGCTGCTGATCTTTGTATTAAATACACTTATTGTGACTGCACAAAAGTCAAATAAAAATTTTTCCGTGATTGCTTATTATGCCGGCGATTCCGCGCACATTGATGCATACCCGGTTGAAAAATTAACGCATATCAATTTTAGTTTTTGTCATTTACAAGGTGACGAATTGCATGTTGACAACGCAAGAGATAGTGCAACGATTAAACATCTTGTTGAATTGAAGCAAAGAAATCCATCTTTAAAAATTATTCTTTCAATGGGAGGATGGGGTGGATGTGAAACCTGCTCACAGGTTTTTTCTACAGATAGCGGAAGAACTGCATTTGCAAAATCAGTAAAAGAAGTAAGTGAATATTTTAAAACAGATGGAATTGATATTGATTGGGAATATCCTGCAATTGAAGGTTATCCAAATCATCAATACCTGACTGCAGATAAAGAAAATTTTACTGCGTTGATGAAGACATTAAGAAAAAAATTGGGCAAGAAATATGAGATAAGTTTTGCTGCAGGCGGATTCAAAAAGTTTCTTGATGAATCTGTTGAATGGAATGAGATCGCAAAGTATGTTGACAAAGTAAATTTGATGAGTTATGACCTGGTAAGTGGCTTCAGTGGTACAACAGGCCATCATACACCATTGTATTCAACGCCGGAGCAAATTGAATCGGCAGACAATGCAATAAAGTATTTTGATTCTATTCATTTTCCTTTAAACAAAGTTGTTATCGGCGCCGCTATGTATGGAAGAATTTTCAACGTATCTACTGATGCACAGAATGGATTATACCAGCAGGGAAGTTTTGATCATGGTATGTCGTGGAAGAATTTTAACGTTGATTCAATGCAGCAACAAGGCTATGTTTATTATTGGGATGATACAGCCAAAGCGCCTTACATGTACAACAAAACACAACTGAAAATTTTTACTTATGATAATGAACGTTCAATGGCTGCAAAAACAAAATATGCAATGGATAAAGGCCTGAACGGAATTATGTTTTGGCAGCTTTTGGATGATAAACCTGAAGATGGTTTGTTAAACTCTATAGACAGCACACTGCATCATTAAAACTTAAAATACATCTATATGAAACCTTCAATTGGAATCACACCGGATCATCTTAGTTCAGTTTCGCAGGCGCTTAATTCAGTGCTTGCCGATGAATTTGTTTTGTATGCAAAAACAAGAGGCGCGCATTGGAATGTAGAGGGAATTGATTTTTACAACAAACATCTTTTCTTCGAGAAACAATATGAAGAATTAGATGAAATAATGGATGCGGTTGCAGAACGCATTCGTGTGTTGGGTCATTATGCTTCTGCAAAACTTTCAGAATATATTGAGCTTACACATTTAACACAGGATTCAAGGCAGCCTAATAATTCTGAAGGTTTTATCAGAACATTGCTGGAAGATCATGAAGCAGTGATCATTCACCTGCGTGAAAAAATCAATTACTTTAATGATGAATTAAATGATGCCGGCACTGCTGATTTTATTACCGGCTTAATGGAGAAGCATGAAACCATGGCGTGGATGCTTCGCTCACACCTGAAATAAAATGCATTTTTATTTTGATGAAAGTCTTTACATGTTTGTAAAATAAAAAGAGACTGTCTTGTTTTGAGACAGCCTCTTTTTTATTTTTGATTTCTTCACTATCTATGTTCGAAACATGAATCCAACTCCCGGAATTTAATCTCTACATTCGTTTTATGAAATCACAACTTTTTAGAAAAGCAGAAAGAGGAATAAAAGACATAGGTTGGTTGAAAAGCAACTTTTATTTCAGCTTTAGCGATTATTATAATCCCGTAAAAAGTGCGTTTGGAACATTGATAACTTTTAATGATGATTTTGTTGAGCCAGGCAAAGGTTTTGGTATTCATCCGCACATAAACATGGAAATTATTTCTGTATTGCTGCAGGGAAAGATGAATCACATTGATACATTGGGTTATAAGACTGTAATTGAAGAAGGTGGTGTGCAAATTATGAGTGCCGGCAGCGGACTTAAACATGAAGAATATAATATAGGAGAAGAGGATGTAAACTTTTTGCAAATATGGATTCAACCAAAGTTGCAGGACATAAGCCCACGATACCAGCAGCGTAGTTTTCCAAAAGAGAAAAGAATAAACCAGCTAAAGACAATTGTATCCAACGAAGAAGGTTTAGAGCATTGCTGGATCAATCAAAATGCAAAACTATCACTTGGTTATTTCGATACAGCGCAGGAAGTAGATTATACATTCTGTTCAGTAAATAAATGCCTGTTTATTTTTCTCATGGAAGGAAAAATAAGAGTGGATGGAACTGATCTGGATCCAAGAGATGCCATTGGCGTTTGGGAGACTGAAAACGTGCCTATACATTGCGAAGCCGGTTGTCATTTTCTTGTCATTGAAACACCCATCAATCAAAAATAAAAACGGGGGTAGCATCAGGGATTTTATAAAATTTTTGTTTCGGTAAAATGATGTGGAAGATAAGAGGTGTGTAATAAAGCTGATAAAATCTAATTAAAAAGTGCCCGGGACTGGATTCGAACCAGCACGCCTCGCGGCGCCGCCACCTGAAGACGGTGCGTCTACCAATTTCGCCACCCGGGCTATTAAAAGAGCGGAGCGCAAATATAATGGCAATTATATAACCATCAAACTGCAACCGCGAATATCGCTGCCATCAAGCCTGCCGGCAACTGTAAAACTTCCATCACTAAAAACTTCACCTACATCTTCAGTTGCTATAAATGCGCAACTATTTACGTTGGCAAGATCTATAATATTTAGTGCGCCTTTGCCCGTTGCTTTTACCAATAAAGGATCATCTTCATCGCGTATAAAAACTTTCATCCACGGCGGGCAATAAAACCTTCCATCCTGTTTTGAATATGCCTGCGATAATAATTCACTCATTCCATATTCTGAATGAATATGCTGCACATGCAATTGCTTTTTTAAAATATCATGCACTTCATTTCTTGTCAATTCTTTCCGCCTGCCTTTCATGCCGCCCGTTTCCATAACTGTTGTTGATGAAAGCTGCATCGGAAATTGTTCAGCAAAATCAAGTAATGCATAAGTAACACCAATGAGTAAAGTTTTTTGATGGGTGTTTTCAAGCTGTTGTAAAACATCTGAAAGCTTTTCATATTCATCCAAATAAAACCCGCTTTGCGGATGATTGCTTTGTTTGATCAATTCATCCACCATTTTTACAAGTGATGAATGTTGTTGCTGTAAATACGATGGCAGCAAACCAATGATGCACCATTCTTTCACATCACCATAAAAAATATTGAATCCTTTTGTAAAGCTTTGAATATATACACTCATATCTTTTATGTAATGCCTGCTTTTGTTGGATTGTGTGGTGCCGCTGCTTTCAAAAAAAAGCTCATAATTATCGTCGCCTGAAATAACAGTTCGTGTTTTAAAGAGCGGGATAGGCAGGAAAGGAATGGCTTCGGCACGTTCAATATTATTTATATTAATATGCAAACAATCACACCAGGTTTTATACGTTTTATTGTTATTGTATTGATACCGGAATAATTCTTTTGCAATGGAATTAAAATTTGTTTCCGGAAGAAAAATTTTGTTAACAAATGGAAAGCTCACAATGAAGAGTCGTTTGCTTTTGTTTAAATTTGAAATTAATTACAAAGAAATGAAGTATAAGTTATTTGTGGTTTTTTTAATAGTGCTTGGATTTGTCACCTGTACTAAAGATTCTTATAATACTAAGCCTACTTTAAAATTTATAAGCGTTAACGGGCCTGTTTTTGCTCAGCCATCTGTGGTTACATTTAACCTGCAATGCACCGATAAAGAAGGTGATGTTGTAGATACCATATGGGTGCAAAGAATTTCAAAAGTGCCTAATTGTGTTGTGCTTTCAAGAATTGACAGCTTTCCTATTCCAAACTTTGATCCGCCAAAAAATGTGAAAGCGGATTTTGTTTTTACTTATAATTACGGTTCTATTTATCCGCCTAATCTTGGCGCATGCTCACTAAATGATGATACCAGTTATTTCCGTTTCTGGATGCATGACCAGGCGAATCATATAAGTGATACAGTTCAATCACCGGATCTTGTTTTTCTTAAACAATAGCTATTTTATTTTCCTGTGAGCTTTGGCTTGTATAAAACGACTGTAGTAAAATTGCTCTGTTATTAATTGATAACTATTGGCAAAGTATGGGCGCATGTCAATTAGTTCCTGCGTTTCAATTCCGGCTGTTATTCTAAAAAAAACATACATGGATTTTAAAAGAAATTGCTGCCATATTTTTTTGTTGGATTGATCATTTACAAAATCTGCATACAACCAAATACCTTCCTTTTTTAAAAGGTTATCAAGCATTGTAAAAACGGATTTTATTTTATCTTCTTTAAAATTATCAAACAAAAATGCAGTGATGACGACATCAAACTTTTCATCAGTATTATATTCTTCAATTCCTTTTTGAATAAATGTTGTGTGTAAACCTGTATGATTCTTTTTCTTCGCGAGCTCTACCATAGCAGAAGATTTTTCTACATATACTATGGAGAGATTTTGTCTTTGCAGTTTTGCTATCTCTTTTAAAATCCATCCTGTACCACCACCAACAATAAGTATAGCATCATTGTTTTTTATCAATTGAATTAAAAACACCTGCGCTTTTACGATAGACTTTTGATACACAATGCGACTAAGCGCATCGTAAAATTTTGCAATGTTGTTATAATCGTTAGGCATAATTAACTTTTAATGAACTGCATTCCTATAATACCACATAAAGCTTTTAGGAAAATCAAGCCATCAATTACAACAAGGTAATATAAAATCTTGTGCGGCTTTTGCATACTCCATGCAATCATGATCAATAAAATAAATGGAATAAGATTAAAGCCGATTGTAATAAAACCATAATGGCGGCTTGTTGTAAATGCAATGAGTGAAATCAAACCAATTATAATAAGCGGCAATAAAATATAAAAGATGGTCCTTTTTAATCCAAAACGAACTACAAATGTTTTTAACTGCTGGTTTGAATCATCAGCATAATCTTTTATATCGAATATGATTGCGTTAACGGTACAATACATCCAGTTCTTTACAAAAAGCCAGATCAATAAAATTGTTTCTGCGGCATGAATACCGTTCTCAACCTGGACAATTATATAAGAAATAATATTAACGCAGCACGCCCAAACAAATCCAATAATAAATGCTTTCAACCAGCCTGTATCGCGAAGATTGAGTTTGTAAACTGCACCGGGCAATAAGCCATAGTAAAGAATTCCTGCCAATAAAATTATTGTTATTGCCAGCCAATAAATAATTGGAAGATCTTTTATAGCCGTAAAATGTAATTGCAAAAAACAGATGCCGCCAATCGCTGCTATGATAAATAGAATGCGCTGGCTCCATAAAATAAATGCATGATGCTTATTGTACCATTCTCTTCGCGGGTTCGTTGGTCCGCCGGTATTCAACGGGCCTAAATATGCATATGTATAATAAAAAACAGTTGCGCAAAAAAGTATGGCGTAATATAAAAATGAATTCAAGGGCAACCGCAATTGCACACATGATTCAACGGATAAGGCAATCGCAATAAATCCTATAAAATAGTTGCCGAAAAAAAATGATTTTATAAACTTCAGCATGAGCGATGAATGCAATTTAATAATTAATCCAGGCTGTGACTGTTTATAATTCAGCAATGCAACAACTGCATATCTTTGAGCGTTGCTGCAGATACAGGTAATCTTCAATTTTATATTTATCACATGGCGAAAAAAACTTCAAAGCTTAAACACAAAGACATAATAAGTAAAGATTCTCTTGATTTTTTAAAAGAATACATCAACACCCCATCACCTGTTGGTTTTGAAACCAGCGGGCAAAAAGTTTGGTTGAATTATGTAAAAAATTATGTTGATACAATATTTACTGATCCTTACGGAACAGCAGTTGGGGTGATCAATCCAGGTGCGGATTTTAAAGTTGTTATAGAAGCGCATGCAGATGAAATAAGCTGGTTTGTAAATTATATAAATGACCAGGGGTTGATCTATCTTAAACGCAATGGCGGTGTTGATCACCAGATAGCACCTGCTATGCGTGTATTGATTCATGGTAAGAAAGGCACTGTAAAAGCAGTGTTTGGCTGGCCTGCTATTCATACAAGACATTCCGGAACTGAAACAAAAGAACCACAGCCCAAACCAGATAATTTGTTTCTTGATTGTGGTGCACGCAATAAAAAAGAAGTGGAGGAACTTGGTATTCATATCGGCGCTGTTGTTACTTACCAGGATGGCTTTGATGAAGTATCACACAACTATTTTATTGGCCGCGCATTTGATAATCGCGTTGGTGGATTTATGATCGCAGAAGTAGCAAGGTTGATTAATGAAAACAAGAACAAATTGCCTTTTGGTTTATATGTTGTAAATGCTGTGCAGGAAGAAATTGGTTTGCGCGGTGCTGAAATGATAGCAAGAAGAATAAAACCGAACATTGCTATTGTTACAGATGTTACGCATGACACCACTACACCGATGATCAATAAAATTGTTGAAGGTGATATATCGTGCGGTAAAGGGCCGGCACTTTCATATGCACCTGCAGTGCATAATAAATTACTTGCTTTTGTTGGCGATGTAGCGGATAAGAAAAAGATACCGGTGCAATGGCGCACATTAAGCAGGTCAACCGGGACAGATACGGATAGTTTCGCTTATGCCAACGATGGTTGCCCTTCAGTTCTTATTTCAATTCCGTTGCGTTATATGCATACAACTGTTGAGATGTTGCATCGCGATGATATCGAAAACACGATAAGATTAATGTATGAAACTTTGATTGAGTTAACACCTAAAACCAATTTGAGTTATTTGTAAAAAGTAATTTTGTTACATGATCTATAACCGCACACTTGCATCTTCTTTAAAAAGATACCAACAAACATTTCATAAGGTAGTGCCGTTTATTCCCGGGAAAGACAAGCTGTTGTTGATGAATTTTACAGCCACTAACACAGAGCTTAAAAGCATAAATATTGATGATGAAAATATTTTCGCTTCATACATCGAACAAAAAATAAAAAACAGCGGCGCCTTATATGGTATTGGTGGTTATGCTGAATATCGTTCTTTATACAGCCGCAGTAATGTATTTGATAATGCGCCTGGGGCTGAACCACGGCGTTTGCATTTGGGCATTGATATCTGGTGTGAAGCAGGCACGCCTGTTTATGCATTCATGGGTGGCATGGTGCACAGCTTTGCTTTTAATAACAGATATGGTGATTACGGTGCTACACTTGTATTATTGCACCAGTTAGATGGCAATGCATTTTATAGTTTGTATGGCCATATTTCGCTTGATGATATCAATAACATTTTACCCGGGCAATACATAACACGCGGAGAAGAAATAGCACATGTTGGTGCTTATAGTGAAAATGGAAACTGGCCGCCGCACCTGCATTTTCAGCTTATTTATGATATGGAATTGAATAAAGGAGATTACCCAGGTGTGTGCGCTTATGGCGAGAAAGATAAGTATCTTAAGAATTGTCCTGATCCTGACCTGGTGTTGAATATGATGCAATACGCAAAAGAGCGTTGATTAATTCACTGTAAAATTTTAATTGTTTATTATTTTTGACAGATTAAAATCAAAACAAATAATATGTCTAAACAGAGCAGCCAGCCGATCGAACCAAAAAAGTTTATACTAACAGCTTTCATTGCTTTTGTTGTTGTATTTGTTTTTGCAATGCTTATGATGCTTTTGAGTGGTGATTACTCTCACGACGAAAGCGGAAGGCATTATAATACTAAAGTTGTAGAACCTTAAGGGATTTGCCTAACTATTCCTGCATTAATGCCTACACTGGAAATAGAAAGATTGCCTGTGCCTACACCGTTTAACGTTGTTTTGAAATATGGCTCTATACGCAGGTTGGTCTTATTGCCTGTTTTTAACTCGTAGCCCGCACTCAGGTTAAATATAGAAAACCAGTCTTGTGTTGTATGGTAATAAGGAGCGCTTCCGGAATGCTGCCACCCGGCACTATCAATATATTTAAAATTATAAAACTCTTTATTCATAAGATAAGATGAAAGCCCGACAGCAGCAAAGAAAGTATGTTTTTTTCTTGTGCTGATATCGTATTTTATGTTTAAAGGAATTTCGAACATTTTACAATACCCGTTTACATTAATGATTTTCTTATCATTAAAATAGTGGAGATTGCTTTTGTCAAAGTATTCCCCTGCTGTATAATAATTCTTTTTGGCAAGATAAAAGCCTGATTCAACACTAAGGCGCTTGCCGAACTTATAACCTGCCAATAATCCAACATTATAACCTAAAGGTTCTGCCTGCTGGTATTTGATAAAGCTGAGATCTGCACCTGCAATAAGCCCTGCATAAAAATAATGTGTGTTGATTTTTTCTTTTTGTGTTGATGATTTTTTAGCAGCAATATTATTCTTATTGTGTGTTGTAGTATCAATTTGATTAATACTACCATTTAAGCTGACCGGAGGATTTTTTTGCTGAGATGTTTGCGAATCAATAGTTGGTTTTAAATAAGCGATATCAGCATTTATCTTAGGTTTTTTTGTATCACCTGTTTCAACAATTATTGGCTGTTGAGATAAAGAATCGTTATTCGTTGTTCGATTATTATTACCTGGTTGTTGGGTAGACAATACAGTATTGTTATCGTCATTATTGTTCAAATTGCGATTGCTGTTTGTTGGCTTTACATTATTTGTATTTGCAGTAAAATGTTTTAGACTAAACTGAGCAGCTTGTTTAGTTTCTTTTGTAGTATTTTCTTCCGAAACTGTATTGTCATTTTTTATATCATTTGATTTTACATCTGTTTTTGGTGATAAAGAAACACTTTGATCAGCGTTATCTTTTTTTGATGCTGCAGCCTGCAAACTGTTTACCGGCTTTGCACGTGCATCATTAAACTTATTGTATTCTGTATTTGCTATCCAGCCAAGCGGAATTAATAATAACCACCAAAATGCAAAACGGCGTTTCTTCTTTTTCTCTTCAACCGGGCTGTCTTCGCTTTCATGAACGGCTTTATACACAGCATGCCAGTCAGCAGCCATTGCTGCATCCACCTCATAGTTTTCAGCAGCCTTACGCATCATTTCATCCATATCGTCTTCTTTCATGTAAAGCATAAAATGTTGCCTTTGTCGTCTTTTACCAAATATTTTTGAAGAAACGCCCTTGCCTTTGAAAGATTTGATTTAGATGTGCCCACAGAAATTCCAAGCATGTTTGCAATTTCCTGGTGTGTGTATCCATCAATAACATATAAATTAAAAACCACTTTATAGGCCGGACTAAGTTTTCTTATAAGAGATATCAGTTCTTTATATACAATACTGTTTTCACCATTATTGTTTACACCTGTATGTTGTTCGTGATGTTCCAGGAGTTGAGTGGCGTGCGAAGAAACCAGGTTCTCTCTTCCCATAAAATCTATTGACGCATTAATAACAATTCTTCTGATCCATCCAAGTAACATACTTTCTACATGTTCATAATCTCTTATTTCAAACTTTTTAAAATTCTTAAAAATTTTTACAAAAGCGTCGTTTGCTGCGTGTGCCGCATTTTCAAAAGAATGCACATAACGGTACGATATACGCAATGCATACGAAAGATACCTGTCGTAAAGCATTTTCTGGCATTTTGGATCATTATCCATACAGCCCTGCATTATATGTAAAAGTTCATCCAAGCCGGCGCTTAATAATTTTATGTGATAATAAACCCGTAAAAATGTAGAAAGGTTGCCTCTGTTTTTAGTTTTATAATAACTCCATCGTTATTAATTTCCATTCTTCGGTAAGACTGATGGCCGGCTGTTGTGCATGCGCGCGATGATACCAATAACCGGCATTTGAAATATCGCCTTCTTTCCTGTGTAAATATGCATGCACGCGGCAAGCGTTTTTATCATCAAGCGCATCAATTAGCGCATGCGCTTTATCCCAATTGCCTTTTGCATCCCACCATAAGGCCTGTATGTATAAAGGTTGGTTTGATGGCAACTCATCATTTTCAATGGTTAGTAGAAATTCATCATAGGTCATACTAATGAAAGTTTAGATCTGAAAGCCCTGTTCCGCAGGAAATCCCGCTCAGCAAAAGTAGAATTCCTCCACTTAATAAAAACCCTTTTCCCCATTCTTTTGAACTGGAAACATAAGCCAGGAAGAACAGGAATAAATTCAGCAATCCACCGCCTAAACAAACCAAACCAAGAGCTAATGCAAAGTCTGAGAGGTTTGCAAGGCCTACAATAATTCCAATGGCAACAACTATTGCGCAATCGATAAATGCAACTCTGTATGCAAGCCGCCAGTTCTTCATGCCATACTATTTTTAAGTTTTGAAGTTGCGATCTCTTTCTGCAATAGTTCTACGTGCGCTTCCTTGCTGTCACGATAAAACATGTTCATGGTTTCAAAAGGTATAATTCTTCCGTCTTTGTTTACGATATGCACGCAACTTTTCTTTATAGCTCTTACATCAAAATCATACGCATCAATAAACCGCATAATAATAATGCGGAAAAGATTTTCATATCCTAAACCCGGCGCATGAATTTGGGGCAAACAACAAAGCAATTCTTTAAAATTATTTTCAACACGGTCAACCGATATACCGGTGCTGAAAATTTTAAGCATATGTGCATGCAGTTGTTCATCCTGTTCGTACACGATCGTATTGCGGCTGTTGTTTAATAAATGCGCAGGATCAACATAGCGTGTCATTGGAAAAACCTGGCCTGCTAATTTTAAAGCATAACCCATTATCAAGGCATCAGGATTACACGGAACAGGAATAAGATCGTTTGGCTGAAAAGTATTTGTTTGTTCTAAAATTTTTTGTCGCACATCTGTCATGGTTATCCTGTCTGTTGCTGCATCAAAATGTTCAAGCCTTCCTGCAATTTGTGTTGGCTGAAATGTAACGCCCCTTACACATGGTTGCTTTAAAGCAAATTCTGTTATTGCGCCAATCTCATCATCATTCAGACCTTTCTGTAAGGTAACTACCAGTGTTGTTGAAAGGTTGAATTCATTTAAATGATCAAGCGCCTGCTTTCGTATATCAGTAAGGTCTTTTCCACGCAGTTGCATTAATGCTTCCGGTTTAAAAGAATCAAACTGCAGGTAAATTTCAAAGTCGGGCATATACGAAGCAAGCTGCCTTACAAATTCTCTGTCTTTTGCTATACGAATGCCATTTGTATTCACCATTAAATGCCGGATAGGTTTTGTTTTGGCAATATCAAGAATAACAAAAAAATCAGGATGAATAGTTGGTTCGCCACCGCTTATCTGCACTACATCCGGCCTGCCTTCGTTGGCAACAATTATATCAAGCATGCGTTCAACTTCTTCAATTGTTCTATGCCTGCCGTAATGTGGTGAACTCATAGCATAACATGTTGGACAAGTGAGGTTGCACCGGTCTGTAATTTCAACAACAGTTAGGCAGCTATGCTGTTCGTGATCTGCACATAAACCACAATCATAGGGGCAACCATACAATGTTTGTGTATTGAAATGCAAAGGCATCTCGCTTGGCTTGTTATAGTTGCGGATGTTTTTGTAGTATTCAACATCAGTTGCGATCAATACTTTCTGAAACCCATGCTCAACGCAATTCTTCAGCATGAAAACATTATTGTTTTCAAACACAATTTTTGCATCCACTCTTTTTAAGCAAACGGGGCAAAGGCTGATGGTAAAATCGTAGTAAGTATATGGGCGTTCCGGCATAAGCAGTTTAATGGATTATAAAGATATAACCTGTTGGCGGAGTTTTGTTAGTGAAGTATATAGTACATAATCAAAAGTAAAAGTTGAAAGCGCTTTTAACTATTGATTAATAGGGGATGCCGGGTATGCAACTGCAGGTTGATTATTTTATCAATTACCATTGTATGCTTACCTGTAAGCTTGTTTTGGCGGATTATTATCGTTATATAACCGGCATTTCTTCTCTCCAATAAATTGAGTTTATACCGGCAAATGGCGGGTTTACATTAGAACGCTTGCATATTTGAAATACTTATATAAATCATAATTGCAAATGCCGGTTATGAGATTTGCCTTCAATCCAAAATCTTTTCTTCTGTTTCTCATAGCGTTCTGCAATTATACTAACCCGCTTTGCAATTACCGGGCATAAATAAAACAGGAACAAAACTATTAGCAAACAACTATTATAGATTTATTAAAAAGAGACAAAAGAGGGACAAAAGAGATACTAAACACATATTTTGCCTATGTTTTGTCTCTTTTTAGTTTGTATTTTACCTCTCTTTGAAATGATATTGATAATAGTTACTCCATGCCCAGGGAATAGCCGTTGAAGAATTTACCCCTGGCTTTTTTGCCCGTTAAAATCTTTGTCATTATTTTTTCCTGCTGGTTCCTCCACCTTCATTTTACACAGTTAAACGGCGAAATTGCTTGCCGGTAATTGTCGTTGGTGTTCCAAATATGCTTTTTACTTATCAACTCTTATAACTGACTCAATACCAAATTTTCAACATATATCAATACCGTTAATGCAAGAGGCGTATTGAAGTAATGAACTTGCTGGTACCTTTTGTATTATATGGCAATAGCTTTACAAAAAGCGGGAAAGATTAGGGAATAAATTTTAAACAAGCGACTGTATTGGTGAATACTGTACCAATTGCTTTGGATAAATAATATACCTGTAATAATACAACAACCCAAGCAGGGTAACTATCTGAATAGTTGAAAACCCGATACTGAAAGTATAATGGGGCTTTATAAAATCAAGCATAAAGCGAAAGAAGCAATAAGTGATCATGAATATTTTAAACCGTGCTCCGTTTTGCAGTGTGTATTTTTTTTTAATTTGTACAAGTGTTATCCAGAGCAGCACCAGGAAAAGAATTTCATAAAGACAAACAGGATGACGCAGTTCATCATCACCCAAATGCATTCCCCATGGCAGTGTTGTGGGCAGCCCGTAAGTTTCTTCATAAATGCCCATGCTGAAGCAACCAATGCGGCCAATGATTAATGCAAGTATAACCGGATACGTAAACAGATCACCGGAAGCGGTTTTTTCTTTGATCAATTTTTTTACCAGCTCAACGCCGGCAAGGCCACCAAGCAAACCACCTACGATAGTTTTGTTTGAATAGAAGTAAGCAATAACATTTTTTGATTGTAGTAATGCTGTGGGATTTTCAAGCCCTCCAATTAACCTGCTGCCAACAAAGGCACCAAGCGTTGCACTGATGATGATCCATATACGGTTGGATGATTCAATTACATCGCCTTTCCTTCTTTTTAAAAACAAATAATAGCGAAAGCCGATAAATAACCCTGCAAATTCAGTGATGGTATGTAACAGAATTTTGTTGCTGCCAATAGTTATGGTTACAGGAAAATGCAGGAGTAAAAATTTAGAGATTTATTTTATCGTTTTTCTATTCTATCGTAAAAGCCTCCGTATGTATTCAGCCGTACAGCGTCTTCTTTAAAAAATTTCATAGGGAAACCCATATCAATAGCGCTTATTTCATCAAGGCGTTGCATGTCTTCACCAGGAATAATAACATCAATAGTTTTTAAATTTTGTTCAAGCTGCGAAAGCTTTGTAGCGCCAACGATCGGAATAACAGAAAGAGGTTGCTGCATTGTCCACTTTAATGCAACCTGTGATGCTTCAACACCAAGCTTTTCTGCAACTGCAATTAGTTCTTTTGTTATGCGCTGGCTGTTTTCATTCAAACGGTTGCTGCCTTCTTTGATCCTTCCAAAATCGCCGCGTAAATATTTACCGGTTAATGCTCCTCCTGCAAGCGGAGCCCATGGAGTAACTGTCATACCAAAATGTTTCGCCATCGGCAACAGTTCCCGTTCGGGCGTGCGTTGCAGTAAACTATATTCAACCTGTAAGGCAATAAACTGGTTCCAGCCCATTAACTCAGCCAATGTATTTCCTTTGGAAACAATCCATGCGGGCGTATCGCTGATAGCTGCATAATTTACTTTTCCCTGTTTAATGAGATCGTCTAAACCACGCAGTACTTCATCAATAGGAGTGAGGTCATCCCAGATATGTAAATACAAAACATCAATAAAATCTGTTTGCAGGCGCTTCAAACTTTCTTCAACACTGCGCATCATGTTTTTGCGATTGTTACCGCTTGCGTTTGGATTTGTATTATTATCAAGTAGTGTATATTTTGTAGCAATAACAAAATAATCACGATCGCGTGTGTTTACAAATTCACCGATTATTTTTTCGCTGGTACCAAGTTTATAAATGTTAGCTGTATCTAAAAAATTGCCACCTGTTTCAGCAAAAGCTTCTATTATTTTAAAGCTTGTTGCTGCATCTGCACCCCAGCCATTCTCAGTTCCAAAGCCCATTGTGCCGAGACATAGTTCTGATACTTTCAATCCGCTTCTGCCAAGTAATTTGTATTTCATGGTTACAAATTTAATTAAGACCCTGAAGGTTTTAAACCTTAAGTTATTTGATATGGGAAACAAAAAACCGCCGTTAGAAAACTGGCGGTTTAATTGCACATGAGAAAAATGAAAGTATTATAGATCTACTGTTTTTAGCTCTTTCGGAAATTTAACGTCAACAGTCTGTGTTAGATTGTTGCGTTTGTAAGTAATTTTTACAGTATCGCCTTTTTTGAGGTCGTGCATACTCTGTTTAAGATCTTCCGTAGATGTAATGGCTTTGCCATTTACCTGTGTAATTATGTCATCTTCTTTCAAACCGGCTTTACCTGCAGGAGAATCATCATCGTCAATATCTAAAATTTTTACACCATTGCCATCTTCTGTATCCTGTGCTGAAATGCCGAGACGTGGCTTGTCGCCATCCCATGAAAAAGAAAAGTTGTAAGGTTGGTAATTTTTGTACATTTCATCTCCGCCGGGTGCATTCCATGAATAAACTTTTACCTGTTCAGATTTGCTTAAAGTTGCGTTTGCAGTTGATTGTTTTCCATTTCTCAAATAAGTAACTGTTAATTTTTCTCCGGCTTTATGTTTACCAACAGCTTTATACAAATCATCAGGGCCGGTAACTTTATCATCGCCAATTTTTGTAATAATATCTCCTTCTTTCAAGCCTGCTTTTGCTGCGGCGCTGCTGTCTGTAACCTCAGTTATTTTGGCACCCTGGTCACTCTTTTCAGTCATAACACCAAGGAATGCTGAATTGTAATGTATGGTGCGCATCATATCCCTGTTAAACGACTTCATTTGAGGAGGGCGTGGCGCCATTGGTGCCATTGGAGGCATTTCTCCATTTACAAAAACATCGGCATCATCCATTGCCATATCTTGCCTTATAATATCAATGTCTTTGCTTTTGAAGTCATCAACAGGTTTGCCGTTTACAGTAATATTGTTGCCATCAATTACAACTGTAACTTTTTCGTTAGTAGAATTTTTTTGGTGAATGATGATGCTCTGTTCTTTGGATGTATCAACTGAAGTTTTGTTGTTTTGCGCCGGTAGTAAGACTGTATTGGATGAAAAGGCAAGCAACAAACCGATCAGCTTTAATGTCTTTGTCATAACAAATGGATTTAATAATCTACGAAATATTTAGTAGATCAAATATAGAGAGAAAAATTAATTACGAAGTATTTCGGAAATGTTAAACCGGAAATTTATTTTACAATCAAGGGTTGCCAAACTATTAAAATTCCGTTTATACGTTACGAACAAACTCAAATATCTTTTCTTTGCAAAAAATTCGCTTATGAAGAAATGGCTAATTGCTCTTGGTGTTTTTATATCGGTGTCTGCTCACGCGCAATTTGGTTTTTATGGACAGGCAGGGGGAAATTATACGCATTTGGGTCTTAAAGATGCTACCGGAACTTTGGACAGCAAGGGTGGTTTTGGCGGGCAGTTAGGTGGCGGCGTTGAATATCACACTCATTTTAATTATTTTCTTTATTTAGGAGTGAACGTTGCTTACGAAACCTTTAAGCTTGATTCTTCAGCAACAGGTTTTTCAAGCGTAGTTACTACTGCAACATATAAACCGTTATTTGTTTCTATACCTTTTGGATTTGCCTACCAGTTTGATTTTTCAAAAAACCTGGGCCTGAAGTTATATGGCGGTATGGATGTTCAGTTTGGTATTGGTGGAAAGATAGATAAACATTCTACTTATTATGTGCAGGATTCTGTAACAGGTGCACCGGTTAAAGTAAGAGAATCTTCCAATTCAAGTTCTATCGCTTATGGGCGAACTTCTAATAAAGAAGCCACCTTTGATTTAGCAAATGCCAATATGGGATTTAATTTAGGAGCAGGGTTAAACTTCAGCAAATCCGTTGAAGTGTATGCAATGTACAGGTTTGGTTTAAAAAATATTCTGCCCGGAGGCGAATCTGCATCTGAACAAAGCTGGCTAAGTATGTTGCAGCTAAATCTTAAAATATATATTCCTCAACATTATTATCACACCTCAAAAGAAAAGCCTTACGCCCATAAAGAATATTATTGATTGATATATTTTAAAAGCTCAGGGCTGTCCGGTGTAATCTTACTATCAAAGTGTTGAAGAAGGTTTCCATTTTCATCAATAATGAACTTATTGAAGTTCCAGGAAATAGTAGCATCTAAAACGCCGTTTTGATCTTTATTACACAGGTATTGAAAAACCGGTGTAGTGTTGGGACCTTTTACATCTACTCTTGTTGTAAGCGGAAAAGTAACGCCAAAATTTTTCTTGCAGAATGAACTGATTGAATCATCTGAATGATATTCCTGGTTAGCAAAATTATCTGAAGGAAAACCTATAATTACAAGATTATCTTTGTGTGCTTCGTATAGCTTTTCAAGGCCATCATATTGAGGAGTGAAGCCACATTTAGATGCAGTGTTCACAATCAATATTTTTTTCCCTTTGTATTTTGAAAAGTCTATCGTGCTACCATCAATTGCTTTGATCTTGAAATCATAAATTGTTTTTGGAGGTGTATTGAATGACAGAGATACTACAGCAACAGTTAAAGCCACAAGAAGTAATTTCATACGAGATTTTATTTTAATTGTAACAAAGTTATTGTATTGGATAATTGATAAATAAACTAAATAGTATAGGCAAGGGTTGCCACACTTAATTTAATATCAGGAATTTTTAGAATAGCCTGTCCACATGCCTCCAATGTTGCACCTGTTGTAATAACATCGTCAACCAACAAAATGTGTTTGCCTGCAACAGCATCCGGCCGCGTTACTGTGAACATACCTTCCATAGTTTCCCATCGGTCGATACGGTTTTTATGCGTTTGTGTTTCAGTGAATAAAATTCTTTCAACTGCATTATTAATTACAGGCCTCTGCCAAACTGATGCAATTCCTTTTGCGATTACTTCGGCCTGGTTATAACCACGCTTATAAAATTTTTTATCATTCAATGGAACAGGAATGATTACATCAGCATCATCAAATCTTTCGCTTTGCGTTAATTGATGTCCTAATAATTTGCCGAGAAAAATTCCTGCCGGTTGATTGCCCTTGTATTTAAGTTGAATGATGGCTTGCTGGATCACTGAATCTTTGGTGAAATAAAAAGCACTTCCTGCATGCTGAACATTTATTCTGCCAATAAATATTTTTTCAACAGGATTGTTTGCTGAAGATATAAAACCTGTTATGGGAAGCGCATCTATGCACCTGGCACATAGAATATCTTTATTGTTCAATACGTCAGAACCACAGCCAATACACACGTGCGGAAAAAAAAGGTGTAAGAAATCGTCGATATAATTTTTTGCAACATTCATAATAAAGATCAAAAAAGCAACCGGTATAATTCATCTACTTTGCTAACAGCAATAATATCTATCTGATGTTGAGATTTATTCAACGCTTTTTTATTAAAGGGTGAAATAAAAATCTTTTCAAAGCCTAATTTTTCAGCTTCGGCTATTCGTTGTTCAACACGGTTAACAGCTCTTATTTCACCATTCAATCCAACTTCGCCGGCAAAGCAAATGTTTGGAGAAAGAGGCGCGTCATCATATGAAGATAGCAATGCACAAATAATGGCAAGGTCTGTAGAAGGGTCTTCAATTCTTAAACCACCAGCTATGTTCACAAAAACATCTTTAACCCCAAAATGAAAGCCACCACGTTTTTCCAACACTGCCAATAATAATTGTAATCTCCTTGCGTCCAAACCACTTGCTGTGCGTTGTGGTGTTCCATAAACACTTTGTGTTACTAATGCCTGTGTTTCAATTAACAAAGGCCTTAATCCTTCCATGCCTGCAGCGATAGTGCTTCCGCTTAATACTTCTTCTTTTTGATTGATTAATATTTCAGATGGATTGTTTACAGTTCGCATGCCTGAACCTGTCATCTCATAAATACCTAATTCTGATGTGCTTCCAAAACGGTTTTTTAATGTCCGTAAAATACGATAAGCATAATGTTGATCACCTTCAAATTGTAAAACAGTATCAACCATATGTTCGAGAATTTTTGGGCCTGCTATGCTTCCATCTTTTGTTATATGGCCAATTAAAAAAACCGGTGTGTATGTTTCTTTCGCAAAACGTTGTAATGATGCTGCACATTCTCTTACCTGCGCAACGCTACCTGGTGTTGCATCAATATTATCCGATTGCAATGTTTGAATTGAATCAATAATGACAAAAGATGGTTGCAGTTTTTTTATCTCGCTAAAAATTACCGACAATGATGTTTCAGTAAGTATATAAAAATTATCATTGTGAATGTTTAACCTGTTGGCGCGCATTTTAATTTGCTGTTCGCTTTCTTCGCCACTTACATAAAGTATAGTTGTTTGCTTCAGCATTAAAGCATCCTGTAATAACAAAGTGCTTTTTCCAATACCTGGTTCACCTGCCAGCAATACAATGCTTCCTGAAACAATACCACCGCCTAATGCACGATTCAATTCAGCATCATGTGTTATTATTCTTTCTTCTTTTATGTTTTCAACAGCATCAAGCAGTTTTGCTTTTGATGTTTGTCTTTCTCCTGCAGCATCTTTCCAGAAATTTTTCTCTTTTTGATTTCTTTCAATCACTTCTTCAATGAATGTGTTCCATTGATTACATGATGGACATTTACCTAACCATTTCGCGCTTTCATATCCGCAGTTAGAACAAAAGAAGGCTGTTTTAACTTTGCTCATCCTATAAAGATAAATTCACGTAAATAAAAAGGTTTATTGAAGTGTATGAAATAAAAAAGGCCGGTGAAATACCGACCCTTTTTTACTTACTAACCCATTAAATTCAGCCACTAAATTACAATAATGGGCTACATAACAAAATAATTTTTTGGTGTTGTTGAAAACTTTTGGACGCTTCATCTAATTTCAAAACGGGCAATTTGGCTGAATTTACTTTAAATCTTTAAAATTTCGGTCAAGTTGTCTTATGTGGGTAGAGTTTGACTTCCTTTTTTTCCTGATTTTTAATTGGTTATAAATTTGACCCTTCAAATAAAAAAAATTTAAATGGGTTCAATATTTTTTATTTCTCTGATTTTTCTGGGCATCAGCTTCCTTGTTTCATCTACATTAAAAGGTAAATTTTCAAGATATGCCCAAATTCCTCTTGCCAAAGGTTTAAGCGGCAAGGAAGTAGCAGAAAAAATGCTGCGCGACAATGGTATTTGCGATGTGAAGGTGATATCAGTAAACGGTTACTTATCAGATCATTACGACCCGTTTAAGAAAACAGTTAACCTGAGTCCTGATGTGTATGAGGGCAGAAGTATTGCTTCCGCTGCAGTTGCAGCACATGAGTGCGGCCACGCGGTGCAACACGCCACTGCTTATACCTGGCTGATGTTAAGAAGCAGGTTGGTGCCTTTCGTTCAGTTCAGTAGTAATATTGTGCAATGGGTTTTGCTTGCCGGTATAATAATGATCAATGTTTTTCCGACGCTTCTTTTGGGTGGTATCGTACTATTTGCGTTAACTACAATTTTTTCCTTAATAACCTTGCCTGTAGAGTTTGATGCAAGTAATCGTGCACTTGCCTGGCTGGAAAGAAGCAATGTAACTTTACCGCAGGAACATGATAAAGCAAAAGATGCTTTGCATTGGGCTGCTCTTACATATGTTGTTGCTGCATTGGCTTCTGTAGCAACATTACTTCAATATATTATAATATATTCCGGGAACAGGAACAGGCGTTAACTAAAGTTCTTCATCGCGTTCCAACATTATATGGCACTTTTCGGAATGATGAAATATTTTATCCTGTACTAACATCATATGTTTAATTTATTCTGAGATAAAAGTATAAACATCCGTTAAACTGACCTTACATATTAAATTTCTTTTAATCATGCTTATCTTTAATCAAAATAATTAATGCGTTTAAGGCATTTTAATTGTTATTAACTTTATATATAAATACAAATTTATGGAAGGAAAAAAGTATAAAATTTTATTGTGTGAAGATGATACAAACCTGGGCATGGTGCTCAAGAACTATCTTGAATTAAATGATTATGATGTTATATTAGAAAGAGACGGAAGGCTTGGCCTCGCCGCTTTTCAACGTGAAAAATTCGACATCTGTTTGCTTGATGTTATGATGCCGAATATGGATGGATTTACGCTTGCAGAAGAAATACGTGATATCGATCCTGATATTCCGCTTTTCTTTTTAAGCGCAAAAACAATGAAAGAAGATATTATACAGGGATATAAATTAGGCGCTGATGATTATATTACCAAACCCTTTGATAGTGAAGTGTTGCTTCTGAAAATAAAAGCGATACTTAAACGCAATGAGGAACTAAATAGAGAAAGTGAGAACATAGAGTTCGATCTTGGACGTTATCACTTTAATCCTAAGCTGCGTGAGTTGGCGCACGATGGTAAAACACAAACACTTTCTCCAAAAGAAAATGAGTTGTTGAAAATGCTTGCTGAACATAAAAACGATCTTTTGCCAAGAGAAAGAGCATTAAAGAAAATATGGGGCAGCGATACTTATTTCAACGGACGTAGCATGGACGTTTATATTGCAAAGCTGCGCAAGTATTTAAAAGATGATGAGAACATTGAAATAGTAAATATTCATGGCAATGGCTTCAGGCTTGTTTCGCCATAATAAAATTGAATATTGAATATTATAAAGCTTCTGAAATTTCTGAAGCTTTTTTATTGCTTAAATACTTCAGGTATAACTTTTCCAACGCAACCACTTGGCATTTGAATGTGAAGCAGTGCAGCAACAGTAGCAGAAATATCTGTCATATAAGTTTCGCGGTTGGTTTTGCCGGCTTTAATATTCCATCCATACCAAAGCAAAGGAATATGTGCATCGTAAGGATTCCATAATCCATGTGATGTTCCCATTCCATCACCTGCAACATAACCCGGCGCAAGAACGTATTGTATATCGCCGCTTCGTTGTGGAAAATATGTATTACTGTACATCTGTTTTTGAACAGGTGTTAAAGTTGTGGCACTTAAGTCTTTTAATGCAAATGCTCTCGCAATACCTGGCCTTTGTTCAGTAAATTGAATAATGGAATTTATTACTTCATCCTCGTTTAAGTGGAGTGAATCAATTATATCATGATTAAGATATATCTGGTCTTCATTTAATCCTTTAATGATATTCGGAGATGAATATTTTACCAGCATTAATTGCTTAATACTGTTTGCAAGCATAACCTCATTAAAAGAACCACCGGGTAATTTATGTTGTTGTGCAAAGCCGGGGCTGTTTACCACACCATGATCAGCAGTTAAAAAAACAAGATAATTTCCTGCACCAACCTGTGCATCTAAAAAGGCAAAGAACTTTCCAAGTGTTTTATCAAGCTTTATGTAATCATCCATTTGTTCCCACGATTCAGAACCAAAACTGTGTCCGATATAATCAGGTGAAGAAAAACTTACAGTTAGAAAATCCGTGTTCGTATTGCGTCCTAAATTTTCGTTTACAACTGTATTTTCTGCAAACGCTTCCAGTAAAGTATTTCCGTAAGGGGTTACATCAATTTTTGTATAATCTTTTTTTATGAATGAAGTTAATGTGTATGGAAAATGTGTTTGATTATCTCCAAAAGGTTTTCTTTCATAAGGCTGTTCATCATTGCCGCAATGCTGTTGGTAAACAGAATCAGGAAGACTTAAAGTCCAGTTGAGTTTGTAAAGCGAATCAGTAAGTTTACGTTTGTTGAAATCGTTTGCCCATGCAGGAAGTTCATTCATGTAATAAGAACTGCTGATGAAGTTTCCTGCAACTGCATCATACCAATATGCGGCATTTGCCAAATGCCCTGCAGGAAAAATAGCAGCCCTGTCTTTTATAGATACTCCAATAACTTTTGATGAAAAATTTGTTGCCAGTCTCAACTCATCTGTTATGGTTGAAACAACAAGATTGCGCGGACTCATTTCTCCGGCTTCGTCTGCCGCGCCTATCGTTTTTGCTGTATCATCATCTGCACAATAAACAGTTTTATTGTTTTGCCTGTTAATCCAGGTATTGCCAACAATTCCGTCAATTGCCGGCACAGAACCGGTATAGATAGAAGTATGCCCCGCGGCAGTTACAGTAGGGGTATAAGGTATAAATGTATTTTCACAGCTAAAGCCATTATTAAGCAATCTCAGGAAGCCACCATCTTTATCAAAAAAGGGAGAGTATTTATAAAGATAGTCCCATCGCATCTGATCGATAACAATACCCACAACAAGTTTGGGGCGATTTACATTATTACCTGTAGGTTGTGCGAAGCTTAATAAGCAGCAGGTAAAAGCAAGTAACGTTAAAAATGCACGTTTCATTTTATAAATGATTATGTGCAAATGTAAGTGTAATGCTTACAACGATTTTTTCTCCCTGGTCAATTAATAATTGAAAAATGTAAAAAATTATTTATAAAGTTTCTCATAATATTCATGTGCCATGCGGTTGCTATCAAACTGCACACGAACATCACGCATACCATTTTTTCTTATCTGCCTCCAGGTATCAGGACTGTCATAATACAAAGGAAGAATTTGCTGCTCCAGAATTTCGTAAAGCTTATCAAGATCATATTTATCCTGTTCACTTACGCTCATGTTTTTATAATCAACTATTGGCACAACAAAACCATTGTTGCCGTTATTGATGAATTCAGGTATCCATCCATCATCTGTTGAAAAATTTACTGAGCCATTCATAGCTGCAGTCATGCCGCTGGTGCCGGAAGCTTCTCTTGGCACACGTGGATTATTCAACCAGATATCTGAAGCTTGTTTTAGTCTTTTGCTTAAGCCAAGTTCATAACCTATAAGCACCGCAACGTTTTTATAATTCTTACTTATTTGAACAAGATTATTAAACTGCGTGATAGCCGGGTAATCAACAGGGTAAGGTTTACCTGCCCATACTACTTGCACCGGGTATTTTTTATTTGATACCAATGCATTAAAACGTTCCAGATCCCAGGTTAACATATCTGCTCTTTTATAACCTGCAAAACGTCTTGCCCACACAATGGTTAAAATACTTGGATTAAAAAGTTTTCCTGTTTGATCTGCAATAATTTCAAACGCACGTTTCTTTAAATACCATTTGCGGTCATCAAAGCGCCAGTCATTATTTTCATCCATTGATGCATACAATTGTTTATCTGCCCAATACTTCCAGTTTTGAGCATTAGTAATTGAAGTGATAGGGCAAATGTCACTGTACTTACTCCACATTTCATTGGCGACTTTTCCATGCAGTTGCGAAACGCCGTTTGCAAGTTTTGCAAATCGTAAAGCCACCAATGAGTGATTAAACTGGTTGTCTTCAATACCGGTTAGCTTTCTTACTTCATCAACACTGAACCCGCAGAAATAACTCATTTTCTGGCAGAGATAAATATCGTGTTTTTCATTACCTGCTTCTTCAGGTGTGTGCGTTGTAAACACAAGATGTTTCTTCAGTTCATCAACACTTTTATACTTATGCAACAAATAGAATGCTGAAGAAATGCCATGCGCTTCATTCAAATGATACAGGTCCGGATTAAAGTTCAACTCATCTATCAATTTTGCTCCGCCAATACCAAGCAACATAAACTGGGCAACCTTGGTTGAAACATTTGCATCATACAAACGATGACAAATAGTTTGAGACACATAATCATTTTCAGGAAGATCAGTGCTCAATAAAAATAAAGGAGCTGAATTAAAAATTTCCGGGCGCAGGTAATATGCTTTCACCCATACCGGAACATCGTGTACAATAATCTGATACTTGATGCCGGTATCTTCCAGAAAGCTGTATATTTTTTCCATCCAGGTTACCTGCAATGTCTGATCCTGGTTGCGTGCCTGGTCATAATAACCATACTTCCATAAAATACCAACGCCTATAAGGTTTTGTTTTAATTCATAAGCACTGCGTAAATGTGATCCTGAAAGAAAACCAAGGCCACCACTATAAATTTTAAGTGGCTGGTGTATGGCAAATTCCATAGAGAAATATGCAATCTTTTTGGCGTAGCGATCGTCTGGTGTGTAAGGAACTTTGAAATTTTTAAAATCCATAGCGTTGATTTTGTAAAGCGCCGCAATATAGTGTTAAATTGATAAAACGTATTTTTTACACGATGAAGTCAGGTATTGTGGGGATAATAACTGAAAAAGATTTTTACGCAGGCTTTGTATTCAACTTCTTTTTGGGTTGCGGTTTCTTTTTAAAGCTCAGATCGAATGGACACGTTATACCACGATGATTACCACAGTTTCCTTCTTCCAGAATTTTTATTGAATTGCCTGTGAATTTAAAATCGATAACGCAGGGATCTCCGCTTTCGCTAAACACAGCACTCTGTTTGTCTTTAAATGTCATCGCTCCTTTAAGCTCACCAATGCATGCTCCGTTATTTTTTTCAAAGTGAATAAAAAAGAAATAAGTAAGAGAATCTTTGCCATTTCTAACAGAAATAAAATTCTTTTTATCACTCATATAATCGCCGCTGAATTTATGGGTTGCAGGTAAAGTATCAATGGGATTGATGATCTCGTTATTGCGCGATGTATCTTCATTACTATCATGTAATACCTGTTCAAAACCATTTAATGTACTGTTATAGGCAAAACCATTCCTGCTGTATAAAGAACCATTGTTGTTAGTAAATTTTTCTTTCTTTAAAATAAATGTCGGCTCTTCTGTAATTACAAGACTGCGTTCATAATCATCTTTTTGAAGATTGCTTAAAAGCGGAAACGAAGCAAGAAATTTATGTTTATCATCCAGCACAAAAACACCCAATTGTATTTTTTTATTGGAGATGAATTTAGCGATCAAAAAATCTTTTTCGCTTTTATGAATAATGCCTGCGGGATGAATAATAAAATTTGTGCCCGTACTTTTTGCAAAAGTATTTAATGCAGAATCTGCAATGAATTGTGTGAACACTGTTTTGCTAATTACAACTGTGTCTCCAAAGTTTTTTAAAGAAGTATCAGCTATCGATGCAGGTGATTGTATTTCGGTGAAAGCTTTTAAAAAATCATCTGTGCTTATTTTTTCATTGCCGGAAAGATCGGGCGAAGAATTCCTGCAACTATTAAAAATTAATATCGCTAAAAGACAGAAGGAAATACGTCTCATGCAGGATTCTTTTGCTAAAAATAATTTTAAAATGCAAATACATGAAATAAATTTTTTAGGTTTGCCTAAAAATTAATTACGTGCCACCTAATTATTCTGTTTCAGAAGAAAATTATATCAAGTCAATACATTACCTGCAGCAGGTGAATGAAGCGGTAAGTACGAGTGCATTGGCCGAACATTTAAATGCTAAACCTGCATCTATAACAGAGATGTTGAAAAAGCTGCAGGCAAAAGGTTTGTTACTGTACAATCCTTACAAAACATTTCGCCTGAGTAAAGAGGGCAATAAGGTTGCACTAATTATTATACGCCGGCATCGTTTGTGGGAGTTTTTTTTGGTCGATAAACTGCAGTTCAGTTGGGAAGAAGTGCACGAGGTTGCAGAAGAGCTTGAACATGTACGCAGCAAAAAACTAATAGACAAGCTGGATGCTTTTTTAAGCTATCCGAAATTTGATCCGCACGGAGATCCTATACCTGATGCAAACGGAAAAATAAACATACAGCAGCAATTGCCTTTATCCCGATTGCCTTTAAATAAGCAGGCAGTTATAACTGCGGTGCAGGATCAATCCAGTGAATTACTTTCTTTTTTAAGCAGCCTTAATATAGTTATTGGCACAAGACTGGAAATAAAACGGCGTCTTGCTTTTGATAATTCACTTGAAATAAAATGCAGGAATAAGCAAGCTGTTAATATCAGCGAACAGGTGGCAAAAGCTATACAAGTAAATCCTTTATAATGTTAAACTATAACGATACAAGATCTTTAGGCGATGTGCATGAATCAATAGATGCAACACAAAAGCAGCGGGGATGGAAAAAAGTATTGGCCTTTTTTGGCCCGGCATATTTGGTAAGTGTTGGCTATATGGATCCCGGCAACTGGGCTACTGATCTGCAGGGCGGTGCAAAATTCGGATACCAGCTTATATGGGTTTTATTAATGAGCAACTTAATGGCTTTATTGCTGCAAAGCTTAAGTGCAAGATTGGGTATTGTAAGAAGAAAAGATCTTGCGCAGGCCAACCGCGAAATGTATCCGCCAATCGTAAACTTTTGCTTGTATATACTTGCAGAACTTGCTATCGCAGCCTGCGATCTTGCTGAAGTATTAGGTATGGCCTTAGGCATTCAACTGCTGACAGGATTGCCGCTTGTATTTGGTGTATCTGTTACAGTATTGGATACTTTCCTGTTGTTTTATTTACAGAAAAAAGGAATGCGTGCAATGGAGGCATTCATCATAGTGCTGGTGCTTATAATAGGCATATCATTTATGATCGAAATATTTTTCTCAAAGCCTCATATCGGTGAAATAGCCAAAGGACTTATTCCATCTTCTTTAAATAATGAATCATTGTATATAGCTGTTGGTATTATCGGCGCAACTGTAATGCCGCACAATCTTTACCTGCATTCAGCGTTGGTGCAAACACGAAAAATAAGCAGCGATGAAAAAGGTATTCGAAAAGCTATCAGGTATAATATTTTTGATAGCACTATAGCACTTAACGCAGCTTTTTTCGTGAATGCCGGCATATTAATTTTAGCTGCTTCTGTTTTCTTTTATAATGGTCAATCATCTGTTGCAAGAATTGAAGATGCACATAAACTATTGCAGCCGATGTTAGGCTCTTCGCTTGCACCAATTTTATTTGCTGTTGCATTAATAGCATCAGGACAAAGCTCCACCATTACAGGCACGCTTGCAGGCCAGGTTGTTATGGAAGGCTACCTGCATCTGCGCATCAATCCATGGTTACGCAGGTTGCTTACACGGTTGCTGGCTATCATTCCTGCCGTAATTGTTATTTTAATTTACGGTGAATCAGAAATAGATAATATGCTTGTCTTTAGCCAGGTTTTATTAAGCCTTCAGCTTGGGTTTGCAATTATTCCGCTGATACATTTTGTAAGCGACAAAACCACTATGGGTAAATTCGCTATAGGTATTATAACCAAACTCGCCGCATGGATCATTGCTGCCATACTCATTTTTCTAAATGTACGATTGGTTGCAGGAGAGATCATAGATACATTAAAACAAAGCAATAATATTTTGTTGATTGCTGTTTGCGCGATCGCAACGCTGGCATTTATTGTTTTGTTTTTGATAATGACTTTTTATCCATTCTACTCTAAACGGAAAAGATCAGAAGCAGACAGTATTCACGGCGCTACTCCGCAACTCTCGCATCTTACAGTCGATCCTTTTAAGAAAATTGCAGTTGCACTTGATTTTAAAAACCTTGATGAAAAGCTTATAGCACATGCATTAAACCAGGGTTCCAAACAATCAACATATTTGTTGGTGCATGTTGTAGAAACTGTTTCAGCAGGCTTCTCAGGTAATGCTACTGATGATGATGAAACACGGGCTGATATGAAACGCCTGCAGGCTTTGGCTGTGCAGTTAGATACAATGGGCTATAAGGCAAAAACAAAACTTGGTTATAAAAACCGTGTTACAGAAATTGTACGCATAGTAAAAGAATTTGAAGCCGATATACTGGTGATGGGGGCGCACCGGCACACCGGTATAAAAGATATTGTTTATGGCGAAACCGTAAACCAGGTTCGTCACAAATTGCCTATCCCGGTTTTGATTGTTAGCTGATAAATGAAAACTGCAATGGCATCTTTTTAGCACTTACATGCTCTATAAATTTTTATGGTAGCTACTATATTTATGTGTTGTAAAAAATGAAAGCTGCACTTAATCATAACAATTGTTATCCGAAGTTTATTTGAATTTGAATGATTCAATAATTTCAGATCCGATTTTATTGTATCTGTCAAATGTTTCAGTCTTTGTTGTAAATGTGATCAAATATGCCATTTCATTTTTCATGTAGCATAGAGACTTAATATGAACATTATTGCCTTGCGTTGTCATTAAATATTCTACATAATACCTGCTCCCGTTTGAAGATTTTTCAATTGTTGAGCTTATTAGTTTTCCACTTGTTTGTAAGGCTGAAATTTGGCTTTCAGTAATTTGTTTGTACCTGGGAAGATCAATATTTTGACCGGCTAAATTTTGTTCTATTACGTTGACATTTTCTGAGAAATTGTCATTCGCGTTATCAAGTGGAGAAAAGAAAAGAATTGCATCCGCTTTCTGTTTGGATGCATCTAAAGTCCAGTTCTCCGGGTAATTAATTGAATATGCAGAAGTAGTATAGGTCTTATTTAATTGGAGCCAATAAGTTAAGAAAAACAATGAAAATATTATTGTTGCTGTTCTGGTCATTTTAGTTTTTTGAATGGCGCCAAAGATGAAGCTTTTGTGAGATATCGCAATAGTGAACTGCCGGAACAAATTCTCAATTGAAAAACTGGAGCTGAAGATAATTGCAAATACTTGGTAGTATTAGATTATGCCGGCTACGCCTTACTACTACACTCAATGCTTATCTGCCCGGGAGCTTATTTCTACGATATAATGCCGATATTTCTTCGATCCATTTGATCGAAGTTATATCGAAGAAATATCGAAAAAATGATCTTATCTGGTATGGAAAAGATATTTGTGCCTTATGCGTGAATATTTTTGCAAATCCAATTTGGTTATGCAATAGCATACTACTCAAACAGGCCTTCGGTTTATCTTTTTTTTAAAACCCCGCCATTAGGTTAAACTAAATTGTATCTTGCTTTGCTAAGTGTTTTGTAAGAAAATAAACTTCTTCAACCATAATTTATGAAAGGTACTTTTACCGGCATTTACTGTTTCGTTATCGCTCTGTTGCTTGGTACCCCTGCATATATGCAACCCATTATAAGAAATACGGGTAACCTTTCTATCCTGGCTTCTGGTGTAATGAGTGTAAACGGGTCTTTTGAAAACGCTAATACCTCATCTTTAAAATTAAATAACAGCGGATCATTAATTATTACGGGCGACTTTACAAATAATGGCAATGATATGGATGCTTCCGGAACAGGCACAACAACTTTTTCCGGAACTGTTACTCCGCAAAACATTAATGGTACTCAAAGCACCAGTTTTTACAATGTTACAAAGCCTAATGGTAATGACGTTATTCTTGGTAATAATGAAACCATAAAGAATACTTTTACACTTACTGCCGGAAAATTTAAATTAAATGATAAAACCCTTACGCTAAATGGTACCATAACAGGTTCGGGCGTTTTAACTGGTACAGCTTCATCGGGTGTGGTCGCTGTAATTGCAGGCACCAATCTTGGTACGCTTTTATTCGATCAAACAACAGATACTATTACCAATGTTCTTAAAACGCTAACTATTACCGGCGGACAGGCAACAATTGGAAATACATTGAACATAACAGCGGGTAATAGCAGTACAGGTTTCGGAACGGTGAAAGTAACAGGACTATCAGGTAATTTAAATACAAACGGTAATCTCATATTAAAGTCAAATCCCAGCGGTACGGCGAGGGTAGATATTTCCAGCGGCAATATCACAGGCGAAGCAACCGTGGAAAGATATTTTCCTGCTATACGTGCATGGCGTTTCATAGGAATTCCTTTCAGCAGCAGCAGCCAAAGTATAAATGCAGCCTGGCAGGAAGGTTTTGTTGATGCTGCTCTAACCTGCCCGCCCCAGTTTACCGGTACAACTGGTTACGGAACGGAAATAAGCGGTGGGAGCACTGCCAATGGTTTTGATGTAAATAATACAGGGTATGCTTCCCTGAAATATTACAGTAACAACCAATGGGTAGTACCAACTTCTACATTAACCACTAATATAGCTATTCCAAATACTGCTTATTGCCTGTTTGTGCGTGGCGACCGCAACATTTGCCTGACTTATTCTGCGCCTCCCGGCGCAACAACACTCAGGCCTAAAGGACAACTTAACCAGCAGCATAATGGCGGTAATGTCACAAGCCTTTTTAGCGGCAATCTAAATGATTTTATTTTTATTGGTAATCCCTACGCTTCTTCGGTTGACATTGCAGGCAGTGTTCAAGCAGGAATTAATATTAACAGGAGTACATTCTGGACATGGAATCCACGTCTTGGAGGAGCAAACGGCGTCGGCGGTTACGTAACTTTAAGCCTGCAGGGTGGGGTATTTGTTCCTAACGACGGTACTTATACTGCCGGAAGTGTAATCCAGAGCAGCCAGGCTTTTATGGTACAGTTAACCAATACCGGTGCAGGCTCTGTTACCTTTACTGAAAACAGCAAAACTGCCACTGAAACGGTTACCGGCATTTTTGGTTTGCAGGCTAACGTGAATAAGACGTCTGGTACCAGCACAACGGTATATGCTGATCTTGTAGACAATAACCAGGTATTAATGGATGGCGTTGCAGCCTCATACGGAAAAAGATATGCTGCCGCCGTAGATTCAATAGATGCAAAAAAGAAATGGAACGAAGAAATTGAAAATATGGCCATCGTACGGCATGATACTACCCTGGCAATAGAATTCCGGCCTATACCCGGAAGCGCAGATACGCTCTTCTTCAGGCTATATTTAAGGCAACAGCCTTACCAGCTTAAGTTGTTTGGAGATAATATAGCTGATAAATTCCCTTCAATGGCTTGCCTTGTAGATAAATATCTTGGTACGCAAACACAGGTTGACCTGAGAGATACTTCTCTGTACAGCTTTACACCTAATACTGACACTAACAGTTACCGCAACAGGTTTATGCTTGTGCTAAACTGTTCGGGCAGCAAACCTGCAAATCCTGCTAAAGTTAACCCGCAGTTTGCGCTTGATAAAAATGCAGGCATAACGGTTTATCCAAATCCTGCAAGCGAAAACTTTACTACGCTTCAGTTTGCAAATATGCCAAAAGGAAATTATGAAACTGTGATCTATAATGCCGAGGGCGTAAGGCTTGGCACCCGCATTATTCAACATAGCGGTGGCAATAACAATCACAATCTTCCTTTAAATCCTTCATGGGTTTCCGGTGTCTATAGCATACGGATCATAAATAAAACCACCGGTGGCGTGGTAAATGTACCATTGATAATATCACACGGTTAATTCTTCAGGCATAAACTACAGGTACTATTTAGAAATAATATTATTTATAATTATTCCGGTTGCGGATGTAGCAAAAAAATGGCGCAACGAATAAACGTTTCGCCATTGAAAGAGCTATTTTCTTTTTGCCGATATCGATAATTAAGATTCTGCAAACGGGCCATAAGAATCTAATATACATGAAACACCCCATCCTACATTTAAAAGGCTGATTAATGCCATCCATCCGCCAATTGCAACTTTGCCATCTGGGGTTAAATAGGCACCTTGTGCTGAAGCCAGCGCGGGTGAACACCAGCCACTTGCGTCAAAAGCTGTTCCTCCTATAAAATTTATTATAGAATTTATTTTTTCGGTGGTTGTTGGATTTTTATGCATGAATTCATCAGCTATAGCACCACAGGTAGGAGCCTGCCAGGCAATATTTATAATAAGATCAGCCCAGGGCGCTATATTTCCCCACAATGATCCAATCAGTTCATTAAACCCGCATTGAGCATCAGCAAGTGTCTTTGTTATAGCTACCCAGGTGCACCAGTTATTCATTATGTCGTACCATGTACCGCTGGTAGTATTGGTAGGAATAGACTCCATTAAATCCGGCCATACATATAACAAGTAGCAAGCTGTATTCACGGCATTAATCCATTTATTGTCTTTCAGCGTATCTATTACACCTGATTTTAAAGTTGATAAAACTGAAACACCAACCGCACCGCCAAGGGCAGCAATGTTAGCAATTTTTATATACTTCTTAAACGTAGGGCTATTGCTTATATCGTCTCCTCCATGGGCACCCACACCTGTTACAGGTTGTGACAAAACGCTTAATAACGTTGCAAAATCTGGCGCATTTATCAACGCCGTAGTTGTGTCATCATCAGGAAACGGTGAAGTTTCTTCAATAACTTTATAAACAATAGTTGAGGGAATAGCCGTTACCAGGCAAACCAGGTCCAGCAAATCAAAATCGCTGCCTTTTGTCATTTTTTTATACAACCATGAAATTACCGGAATGTCTATCGGGCCGGTTAATATTGTATAAACTTCATCCATCAGTAAAGCCATAACATCTGTTGATGAAAGAATGACATCCTGCGCCTCACTAATAAGAAAATCTGTAATGGCAACGAGCACCTGTTCAACAATCTGCGAAACGGTAAGTGTTTTATAATTATCAACTATTGATTGCAGGTTAGTGCTTAACTGGTTTAATGTAGTTGTTTCCAGGCCTTCTATCTTTGAAAGTAAATTCTGCAATTTACCGCCGGTAGGATCTGAATTCGAACCAGGTGAAAAGTTAGGATCACTTGGATTTGTGTTCCCACCATTACTTTTCAATTTATGCGTGCCCCAGTTTGCCTGCGGCGTTTTGCTTGATTGCGGAGGCGGATTTTGTGATGATGTACTGGCAGGTGTATCACTTATTTGCGGCAAACCCACAAGTG
Source organism: Bacteroidota bacterium (assembly GCA_013286425.1). Lineage (GTDB taxonomy): Bacteria > Bacteroidota > Bacteroidia > Chitinophagales > Chitinophagaceae > Parafilimonas. The sequence continues at coordinate 36,482 of JABDFS010000017.1, forward strand.
CATTCAAATCGTTTTGGATGCTTGTGAAAGATGTTTGTATAGCTGATTGAAACGTGGAAATATTTGATGCAGCATAATTGATTGTTAACTTAAGAAAGTTCTTTATAACGGCATGTGTTCTCAAAATATCGTCGTAATCAAAAATAAATCCTATCCATTTCACGATATCTTCAAAAGCAACTTCAATAGCATTCAGCACCGTATGCACCAGGTTAACAATATCGCTGGCGCACTTTGCCACAAAATGGTATATTTCGCCTGCTATGGTAAGCACGCAATCAATCACGCCATTTTCAAATGTAGCAACCGCATTTTGCAGTTTATCCGCTTCGCTCTTCATCCATTTAAACAAATGGCCTGCCTTTATTTCAATCCAGTTGCTGCTGTCCAGAACATGTCCATTACTTAAAGTAAATGCCAGGCTGCCATTCGCCTGCACTATTAAACCCATTTCTTTCATTGCTTCAATACCTTCATAATGCTTTGCATTTTTGCCAAAAGTCCAGCCCCATATTTTACCTGTTTCAGCATTGAAGCGTATGTTTTTTGCAGGCCTGTCTGCTTTGGCAAATTTCTTTACTGTATTCTTAATTACTGTACCTGGGGCAGGCTTAACCGCCGATGATACACCGGCTGGAACAGCCGGGAAGGCAGCAGCTACAGCTGTTGCATCCGGCCATGACCGCCCTGTTACAAGACCGTCCTGGTTAAGGTGGGCATTCTGCTGACAAAATGTATTGATATTGTTGGAAGTGGTGGCTGTCCGGGAATCATAAGTACTGCTTACCAACTGCGTAGTAGTGCCATACTCATCTGTAACCTGAACGCCCTGCAGATGATCTTTTCCATCAGGAACTTTGGTGTTAAGTGTTGAAATGGTGCCGGATGTACCAGACAACGGATTAATAACCTCGGTATAAATTTGTTTGGTAACAGGATCCTGCACCGCAACGTAATATGAAATACCACCAATGGTATCTACCGGCTGCATGATGGTGACATTGGCGCTAACATCTGTTGAAAATAAAAATGGTTTTTCTGTATCCAAAGTAAAATAGGCATCCGTATTTTTTGCGTCATTAATGTAAACGCTGCAGGGGCTGGAGGCCCATACTGCAACCGGCACATTAATTTGGGAAATATTGTTATCATCCGTTATTTCAATATGGGTTGAATAAGTAGTAGTATCATAAATAGCGGTTTGAATATTATCAGTATCCGGTGCGGTTAATAAACTGCGCACCTGCCATGCTGTTGTAACCGGGTCCTGGAACAACTGTGTTAAAACAGAAGCCTTATCTATCACCTGTTCTGCAAACAGCACATTGCAACTGCCATATGCGTTGCCGTTTACCGGATCAATAATGTTAAGTGCACTGTAATTATTGTTGATATAAGTAGCCGAGTTCACCACATTAAATAACAATGGTATAGGGCAGCTCCATGCAAAAGCATCCGGTTCATGCCCTACAGCACATTCCATAATAAACAATTGAGAGGTGCCTGAGCCATCGGGGTCATCGCTCTGCCCCCAAAGCACAATATTGCCGTTCGGGTCATCATTATTGCTGTCATTCCAGGTATTTACATGCAGGCTGGTGACTTTCTGCAACAAGCTATGTGTGTATATAGGTGTAAGCGTAGGTAATACCCCATTTACTTCTATCTGCTTTTCATTCGGTATAAAATATAAAGAGCCATTGGAAGCAAAGAAAAGATCAGTCATGCCATCATTGCGCGCCGATACAGCTATTGCCATGTGTGTAACATCTACATCCAGTTTCGACAAATCGAAATCTGTAGGATAACCGGGACCTGTGGGATCACTGCCAAATAAAGGTGAATATACTAACGCAGGCACATTCGCATCACTGTTATCTACACCCAGTGTGTAAACGCCGTTCACGCCCACATCACCCGGACCGCAACCTATCGTGCTGGTAAGTGAACCTGCCTGTACCGTCATAGGAAAATTATGTGGTATCCAACATTGCGGTGTACTGGAATTTGTCAGGTTCATCCATGTCTGGCCGGTATAGTCAACAGCGTATCTTGTGAGTGCATGTGTAACAGGATCTGTTGCCAGGTCAACAAAAGCAAACATGTTGCTGCCATACCGGGCAAGATATACATCATTAATAGGAGCTGTAGCATAAGCGGGGTAGTTCGGGTCATCAAATTTTACGTATGTCCATTTAGGTGTATAGCCTACCCAGGTATCGGTTGCATTGTCTAAAGACACATAAAGATAATCCTGGTTATTTGCGTTCAATACCATTACCAGGTCAACATTACGGCTAACCGGGTCCTGGCCAAGATCGAAGTGGGTTACCTTCACAGTTTTATTTGTGAAGTCATCCGGGAAATCGGTTTTAGCCTGGGCAGAACTCAGGTCAACCACTGTCCACCCATGTGTATCACCCTGAACTTCACAGGTGCAATTAAGGATTCCGCTTTCGTTTAAAGAAAATACCAGTGAATTACCCGAAGCTGTTTGTACGGCTTCGAACTGAACATCCGGCACTATAACAGTTGATGCCTTTTGGTTATTCATCAACTCGGTTTCATTTATAATTTTCATTGGTTAATACTTTATGCAGCCTTTGCCACAGTTAATTATTTATTGAGGATGTATTGACCTAAGATTTTACATTATTGTAGGTAACATTACATACCAGGTCTGAATAGTTGGAGAACCCTGCATTGGTAAATGTGAATGTATCGCCGCCTGGAAATACAAACTGTTTAGGCATAGCGAGCGGCAGCTGTGTAAAATTGGCGGCTGTACTCCATGCTACCCACCTGCTCAGGGCTTCAGATACATATTGGGGTATATTGGCCGGGTTATCTGAATTATCCTGCACCTGTGAATTTGTATTTGCCAGGTTTACGTTACCCATCGGGTCTACAATTACAGAAAAAGTATCTGTAAAAGTCTTGTACACAGGGCTGCCATTATAAGGCGTATGTCCTTCAAAGTCAGTGTTGCCGGTAGCATCAACCGTAATCCAAAGATTTTGGGTTAAAGTAAGCATTTTGCTTAAATAGGGTGGCGTTGATTCAGGCAGCTCCACATCAAGCTGTAACCAGTAATGGGTTGATACTGTCATAGTATCATTGTTCGTCCAACCGGTTGCAGTGCCTTTCCCATTGAACATATACAGCAACAGGGTGTCAGGAGATCCTGCGTACAAATCATTTATATTAAATGGCTGCACACCGAAATTGCTGGCATAGGTTCCATAATTAATATCAACATCATATTCAGGCATTAATAAGCTGGTGCTGCTGGTTACAACCGGTGACCAACAATTGCCCAATACATAGTTTTTCAACTGGCTGTCAAAATAAGCGGCAAAGCTGTTACGGTTAATAGCCATTGCGCCATTATAATTGGCTACATCGCCGGTATCCAGCCAATTCCAGTTAAATTGTTTTGGTGCAGGTAAAGCATGGCCATTAGTGGCAAAAAGGTAATTCAGTGTACACTGGCTTATTTGCGCAGCACTGGGGTTGCCGATCACATCTCCATTGGCATCAACCACCTGTTCAAAACAAAAACCCATGGATGTAGGAATTAATGTGGCGCTGTTTGGCTGTACAACAGAGTAATTCAGAACCGGTGAAACAACAGTATTAAATGCATTGAGATATGCAGGAATAAACTGATCCAGTAGCGGTGTGTAAATAGCGTTGTCCTTTGTAAGTACGGGTATGGTGGTGGAAGGATCAATTGCAGCCGTATCAAAATCAAACAGCAACTGGTAAACCGATAGCCCCTGGTTGCCAAGATCATTCAGTTCATTCTGCACGTTTGACGGGAGGTTGTTGTTATTCAAAATGTTTTGCAGCGTAATAGTTGCATTAATGTTGTATAAAGTACTTCCCTGGCTTTGGCTGGCATTTACCCAGGTATTGTGTTCTGTATCGAAAAATACAAGTTGAATATCCTGGCAGCAAAGTGTATAAGTAACGTTTTGCGTTCCCAGGACGAACTTAAGATAAGTGAACATAAAAGTGGGAACAGTGGAAGGATTGCCGGGCGTGAATTTAAATGCAAAATAGAAAGAGGTGTTTTTAATAGTATTAATAGATGCAGTGTCTGTGCTTTTAACAGTTAGCGGGTCAATATTGCCGGTTAGGGCAAGTAAAGCAGCCAGATCAATAGCCTGCGGATTGCCGGCACTGTCTTTAATAAAGTACATTGTAATAGCTGTAAAGTCTTTGGCGGAATTAGTGTAGTACTTCTTTAAAATTCCATTTAATCCATTAACGTCTACTGATGATACAGTATCATAACCATAAGCTGACTGTGATAAATAAGATTGTGAAAGTCCCATAAAATTTGTTTTTAAATGTGTTTGAATTTTTGTTTTTGAAACTATTTTTCATGGCATACTTCGCCCGGGCACACGTAGTGCATGCAAGCTTGTAAGCCATTTTATTTTTTTGGAAATGATGTTTGCCTGTATGTGCAAATCACACCCTGAAGTGCTGGTTGCAGGTAGCTGATACTTTCAAAGTGCCTTACACCTTATACAACAAACATGGTTTTCGAAGAGCAGAAACGAATAATCTTTACCGGAAAAATTAAAGCAATTAATTAGGTGAACAGGTCAGCGTTTCTCTTTAACTGCAGTGCAAAAGTATTGTGAGGCGGAAAGTGTGGCAATAGCTAAAACAGGCTAATTTCTACCTGTCCATTTTCTTATTCCGGAAAAATAACCGGCAAGGAGTATAGCAGGTATATTCAAGCACAAACAAAAAAGATACAAAACAGGGACTAAAGAGGTACCAAAGAGGTACCAAAGAAGTACTA